>JAAEOA010000358.1 GCA_024223715.1 bacterium | reverse complement strand
TTTGATGATACAGGTGCTTACCTTGCTAAAAAAGGCCACGAGTTCGGGGCCACTACGGGAAGGGCACGTCGATGTGGATGGTTTGACGCTGTTGCAGTTCGCCGGGCGGTACTTTTAAATTCTCTGACAGGTATTTGTTTGACTAAACTAGATGTTATGGATGGGTTGGATAAGGTCAATATATGCACCTCATACGATTTTAAAGGTGAAGAAATTACTGATCTTCCAACAGGTGCAAATGACCTGTCAGAATGTAAACCAGTCTATGAACAAATGGATGGATGGTTGGAGTCTACCGAAGGGCTAACAGTGTATTCTGGGCTGCCCGCAGCGGCTGATCGTTATATCCAACGTTTGCAAGAGTTGATCGGTGTACCTATACATATTATATCGACGGGCCCGGACCGTAGTCAAAATATCATTATCGAACATCCATTTAGCTACGCAACTTAACGAACCTATTTGCGTAGTGCTAATGGGCATTACGTTAGTAACTGTTAACACCCCCTAACTGAATTTGCCACGGAACCCTCACAAAACACGAAAAAGGGCTTAAAACTAGCTAATTCTGTGTGCTTTAGTGGATTTTGTGGCAAAATTTTAAAAGGGGTCTGAACGGATACTTACGTTAAGCTAGTTTAGCACCGATGACGGGTATATAGACCAGCCCACTGCCAGCATACCCATCACATTACCTTGCCTCTTTATTACGGGCAAAGCAACAAGGCACAGTGCCAATAGCAGCATCGTGGCGCCTTGCATTTAGATTTATAAATCGGTACTTGATCTGGCAATGACCATACGATCAGGTCGATCGCTGACAGTCTCTGATCGGCCAAATCCAGCTATTCGGCTATTTTGAATTGCCCATTGATTTTGCAAGTTGGAAGTGGCTGCAACCCACTCAAGAGCAGTCGATCACTAATTTGAGTGCCTGTCTGAAACTTCCCTGCATAAATTGTTTGCGTTGTTCAATACGCTTAAGTTCTTCTCGTTTTATGAGCTTCTTCATTGTTGGATCATGAACGATTATTAGGCAGATTGATCTACTTTCAGACTCAATTCGCGTTAGAATCTACCTTCTTGTTCAGACTCAATTCGCGTTAGAATCTACCTTCTTGTTCAGACTCATTTCGCATTGGACAAGGCTGTGTTAGTCTGATGTCACTTTGGAGTGCCTGTCCAGGACTTCTCAACTCATGAATACAGGTACCAATAAATTCGCTTCGCCTACCATCCATCAAAGCCAATAAGGCACGTTGGCTCCCGGGTGTGTTGGACTGAATCAGAGAAGTTCCCAGTTTTCCCTTTTGCACGACGGGTAGAAAATCCAGGCGGTGTGCTTCCTCAAGGGCTGCCTCCAGGCCCAAATGGTCCAATTTTCTTTCCAGGAAAATAATCAATGCCTGGTTGAACAATACACTGGGCATGATCATGAGGCTGACCAAATGAGGCCAAGCCAGGGCCAGCTTTTCCGGTTGGTCTTCAGGAAAAATAAATTCCATGTCTTTGATAAATTTAACACTGTCATTTTCGGCCAAGGCAGGCAGCAACAGTGGAAACAGATTGTCTATGGGAGTTCGGTCGCCATTTTGAATCAGGTCCGAAACTGTTTGCAATAAGTTGGTTTTTTGTATTTCAGATAATGGGGGGGCGATTATTTTTTCCAGGCGTTTGCGAATGGCAGGGTCAGATTTTTTTTGTGACCCGCGAATGAGCATTTGCACATACACAGGGGTCATCTCTTCAGAGTTATTCATATTGGGAACAACAAACTCTGAGGCTTCAACCGATGTTTGAATGACTTTGGTTTTTAATTCAGCCACGGTGTGCTGATAATTTGTGGCATCATTTTTGAATGTGTTTGAATCGTCAGCTTGGTCATCTTCAGAAGGGGGGGCTTTCAGCCCGGCTGCTTCCTGTAACACATCAAGCATAAGTACCACTGATTGAAAATCGCTGGAATAAGACAAAGATTTTGCAGCTTGGCTAAACAAATTTTTAATGCCCGAATTGCTTTCGTTCGGCGCCATGTTGCCAATGGTATGACTGATGGCTGTTGTGCCCAATACCAAAACATCTTCCAGTTTGCGCCGGCTGCTGGTCGATTGAGCCATGGTTGACTCTGAATCGGCATTCATTCGCTCAATGGTCTTGACCAGAAAACCCTCAGTCCTTTTGCGGAACTTCTCTTTCTTCTCTGCGGTCCAGGGAAGTTTTTCAATTCGTTTGTCCAGCTGGTTCAGGTTGGCCGAAAGTTTTTTGTGCAACGAAGTCTTGTTTTCCAGATTGAAATGACCCCATCCAAATTCTCTTTGCAAAACTTTAACAGACTCGGGAATGCTTGAGAAATCCAAAGCATGAAACTGAAGGGCGGAGTCGGCCTCCAGTCTGAGGATATTCAGACTGCGGACGGTTTGGTGAAGGTCTTTCATAGGAGCATGGCGGGGAAGTTCGAGCTGCGAAATGCCCAGCATGTCGAAATTTTCGAAAAGGGACTTTGCCCCGTAATGGGTTTCATCAAGAAAAACACCCTGAACTCTGATGCCTTCATTTTCCACTTCCAGAAAAATGGTATCCGTTGGTTCAATAACGGTATTAATTATACGTTGCAGGTCGGTCAACGCGGTTTTGCATTGAGAATGATTGATTGGGTAAAATGAGGCCACAGAAAAGAAGTGCTCCAGAGACGTGAGCAGGATTGCATAATCAGATTTAGTTTCCTTCTGATTCTTGGTGTTTTTCAAAGAGGCCACTGGTACTCCTACTGGAAAATAATGAATACTTCTCATTATTAGTTCGGTAGGATTTCCCGAAACCTAAGCTATTCCTTGCCGTTAATTCAAGATTTTTACTTGGTCGCCCACAATTTCCAGAGCCATGATTTTTCCACCATAATAACGAGCCAGGCCTGCATCAATGCACCAGACTTTTTGATCACAATAGCTTTGAATTCCTTCATCCTGAATGGTATGGCCGACAATCATGCGCGATGCACCCAATCTACCCAACACCTCATTCAGTATTTTGCAGCTATCAGCGTTGGGCTCATCGCTGTAAATTCTCGTCCAGGTGGGGCTTTTTGAGTTGTGAATGTTTTCGGGGGGGGAGTTCTCGCCGGCTACCCAAAGTTGAATATCACGATTGAGCTTTTCCAGTCCATATTCAAGATGATGGGGAAGGACCCCACCATGTACGAAAACATTTTCACCAATAACCAAAACAGTATTGTGTTCGGCCAAGAGTTTGGCGTAGGGGCCGCCGGGTCTGAAAGCGGCCACACGGGCCCTTTCATTTTCGGGATAAGTCAGGAGCAGAGAATCGGGCGCATCAGTATTCACAGCATCGTCAAAATCTGCAAAACCGCCTTTGGTTACATATCGCAGATCCAGGCGCACGTTCATTAGTTCGTGGTTGCCATTCATTAAGTGTAAAACCCCGCCAGCGGCTTTGGCTTCGTCTTGCAGACGGTCCAGAAATTCCAGAATTTCCTGTTCCTGGTCCCCGCGGTCCAATTGGTCACCTGTTTGAACAACCACCAGGTTCCCGGCAATCCAATGCAAATCCTGATCAACAATTTTTGCCATTTGGAAAACCTGAGCTGTGCGTTCAAAATCTCCGTGCAAATCGCCAATAGCGATGATTCTTTCAACTTCAGGGTAAAAAGTGGGTTGAATGGGAGGGGCTTCGGCCAAGGCCAAAGGAACGAGAATGAGAAGAAGTGAAAGAAGTCCCGGAATTCGAACCATAGTTGTTGCTCCTGCTAAAGAAATCCCTGAATTAACCGACAATTGGGCATGCTCAGGCTCCGAAAGGTGCTTTTATGTAGCTTCATTCTTACACCAAATGCAAGTTGAAGGTTGCCAAAATGTCCGATTCCTCTATTTTCAAGGCGGAACGGAGTATTAATATCAATCTGGACAAAGGGAGATTCTCCATGGCACAAGACGCCAAATTACAGGACTATAAAGTAGCCGACATCAATCTTGCCGATTTCGGTCGCAAGGAAATTCAGCTGGCCGAAAAAGAAATGCCAGCCCTGATGGCCCTTCGCAGCAAATACCGCGATGCAAAACCATTAGCCGATGCGCGCATTCTTGGTTGCATTCACATGACCATTCAGACAGCCGTTCTGATTGAAACTCTGGTTGATCTGGGTGCTGAGGTTCGCTGGTCCAGTTGTAATATTTTCTCCACTCAGGATCATGCTGCTGCCGCCATTGCTGCTGGCGGAACTGCCGTTTACGCTTGGAAAGGCCAAACTGTAGATGAGGGCGAGTGGTGCATCGAACAAACCATCCTGAAAGACGGCACTCCCTGGAACGCCAACATGATTCTTGACGATGGTGGCGATTTGACAGGAATGGTGCATGACAAATACCCTCAACTGCTGGATAACATTCACGGCATTACCGAAGAAACCACCACCGGCGTTCACCGCCTGGTTGAAATGGTTGGCTCGGGAGAGTTAAAGGTTCCGGCCATTAACGTGAATGATTCGGTGACCAAATCCAAAAACGACAACAAATACGGTTGCCGTCACAGCCTGAACGATGCCATCAAACGGGGCACCGATATGCTCATGGCCGGCAAAAAAGCACTGGTTGTGGGATACGGCGATGTGGGCAAGGGATCGGCTCAGAGTCTGCGTCAGGAAGGCATGATTGTAAAGGTATCCGAAGTGGATCCAATTTGTGCCATGCAGGCCTGTATGGATGGCTATGAAGTGGCTTCGCCGTACATTAATGGCGTCAATACCGGTACTGCTGACGGTGTTAACACTGCTCTGCTGAACACTATTGACCTTATTGTGACCACCACGGGCAATACCAACGTCTGCGATCTGCACATGATGAGTGCTCTCAAGAGCGGAGCTGTGGTTTGCAATATCGGTCACTTCGATAACGAAATCGATACGGCTGGTTTGCGGGAAAAATTCAGCTGGACTGAAGTGAAGCCCCAGGTGCATAAAATTGTTCGGGATAATAACAATGAAGATGACTTCATTATTTTGTTGAGCGAAGGCCGGCTGGTGAACCTTGGTAATGCCACAGGTCATCCTTCCCGCATTATGGACGGGTCTTTTGCCAATCAGGTTCTGGCTCAGATGTATCTGTTCGAGAAAAAATGGGCTGATACCAAAACTGAACCCATTACTGTGAAAGTTTTGCCTAAAAAGCTGGATGAAGAAGTGGCTGCCGACATGGTTCGGGGTTTTAATGGTGTTCTGACCGTTTTGACTCAGGAACAGGCCGATTACATCAACGTCAAGGTTGAAGGCCCTTACAAGCCTGAAGAGTATAAGTACTAGGCCGTTCCGCGAAGAATGTGCTGATTGAAAAAAGGGGCTTCGGCCCCTTTTTTTTAGTGTACATTTGTGAAAAAAACTCACTAAAATCCAAAGAACACGCTCTGGGGGAGGGAATGTTACATTCTCCGCGGAACAATATGGGGATTTGAATTTTACGGGGATTTGAGCTATATTTGGCATGGGAAGGTGTGCATCTTCCCCAGTTGTTTTGTGTTATCCGCCACCCTGGTTCCAGGGTGTGCAGGATCCTGATCTTTGACAGGAAAATAGGCCTCTGAACAGGAGAAAAAGACCCGTGGGCAAACGCAGAAAAGGTCGCGAAATCGTACTTCAGGCATCTTATGCCTCCCTGATCAGTGGTGCCAGCCTTACCGAGACCCTGTCCGACCAGCTCGGTCGGCGGGAATCCAACCAGGATACCACCGAATTTGCGGAAGACTTGATGGAGAAAATCCAGCTCAACCGCATCGATATTACCAATAAATTGAAAGAATTGATTAGTAGCAGCAGCTGGAACCCGGATCGGGTTGGGGTCTTGGAGCGGGTTATTCTGACTTTGGGACTGGCTGAACTTTTGCACAGCCGTGATATCCCCGTGCGGGTGGTCATAAACGAAGCTCTGGAACTGACTCGCCGTTACTGCGATGAAGGGGCTGTGAAATTTGTCAACGGAGTCTTGGACAACGCCGCTCATCGAATCTATCCCGACGGCATTCCCAATTATAAGCCAATGAGCGAAGAAGATATGGTGGCTGGCGAAAGACCTTCCGAAACCCCGGATGGTGAATAGTTTTGCGGTCATCCACACCTGAGCACTGGCAAAAATTCTGGGAAGAGGCTGATACCCTCGACCTGGATGATGTTTACGGAACCGACGGGCGCCTGGTGCGGGAAATCACCGGTCTGGGCGATTTGACGGGAAAACGTGTGCTTGAAGTGGGTGCAGGAACCGGACGTGATGCAGTGGCTCTGGCCAGGGCCGGGGCTGAGGTTTTGACTCTTGATTACGTGCCCGGATCTCTGGGATTGACCATCAAGGCTGCCGGCCTATCGGGAGTGACTGTCAGTCCGGTTTGTGGTGACGGCACCGGTTCTCCATTTGCCGACAATACTTTCGATGTGGTTTTTCATCAGGGTTTGCTGGAGCACTTCCGTGACCCATTGCCCATGCTGCGGGATAACATTCGCATCCTGAAACCCGGCGGCACTCTGGTGGTCGATGTGCCCCAGACTTTTCACTATTACACTCTGGGAAAACGATTCCTCATTGTGATCAATAAATGGTTTGCCGGTTGGGAAACCGAGTTCACCATTGATGAACTGGAAAACCTGGTTGAAGCTGAGGGTCTGACTGTAACTCGCAGCTATGGTGACTGGATGGTTCCCGGGTTGTGGTACCGGGCCGTTCGGAAAATCATTTTGACCCGGACGGGTAAAAAGTTGCCCATGCACCCGGAACCGGTACCGTTTTTGGCCCGTTTGGGAGGAAAATGGCGCCAACTGTTTGCACGCACCCGCCTTTCGTTATACACAACGCCCACTATTGGAGTGGTCGCCCGCAAAGATGGGCCATCTCCCATGCCGGAGGTTTGACCTGAAAATCCTGGCAGTCAACTGGCGTGACATCAACGACCCTCTCGGGGGTGGTGCGGAGCTGCATCTGCATCACATTTTGAAAGGGGCTGTGGCCGCGGGTCACGAAGTGGATCTGCTTTGCTGCGGTTATAAAGGGGCCTCTCGGCACGAAACCATCGATGGCATCAGGATTCACAGGTACGGACACTGGGCAGTGGCAAACTTCACACTGCCTCCAATTATCAATAAGTATCTGAATAAAAACTCGTTCGATTTACTTGTTGAAGACATCAATAAAATTCCTTTTTACACTCCCTTGTACAAAGGCAAAATCCCCATGGTGGCCATTGTGCCGCATCTTTTTGGGACTACGGTTTACCGTGAAGCCAATCCTCTGGCAGCAACCTACGTTTATGGTGCTGAATGCCTGATCCCGAAAGTTTACGGTGATGTGAATTTCGAAGTGATTAGCCCATCCACACGAGATGATCTCATGGCTCGGGGAATGGATGGCAGCCGAATCGAAACCGTATTCTGCGGTACTGAACACGAACGTTTCCACCTGGACAATCCGCCTGCACGGTCTGAAACACCCTTGGTTGTGACCTGGAGCCGTTTGCGCAAATACAAAAGCATCGATGTAGCCTTGCGTGCTTTTGCCCTAATTCATAAAGAAATGCCGAAAGCCCGAATGCTGGTCATGGGCCGTGGTCCTGACGAACAAAGGCTGCAAAAGTTATGCACCGAGCTGGGGTTGGATTCTCTGGTTGAATTCCGGGGATTCATGCCCTGGGACGAATTGGTACGCACTTTACACCATAGCCATGTGTTTTTGAACCCCAGCCCCAAAGAGGGGTGGGGGCTGACGGTTATCGAGGCCAATCTTTGCGGTCTGCCGGTGGTTGCGAGCGACCGTCCCGGTCTGAAAGATTCGGTACAGGATGGTGTAACCGGTTCATTGGTCCCATATGGCGATGAAGCTGCTTTTGCCCGGGAAGCGCTGACACTTTTGAATGATTCACAGCTTTGGCAGGAAAGAAGTGATGCCTGTCGTCGCTGGGCTCAAACATTCAGCTGGGAACGTTGTGTTAAAGAATCTCTGGAGTTGTTTGAAAGAGTTGTAGCCGGTGGCCATCGGGGTGGAAGCAAATGAGCTTTTTCAAACCGGTTTTTAATCGATTAGGATTCAGCACGAAAGATTTCCTGGTTTTTCTGGCCAAACTCATTGTTTCTTCCGCCCTCATGTATTTTGTATTTTCCCGTTTGCCTTTTGCTGAAATCAAAAAAGTAGTCCAGAATCCTAACTGGGGAATTCTGGGGGGAGCTTTTGTTGTTTATGCTATTTCCGCTGTTGGAGGAGCTATGCAATGGTCGTGGATTCTCAAAACGGCAGGAATTGAGACTCCGGCAGCAGAAATGAGGCGCTTGTATTTCGTCGGACTGTTTTTTAATAACTTTCTGCCGGCCAATATTGGTGGCGATGCCTATAAAATTGTTGACCTGGGTCGCAAGGAAAACCGGGCTCTGGGCGTATTTTGCAGCACTTTTCTGGATCGACTGATAGGGTTGACGGCTTTAACCAGCTTGGCTGTCGTTTTTCTGGTTTTGGCATCAATGCAGGGTATTGCCCTGCCAAAAGCAGCTTTGTTACTTATTCCGGCAACAGTGGCTCTGGTCGCTTTGCTGGCCATTCTCCTGTCCAACCGGCTGGGGCAAATGGTTCCGGAGTTTTTTAATGGGCGAGGCTGGGTCAAACCTGGCCGGTGGCTTCATGATGTCAGCTCTGAACTGGTTCAATTTCGCCCCAGGGTGAAATGGTTGAATATGATTTTCCTTTTCAGCGTTGGGATCCAATTTCTGCGCATTGCCACCCATATTATTGTGGCCTTGGGTTTGGGCTTGGCTCTTGGTTGGGAACAGATGGTTCAGTTGATGGTCTTGGTGCCGATGATTGCCCTGAGTTTGATTCTGCCCATAACCATTAATGGCATTGGGTTACGGGAGTCGGTCTCAGCTCAGTTATTGGTTTTCAGTGGATTGGCCACTTCTGAAGTAGTGGCCATGGAGGATGTGGCTTACCTCATTCAGGTGATTTTCAGCCTTTTGGGTGGTGTTTTGCTTTTGGCAGGACAACGCAATCGCTCCAGGGCCGGATCTGACGATTCAGGAAAATGATGGGAACTTGAACAGTGGGCTGTTGTTGCCTGCTTTTTGGTGTGTTAAATTGTTGCAGGTAAAATACGTTTTTTTCTGCAGCAAATCTTTTTAACCGGAAAAGGTGTTGTTTTGACCGAGAAATGGTATCTCAGGCCCCAGAACCTGGTGGCAGCGGGTGTTTTTGTTCTGACTCTTGTGGTTTACCTCATGACTCTGGGCCCGACGACAGATTTCTGGGATTGTGGTGAATTTATTACCACCAGCCATATTGTGGGTGTTCCTCATCAACCGGGCACACCGTTGTATGTCCTGGTAGGGCGTGTTTTCGATATTCTGCTCGGAAATTCTGACATTAGTGAACCCGCTCTGAGAACAGCCTGGGCCATAAACTTCATGTCTGCCTTATTTAGTGCCCTGGCCGTTATGATGATCTATCTGGTTATTTGGGAGCTGGGCAGGCGCATGCATCCGGATGCCCGTTGGTCAGCCCATATTGGTGGTATTGTCGGAGCCTTGTTCCTGGCTTTCAGTGAAACGTTCTGGAATAACGCAATTGAAGCGGAGGTGTATGGGCTGTCGGCTTTTATGCTGGCAACGCTAACCTGGTTGGCTCTTAAATGGTACGACTACCGAGATGAAAGCGGCAGCAACAGGCTTCTCTTGCTAATCATTTATCTTTTGGGCCTGGGAGTGGGTTTTCACCTTGGAACCCTGTTGGTTTACCCTGGTATTTTTATTCTCATTATTTTTTCCTCAAAACGGGAACTGCCTCTTTTTGACTTGCTGCTAATGAGCTCCGGCCTATTGATTTTTATGGGCTCAACCATGATCAGAAACAACGCCACTATTGTTGGGGCTTTGCTGGTTTATTTTGCTCTGGTGCTGTTGCGCACCTTTCAAAACCGAAAATTTGTGCTCATGGGAAGCTCTTTGTTTTTCATTGGCTTGACCGTTCACCTGATGATGATGATTCGTGCCGGGGCCAATCCTGAACCTTTCATTAACCAGACAGATCCTGAAAACTTCGAAACTCTTTTGTCGGTTTTGCGCCGCGAACAATATCCCAAGCTTCAGGATGGTGTGCGTAAAGCATCTTACGGTTTTCAGTTTCAATACTATTACGATTACCTGTTGAACCAATTCTATTTCCTTGGTAGCAAAGGAAGCACTCTGGCCATTGCCTCTACCGTTCTGGGGCCCTTCCTGCTGGCAGTCATTGGGCTGGTTCAGGGTTTCCGTCGCTTAATGCCCCTGATTCTTCTTCCGGTGGTCAACTACCTGATCAACGGTGAAATTCTCACTTTCCTGCTTAACTTCTCAGACCACGAAGTTCGTGAAAGAGATTATTTCTATTTCGCAGCCTTCCTGTTCTTTGCCATTTTTATTGGTTTGGGTGCTTCGAGTCTGGTGCGGTTTGCGGTGGGTGCTGAAGGAAAAAGCGCTATCGCATTGCAGAAACTTGGCCAGAAATGGCGCACAGGTATTACTCAGGTACCTTTCACCAGCATGAGTAAAGTCACAGCTATTGTGCTCATCTTTATTGCTCTTTTACAGGCCAATCCCATTGAACAAAAATATTTCCAGCACGACCGGTCGGAAAACAGAATTTCCTACGAGTACGCCTGGAATATTCTGGCAGGCCTGGATGAAAATGCCATCATTTTCACCAATGGCGATAACGATACTTTCCCCATCTGGTACCTGCAGGCGGTGGAGAAATTCCGTACCGATGTGACGGTTGTAAATCTTTCTCTGGTCAATCTTCCCTGGTATGTGAAGCAGTTAAAAAATTCTGACCCGCCTTTAGTCATAAGCAAATCCAATGATGAGATAGACAATCTGAAACACCGGCGTTATACCGATCCGAATACCGGTCAGGAAACGATCATCATGATCAAGGATTTTGTGGTGCACGATATCATCACCACCAATTACAAAGATGCCAAAAGACCGGTATTTTTTGCGGTGACCATTCCTTCGGATAACATGATTCGGTATTTTGGAAAGCTGCAGATGGAGGGCATGGCTTACCGCCTGCTGGATAAACAATCACCATCGGGCGACCCCATCACTGATCCGGAAAAAGTATTGAGCAACATGCTTGGTGTTTACAAAATGGACGCTCTGATGGATGGCGACAGCCTCGAAAGGCACGACCATTTTAACGCCAAACGCGGGATCGTCACCGACAAAGGTGAAATTGTTCTGGGGAAAACCGGCAATACTCTCAGTCAGGAAGATATGACATCTCTGAAGGATATGTTGGGTCAATCACGATCCGATGTGTACCGTGGGGTGAATGCCGATCATCTTTTTGGAAATTATCCCGCCGCTTTAAATCGTGCCGCCATTGAATTTTACCTGAAGGCCAGTCGAATCGCCGAAAGTGATTCCGTGGCCTATGCCCACAACCTGAACCGGGCCTTGGTAGCCTGCGAAGCCTGCCTGGAAATTTCACCATGGAACGCACAAACTCTGGACCTGTATCCAACCTTGCTGGTGCAGGCTTATCGGGACACTGAAGCCAAAGCATTCCTGACTTCCATTCATGGTAATGTGCCTATTGCTGTCGAAGAGCAGGCTGTCTTCGCAGCCCTCAGCAGCATGGTTCGTGGGGGAGTGACCTCCCTGGCCATGGGCTGGCTCGATGAAAGTATTTTTAACGATCCGGATCGGTTGTTCTATTACCAGGTCAAATTTGCTTTGTATCAGAATATGGGAAAGATAATGGATGCTGCCAATGTTGCTGATGCCTGGCAGGCACAGTCCGGCCAACGTGACCGGGCGATGGATCAGGGTTTGATTGAAATGCGCGACCGCCGCAAAAACCAACCATCGGAACAGGAAAGAATTCGAGATGCCGTAGGAGGGCGTAATGAATAGCATCGAACTGCAGGAAATTATCTCGGAATTGCCTGAACGGGTGACCAAAGTTTTGTGCCCCGGGGCAGAAGTTGTCGTGACCGGGTGCGCTGGTTTTATTGGCAGCACCATCAGTGAAGCTCTTCTGGAGCTGGGCTGTAAAGTCACCGGAGTGGATTGCCTGACCGATTATTACGACGTGAGTTTGAAGAGGGAAAATCTGTCCGGATTTGTCAATAACGAGAACTTCACCTTTCTCGAAAATGAACTTCTGGATTTGGATCTGGTTGAGTTATTGACTGGCAAGGTTGCCTGTTTTCACCTGGCTGCCCAGGCCGGCGTTCGAGCCAGCTGGGGCGAATATTTCAGCGAATACCTCAGTCGCAATGTCATGGCCTCTCAACAACTGCTGGAAGCCTGCAAGCACGACAATGTGAAAGACTCGCTGGTGCGTTTTGTGTATTCGAGCAGCAGTTCTGTTTATGGCGACCAGCCTGAGCTGCCAGTGACGGAAAAGGCTTTGCCTCAGCCTCGTTCTCCTTATGGAGTGACAAAAATGGCAGCCGAACATTTGTGCGTTTTGTATTCAATGAACTTTGGCGTGCCCACCAGCAGCTTGCGCTATTTCACGGTCTTTGGCCCTCGCCAGCGGCCTGACATGGCCTTCCGTATTTTTATCGAAAAAGCTCTCGATGGAGAAGCTTTCAGCGTTTATGGCGACGGCTCTCAGACCCGTGACTTCACCTATGTCGGCGATGCCGTAAAATCCAACCTGCTGGCTGTTTCCTGCGATGAAACCTGGGAAGTTTTTAATACCGGTGGTGGCAGTCGTATGGCCTTCAGCGATTGCCTCAATCAGTTGACTGAAATTCTCAAAGACCGCCTGCCCGAATTAGATCCTCAGGTTGAGTATCACCCCGTGGCTCTGGGTGATGTGAAAGATACTTTCGCCGAGCGCACCCATGTGGAAAAAACCATTGGCTATAAACCGAGTCTGACCTTTGGTGAAGGGTTGGCCCGAGAAGTGGACTGGGCCATCGAACGCCGGAAAAACAGGGGAGAATAAGGGTGAGTGACGTGAGTGCAGAAATGGTGCGCACCGAGGTGGCTGTGGTTGTTCCCGCTTACAACGAGCACGAAAGTCTTCCTGAACTGGTGGAACGCATTGATGAGGCCATCAGTGGTATGGGCCGCACCTGGGAAGTCTGGATCATTGATGACGGCAGCGACGATGGCACCTTCGATGTGGTTCAGGAACTGTCCAAAGTTCGGCCTCAGGTTCATGGCATAAAATTTGGCCGCAATTTTGGTAAAGCGGCGGCTTTGGCTGCCGGCTTTAAGGCAGCCAGCGCTGACATCGTCATCACTATGGATGCCGATCTGCAAGATGATCCGGCAGAAATTCCGGACCTGATTGCCCTCATTGAAAACGGCTGGGATTTGGTTTCCGGTTGGAAGCAGGATCGCAAGGACAGCTTCATCAAAAATAATACCAGCAAGGTGTTCAATTGGTTTACAAGTCGAATGTGTGGCCTGAAACTTCATGATTTTAACTGCGGTTTGAAAGCTTACCGCCGGGAAGTCACACAGAAGGTTAAGCTATACGGTGACATGCATCGTTATGTGCCGGCTCTGGCTTTTTTGGATGGTTTTAAAGTTACCGAAATGCCCGTCAAACACTTTGCCCGAAAACACGGTGTCACCAAGTATGGTATTGCCCGTTTCCTGAATGGGTTTTTCGACTTGCTCACCGTTTACTTTTTGCACGCAAAACAAACCTCGCCTCTGCATTTCTTCGGGCGAATTGGCACCACCTTCCTGGCAGCCGGTGGGCTCATCAGTTTGTACCATTTTGTTTTGTGGGCCATGGGTAATCCCATGCACCTGAGGCCAAGCATGTTGCTGGGGCTGGTCTTCATTATCGTTTCATTTCAGTTCATCAGCCTGGGCCTTATTGCCGAGTTGGTTGTCTCTGGTCGCAGTCCTGAAAATGCCTACCGAGTAGCCGACCGTGTCTGAGGCAAAGGATTTAAAATCTGCTTCTGGCAGCCCTCATCCTTTGGCCGTTGTTGTAGTCAACTGGAATGGTCGGCAGGATCTGCCCGATTGTTTTCGCTCCCTTGGTGACGACCGGTTTTTACAACTGCGAGTCATCATGGTGGACAACGGGTCCGAAGATGATTCCGTGGCCTGGACCAGGGAGCATTATCCGGAAGTGGAAATTATTGAGACGGGTGAAAACCTGCGCTGGGCTGGTGGCAATAACGTTGCCCTGAAAATGCTCAAGGAAGAGAAGTACACGGGACATATTCTCTTGTTGAACAACGATACTGTGGTTCCCGAAGGCAGTCTTCGCCGGTTGGCCGATGCCTTGGAAGATTCCCCCGAAGCCTGGGCGGTAACTCCAAGAATCTGTTATGCACACAACCCAGCTCTCATCTGGTATGATGGTGGTCTGGTTGGCAAATTCAGCGGTTGGGTGCGTCATGCCGGATTGCGAAAAATGGCAGGCAAACTGGATTACAACCGCCGTTTCATTGATTATGGAACCGGCTGTGCCCTGATGATCAGAAGTGAAGTTCTGGACCGGGTGGGACTGCTCGACGATGGCTACTATTTTTATGGAGAAGATGCCGACTACAGTTTGCGAATCACTTCAGCCGGAGGACGCATTATGCATGTGCCCAGGGCAGTGATTCTGCACAAGGTGAGTGCCACTCTGGGAAGTGACAGTCCGCGTAAAGCCTGGTTGCGAAGTCGAAGTCACATGCGTTTGCTTGGCAAGCATTGGCCTCGAGCTTTCTGGCCGGTTCTTTTTTTTACTCAACTGGGATTCCTTGGCGGGCATTCATCCTGGCATCTTTGGAATGGTCGGCTCGAAACAGCCATCGCCATTTGGCAAGGGGCTGTCGATGAAATGTGTGGCCGGGGATACTGATTGATTCTGTTCTGATTCCAACTCAAATCCATCTATGGTGGCATGGGGAGAAAACTCTTGGCCGGTAAAAAGGGATCTAAAAAGAAAAAGGCGCAGAAAGGTACATCTGTTGTGCCCAGTTTTCCTGCTATCAATTTGCCCTCTTGGGCAGAGTCTTTGTTTCTGGTTTTGGCAATCCTACTGGTCCTGGGTGTTGTGTACCAGGGGGCTTTAACTGGAAACCTGGTTTTTTTGAGCAGCGATTCAGAGAATGCCTTGTCATTTTCAAGCGTGGGAGATAAGGCTCTGAGCGAAGATGGATACCCCCTCTGGAATCCATATCTGTTTGCCGGGATGCCTTCATTCGGGTCGGTCTCCTACCTTAAATATGTTTACCCACCAACTGAAATTTTCAATACTCTGCAGAACTGGGGTTTTCCGCCGCTGACCTGGATGTTTGGTCACTTGCTTTTTGGCGGGTTGGGTATGGTCTGGCTTTTGTCTCGCTGGAAATTACCGTTTCCTGCTCTCTTGTTGGGGGCTTTGGTTTTCCTGCTTTTCCCCAAGGTGGTCGCCTGGGGGGTTCATGGCCATGGTTCCAAGTTAGGGGCAGCAATGTATATGCCCTGGATTGTGGCATCGGTGTGGCGGGTTCTTGATGGCAAAGGCTGGCGCTCGGTGGGCTTAACTGCTCTGTTCCTGGGGTTATTATTGTTGCGGGGGCATCCTCAGATTTCCTACTACACCCTGGCCCTTGTGGCTTGGTTTTCCCTTTGGAATGCTGTCTGGCCTCTCGATGAAAAAGCTCGGCAAATGGTGGCTAAATTGCGTTGGCTGAGAGTGGGGCAGGTTTTCCTTGGCCTCGCAGTGGGATTTCTTATTGCAGCAGTTCTTCTGGTTCCTGTTCACAAATATTCTGATATTAGCATTCGCGGGCAGAATAGCGTTGACGATGGCGATTCGGGGTTAGAATATGCCACCGGCTGGAGCCAGGCTCCCAACGAATATGGCACTGCGGTTCTGCCCATGGCCGCAGGTTTTGGCAAAGCCACTTATTTGGGACGGATGCCTTTTAATGATTATCCCAATTATTTTGGTTTCCTGCTGCTCTCTCTTGTGGCGTCGGTATTTTTGACCACCCACCGTAGTTTGCTGCTGGCTCTGTTGACCATGAGCATGCTGGCAGTTTTTGTTTCATTTGGGAATTTTGGGTTTGGTTTTTACGAATGGCTATACGGATGGCTGCCATTTTTCGACAAATTCCGAATTCCATCAATGATTCTCATTTTGCCTGCTTTTGCTGCTGCTGTTCTGGCACCATTGGGGGCAGCTCGTTTGGCTGGTATTATGAAAACCGGTTCCTTGAGTCATACTGCTGGCCAAGGAAACCAGCAAACATTCAATAAAATTTTCCCCATGGTTCTTGCCGGTCTGGGGTTTCTTCTGCTGATGGGCTCTTTAACTGGAATGGCTGAAGGAATATACCAATCAAGCCTTGAAAGCTTGGCTAAATCCGCCGGAAAACCGGCCCCACAGATATTGCTGAAAGAATCCTGGCTTCTGCACAAATCCAGTCTGATGCTCATTGGTCTCATCCTGATAACAGCCGGCGCCGCCATTTGGGGCAGCACACGTGCCCGAATGCTTAGTGGTGTGGGGCTGCTCTGGGTTTTGCTGCTCTTGGTTGTTGTGGATTTGAGTGCGGTTGATAAGTTGATTGTCGGGCCTGATAATGGCTTGCATGTGGTAGTGCAAAATCCTCAGGGGCAAGCCCAACTGGTTCCATCGGGCAAGTTGTTGCGTCCTTACCGCCCATCAAAATCCAAGTCTGGGCCCGGAGCTGTCACCTTGAAAAAACTGGTCGGTCATGACCGGGTTTTTCCTTTGGGAATGGGCTCAAACCAAAACCTTTGGATGGGCGATGGCATTCGCAGCCTCGGTGGTTATCATGCGGTCAAACTGGCCGCCTATGAACAGATTCGCAAAAGGCTGTATAGTGAAAAACCCGCCGTCAGGCTGGCGTCCTGGTTGTCTGCTGGAGTTGTTTCTTTCGATGGTGAATTCACACCGGGACAATTGCAGGTTCTGGCTTCCCTTGGTGGTGATCTGGAAAAAGCATCCGGCGGTATTGCCAGGCCAGTTTTTTACCGCAACTCCAATGCAGTGCCCAGGGCACGTTTACTGACCCAGTGGGCAAATGTATCCACGTTGCCGGAAAAGGACGCTCTGCAGCCCTTTCTGGACGGTATTCAAACCGGGGAAATTGATGTTTTTAACCAGGTTTTCCTTGCTGAAGAACCATCTCCAATGCCTGCAAACAGCCTTCAACCTCTTCCGGTGCCTATTTTTGAGAAAGACGGCCTTGGAGAAATCATTTTGAGTGTGAATTCTCCCGTTCCGGCCCTGCTTTTGCTGTCAGACATGATGGCTCCCGGTTGGCAGGTGGAAGTTGACGGTCAAACTCAACCAATATTAACTGCCGATCTGGTCTTGCGGGCTGTGGCTCTGGAATCTGGATCTCACAAGGTCCGTTTCCACTACAGCGATCCTTCCGTAAGGCAGGGATTGACTCTTTCGGTTGTTGGGTGGATTCTTACGCTAATTATGTTATTGTCGCCCTTATTTTTGGGGCGGCGGGCCAACCCATCTGAAGGAAACAACCAGTCGTGAGTGAAAAGAGAGGTCCCCAGGACATCAGCGGGAAAAACAATCTGCCGGCTTTACCTCCAGTCACCAAAGCAGTGGTGGTTGTGCCGACGTATAATGAAGCTGAAAATGTGGGTGGTTTAATTCCGGAAATCCTGGCCAAAGACGACCGGCTTTCAGTCCTGGTGGTGGACGACAGCTCCCCCGATGGCACCGCCAATATTGTCAAGAGTTTGCCCGGCTTCGGCGATCGCATTTTTATTTTGGAGCGAGCGGTCAAAGAGGGCCTTGGTGCTGCTTACATTGCCGGCTTTAAATGGATATTGGAAAACACTGATTTTGAAGCCATCTTTGAAATGGATGCCGATTTTAGCCATTCACCAGATGCCTTGCCTCAATTTCTGGAAGAAATAGACAAGCACGATCTGGTTCTGGGCAGCCGCTATCTTGAAGGCATTACTGTGGTGAACTGGCCACTGCGTCGGTTGTTCCTTAGTGTCGGAGCCAACATTTACGCACGCTTCGTAACCGGAATGCCCATAAAAGACAGCACAGGCGGATTTAAATGTTTCCGCCGTTCCACCATGGAAATGCTGCCTTTGGATAAAATCAAAAGCGATGGTTATTCCTTCCAAATTGAAATGAATTACCATTGCTGGAAGCGCCGTTTGCGCATCAAGGAAATTCCCATCATGTTCGTTGATCGGCAGGTCGGGGTCTCAAAAATGAGCAAACGCATCATTGTTGAGGCCATGTGGATGGTCTGGGCTCTGCGGCTGAAGCGCATTCCTTAAACACCGGAGGGTATTGCCTTTGAAACTGGCTGTTGTCATAGTCCACTACAATTCGAGTTCCGATTTGGGTCGGTGCCTCGAAAGTCTGGTGGCGTATGCTCCGGTTCAGGATCACAAAATCATCATCGTGGACAACGCATCTGAAGATGACGGCCTGGTTGGAGTCCACAACCAATACCCCCAATTCCAATGGATTTTCAGCAAAGAAAATCTGGGTTACAGCAAAGGATGTAATCTGGGCATGGCTCAGGTGCAGGCGGAGTATTATCTGGTTCTGAATCCTGATATTGTGGTTCAACCGGGTGCTCTGGACCACTTGTTGGAATTTGCCGATCGCACTCCACGAGCGGGTATGGTCGGGCCTCAATTGCTGAATGAGGACCTCACGGTTCAGGACAGCTGCCGCCGTTTCTACAATCTGAAAACCCTGCTTTTGCGTCGCACTTTTTTGGGGAAAATTTTTCCCAACAGCGAAACCGTTCGTCTGCATTTAATGGAAGACTTTGACCACCAAAGTGTTCGCCCTGTGGATTGGGTTCTGGGTGGCTGTTTGCTGGTTCGCCGCTCAGCCATGTTGCGAACCGGGCCCATGGATGAACGTTTCTTTCTTTATTTTGAAGATGTCGACTGGTGCTATCGCATGTGGCAGGCAGGCTTTGAGGTGGTATATTCGCCTGATGCCCGCTTCATTCATCGTCATCGCCGGGACAGCGCTCAGGGCAAATTCACCCGCACTTTCTGGTTGCACCTTGGAAGCCTCATCTCCTTTTATGAAAAATGGGGAGTCCTGGTTTGGCTTATAAAAAAATGGCGCGAGCCAATGCTGGTTTTTCTGCTCTGGAGCCTGGACATGCTTGGGGTTGCTGCTGCCTTTGGCGGTGCTTACGCTCTGCGCGGAATCATGGGTCGTTTCTTCTCCGCCGAATTGTATCCCTTTGGTGAGTATTTTCCGCTGCTGCTCTTTTCCTTGCTGCTGACCACATTGACCTTTTTGATGACTGGCCGCTACCGGCTTCTTTCCCAAAGGCGTTCCCGTTCCATAACCGAACATTTGCAACAGGTTGGCGTGGTGGCAGTATTGCTTCTAGCTGCCACCTATTTGGGACATCTTGATGTTATTAGCCGCGCAGTTCTGCTGATGTTTATTCCCCTGCTGGGTTTTTCCACCGCTTTAGGCTCCCTGGGTGTTCATCGTATTTTGCGAAAACTTGAAAAGGGGAATTTATCTCTGGAAAGAACCCTGCTGGTAGGCCCGCCCATGCGTCTTCAGAATTGGCTCAATGGTTGCAAAAATCTTCAGGATGAGGGCGTTGATGTGGCTGGCTTTGTTTGGCAGCCCAGTACCAACGAAGATGGCTTTGCGCCTCTAAGGGATAACGAAATACCCTGGCTGGGGGCCAGCACTTCGCTTTTGGAAGTGGTTCGCCGCTACCGAATCAGTCAGGTGGTCTTCTGGGAACGTCCGACAGACAATCCTGATATCTGGTTGCAACTGGCAGGGCTGCGGCGCATGCGCATACGGTTGCGCTGGAATCTGGACGATGTTTGGTTGCTGGCCAGCGGGGCTCGAGCCGAGGCTTTTGGTGGAGGGCTCAGCGCCGTGCAAAGCTCCGGCAGCAGTTCAGCTTTGCGATCAGGATTGATGCGTGTGTTCTCTTTTGTTTTCGGATTGGTTTCCATTGTCTGGGGGTGGTTGCCTTATTTACTGGTCAAATTTGTTCTGGTTCCCCGAGGTTCCGCCCGAATGACATGCATTCATGTCAAAGATATTTGGGGCAACGATCCTCACTTGGAGGTGGCAACCAACAGCCAGGGGCGGATGAAATCGTATTTCTGGCAGTGGGGGCTCATGAAAGCCTTAGTGGTTGGGAAAATTCGAGTGGTTGGGCCCAGGGCATTTTTGGGCCAGGCCCGTTTTCTGCCTGAAAGCCCGGCCGAGATTGTGGATTTCTGGAAAAACGAACCGGAGACTCCCGGTTTGACCGGTCCCTGGGCTGGCGGTCACCCCCCAGAAGTGGCCAAAAAACGAGTTTCATTGTTTTCTAACATTAAGCAGTTGTGGTGCGGTCCTGGTGGTTTTGGAGTCATTGAAAATGATGACCCTGCCAACCGGGAGCAAGATCTGACCTCTGGGGTCAAAAGGTAGTTAATATGAAAAAGTCATTGGGGATTCTGGTATCTTTAACTTTTGTGATTCTGGTCAGCACAGTGACTGCTTCATGGGCGGCACAGAATGTTGAATTCGAATCGGTACTCACTAAAAGACAGATAACCTGTATTCTTGAATTTGAAGACCGGGTGATTGGTGGCCTCGATGGGGGTGGCTTGCTGTACTGGGATCGTTTGGATCCGACGCAGGTTTCTCGCCTCAGTGCAGGCATTGATTTGTCCGGTAATTTCATATCCGACCTGGCCTGGACTGGCCGCAATATTTGGGTAGCCACAGAAGACGGCGGCATGACACGGATTTCCAATTTCGATACCGAACCCGAATACCGTTTATTCACCAGCAACTTGGGCGGCATGGATGTTACTGCTGTAACCGGCGCCGTTGTGGGTGGCACGGAACGTGTTTATTACGGTATGGATGCTGGTGGGCTGGGGTTACTGACTGATGGGATCCCCGGGGCTCAGTATACCGCATATGCCGACGGCCTGATTGACGACAACATCAACGACCTGATTTTTTTCGAAGACCTTTTGTATATTGCGACCCCTTCGGGAATTTGCCGATTTGAAAACAATGTGTTTCCAGTTCTGAACGATGGTCTTGTGGAATTGAACACATCGCGTTTCGCTATCGGGCCCGATGGTAATCTGTACGCAGGAACCGACGGCGGGGTTTTTGTCTGGAATAATGATACCCAGGTCTGGTCCACAACCGGTTACACGGGCACGGTGCGGGACCTGAGTGCCAATACCGACAACCTCTGGGTTCTTGGTTCTTCAGCAACGGCTTATTATTCCGGCAGCTCCTGGACTACCGTTTCTTTACCCCAGTCACAACCTTATGCTCTTTGTGCCGGTCAGAATATCTGGACCGGTGGACGAAATATTCCTTCAGGTATGGCCGGCACAACTGGTTTCGCCTGGTATGCCGTTTACGAAGAAGGCACTTCCACTTTTGTTGATCAGGTTGTTGACGGACAACTGGTTCCCAACCCTGATGGAATTGCCATTGGCAGTGATGGGAAAACCTGGGTGGGATCTCGTAATGGCTGGGCTGTTTCCGGACAGTTGGGTCAGGACTATTCAAATATTTATGAAATTGCCAGCGCTGGCAATGACTCCACTGGTTTATTCAACCACTGGGCGCCCATGCTGGCCCTCGGTTCCGATTTTACAAATTCACTGATTTACGTTGCACAATACAGTGTGGGAATAGTCAGGGTTGACCTTGAAACCGGTGAACAGGACCTGATGAACGGCAATACCTGTGGCTTGGAAGACTCGTTCCCGGTCAACTCTTCTATTGTTAACCTGACGGTTCACCCGGATGGAACTCTTCTTGTTGCTTACGATTGGGCCCATGACCAGAAAGTCCGCATTCTGACCGATCCTGTGAACTGGCGAGGATCTGAAAACTGGCACGATGTTCTTCAGGGCCCGGATGGGGGCATCGGCACCGGAGTCAGTGTCTGGGATATTTTAGTTGCTCGCAATGACATCATCTGGTTTGCCGTCGAAGGAACCGGTCTGGTGCGATGGGACGTGAATGGCCCTTTTGCCGGACCTGATGAGGAAATAACGTGGTCTGATACCAGCGATGACCATTGGGCTGGCCCATTCTCAGACATCAGCGGGACCTCCAATGATCCAACCGTGGAAAAAACACATCTGGCCCTGGCTCCGGACGGTACCATCTGGTATGGCGGGAACGGTGTGACCCGGGTCGATTACGAAGCGAACAGCATGACTCTTATGGAAGATTATGAAACCAAAACCGCATTCTATATCGATGGATTAATTAACGGGAACGTGGCCGACATTGCCACCGATGCCCAGGGTAACCTTTGGGTGGCCACCCGTGAAGGCCTGAACCGAATTCTTTGGGATACAAAAGAGCCAGAAATAGAAGCCTATTTTGATTTGGGAAATTATCTTTCCAATCCCATGTACGGCCAGCTTTACAGTTTCAATTCCATTACAAATTTGCCCGGTGGGGTGTACAAACAGTTAGCTGTAAGCGCCGATGGCAATCGACTGGCTGTTTCCAGCACTCTGGGTGCTGTGTCATGGGATGTCCCGGAAGTCGTGACTGAAGAAGTCTCAAACCTTGATCAGGTTTATATTTATCCCAATCCGTGGGTAGCTGGCATTGATGCTCCTTTGCTTAAGCTGGGGGGCTTTGCAGCCGATGCAACAGAAGACGACCCCGCTCTGGTAGAGGTTTTTAATCTCGAAGGTCAACTGGTTTATAAAAACAGTTCTGTCAGTAGCGAAGTAGGCTTTTGGAATGGCAACAATCGAGTGGGTAGCCCTGTTTCCACTGGTATGTATGTCCTGAAGGTGCAATGGCACGGCTTGGCCACAGTGCGAAGTTTGGCAATCGTTCGATAATCTATCGGGAGGACCCCATGGCAGGAACCGGAAAGGATTCCGGGAAAAACGGTGCACCAACACGTCTTCTCGTGGTGGGTGCAGGTGTTGCCGGTCAGTCTTTGGTACAAGAGATCCAAAGGGATAAATTATCCGTGCAGCCGGTTGCTTTTCTGGACGACGATCCTCAACTCATAGGGAAAGAAATTTGCGGTTTGCCTGTGCGCGGAGGCTGCGATGATTTGCTGCAAGTGGCAGACGATACCGGGGCCCAGGAAGTTTTGCTGGCCATTCCTTCATCCGGGGGGCGTTTGGTTCGCCGTCTGGTTATTTTGTGTAAAAGAGCAGGCCTGCCCTTTCGGTTAGTTCCCGGCCTGCGGGCAATAATTGAAGGCGATGTTCATTTTGAACAGGTGGCCGATGTGCAGCCCGAACATTTACTGGGTCGTGAAACTGTAGTTTTTCATGACCAGGCTGCAGCCTCGGTGGTAATGGGAAAAAGGGTATTGGTTACCGGCGCTGGTGGATCCATTGGCGGCGAATTGTGTCGGCAAATTATTTCTTTGCAACCGAGCCACTTAATCCTTTTGGGCCGTGGTGAGAATAGCATTTTTGAAATGGTTGCTGAGCTGGAACCCTTGCGAGGCAAGACCAAACTGATTCCCGTCATTGCCGATGTGCGCGATGCTGTTCGACTGGAAAATCTGTCCGGTTGTTTGTCTGGGAAAAAAGAACCTCGTCTGGCTTGTGACATTATTCTGCATGCCGCCGCTCATAAGCATGTTCCGTTAATGGAAGACAATCCCGAAGAAGCGGTATTGGTTAATGTTGGCGGAACCAAAAATCTGACTCGATTTGCCACCCGTGTGGGAGCCGAGCGATTTGTCCTGATCAGTACGGATAAAGCGGTGTGCCCCTCAAGCGTAATGGGGGCTACCAAAAAAATGGCTGAAATGGTTGTGCGAACGGCGGCCGCCGAATCTGACAGCACTCGTTTTATGATCGTTCGTTTTGGCAATGTTCTTGGAAGCCGTGGCTCGGTAGTGCCTTTCTTTGTCAAACGCATTGCCGCGGGGCTGCCTTTGCCCGTGACCGATAAACGAATGACCCGGTATTTCATGACCATTCGCGAGGCGGCTTTGCTGGTTATTGAAGCCATGGTCATGGGTGAACAGGGAACAACTTATATTCTGGAAATGGGTAACCCTGTTTCCATTCTTGAGCTGGCGGAAAACCTTCTGGTTCTTAGCGGATACGATCCCGCCGGAATTGATACCGGCCCGGGTATTAATATTACCGGTTTGCGTCCGGGTGAAAAACTGCACGAATCTTTGAATGAAGATTACGAAGACCTGTTGAGAAGCGACCACGCACTTATCAGGAAAACCAAACCTGCAAACGGTCGTGACCTGATGGACGCGAAAGATCTGAAAACCGGTTGCGATTTGGCTTTGGCCGGAGACGTGGAAAATTTACGTCTATGGCTGGCCAAGACACTCAATCAATCAACACTGGCCCAAGGGCCCGATTTGTTTTAAAGATGGCTGTGTGCCGTTTTGGGGAAAGCTGATCAATATGAGCGATGGAAAAAATGGACAGGTATTCATCAAGCGGGAAGAGGCGTTGCCTTTTTTCAAACCTGATGTAGGCCAGGAAGAAATTGATGCAGTGACCGACGTGCTGCGCTCCGGATGGCTGACCTACGGTCCGAAAGTCCGTGAATTTGGAGACGCCTGTGCCGAATATTTGAATGTTCCCTGCGCTGTTCCGGTAGCCAGTTGTTCAGCAGGATTGTTCCTGACTTTAAAAGCCATGGGAGTGGGCGAAGGCGATGAAGTCATCCTGCCAGCGATGACTTTTATCGCAACCTTGACGGCGGTGATTCACTGTGGAGCCACGCCCGTTCTTGCCGATTTGGATCCCCAAAATCTGGGGCTGGATCCTGCATCTTTTGAAAAACACATTACTGAACGAACCAAAGCTGTGGTCCCGGTTCACATGGCGGGACACCCTTGTCGTATCAAGGAAATTTTGGCCATCGCCAAAAAACACGACATCATGGTAATGGAAGATGCGGCCCACAGTTTTGGTGCTGCCGTTGATGGCGAACGAGTGGGTGGTTTTGGCGATGCTACAGTCTTTAGTTTTTATGCCACAAAGTGCATCACCACCGGCGATGGTGGCCTGGTGACGACCCGTCATGAAGAAATGGCTGAAAAACTTCATCTGCTGAGTTTCCATGGAATGGATGGCAACGCCTGGCAACGATACGGCGACAAAGGCCGCTGGTATTATGAAGTGGTGGCTGTGGGTTATAAGTTCCATTTGGGAGATCCTGCAGCGGCTCTGGGCATGGTACAGCTGGGTCGGGCCGATGAGTTCATGGGGCGGCGAGCGGAAATTGCCGGCATGTTTAATAAGGCATTTGCAAAGTTGCCTGGAATGGTTTTGCCCAGTGAAGCGGATTGGGCCACACATGCTTGGCATCTTTATGTTCTGCGTCTTGATGATGCGGTTATTGAAGGTGGTCGAGACGGTTTGATTGCTGATCTTTCAGCCAATCGCATTGGCTCCTCGGTGCACTTTATTCCCTTGCATCATCACCCGGCATTTAATTCTGAGGGTACGGTTTTTGAGGGACATGATTTTTCCACCCAGCTGCCTGAGACGGAAAAATATTATCAGCAAGCTGTCAGTTTGCCGTTGTTTCCCGGCATGACCGATGACGATGTTGCCGATGTTATTGAAGTGGTTAAAAAAAGTGTTGAGAGCAGAATGATCTGATGGGTACAGCAGATGGCAACAATAGTGACTCGGCTTTGAATCTGGTTATTGATCAGTCCGGGCCTGCGCCTGAGGACTGGGATGAGTTGCTCGCTTCAGATCCCTGCAGCGATTATTTCCACACACGTCATTGGCTCGAAAGCGCAGCCAAATATCATCCGGATCGACAGCTTTTTTGGCTGACCGCCAGGGCTGAGGGCCGTTTGGCCGGTGGCTTGGCTTGTATCCTGCGGACCAAACCAGTCGCACGATGGGAAAGCAGCATTGAAGGGACCAGCGGCGGCCCGCTATTATCTGCAGATTTTAACTCCGCTCATCGGCGGGAAGTTTTTAACCAACTGATGGAAGAATACGTGACTTTGCGCGGGCGAGATCTGGGTACGGTTTGCCTCTCGTTGAATCATGCCCAGCAATTGCAATGCTCTGACTGGTTGGTCGGCACTTCCATTCAATGGCAATATGAAGAAACACCTGCTGCAGTAATTCCCCTGGAACAGGGGCTGGATTTTGTGGAAATGCAGCTCATGAAAAAGAACAAGCGAAACGAACGCAACCGTGCTCTGCGTCGCAATGCCCACGTTAAAATTACCAACGATCCCGATTTGCTGTCAGCTTATTATCCCATTTATGAAAATGCCAGTCGGGTGTGGGGCATTGAACCCTCACCGCTTGCCTTTTTGCAAGCCCTGTTGGCCGACCCGGCAACCGACAGCCATGGAAATCGCCGAACCTTCTTTACCTGCGTCATGGTTGAGGATAAAGTGATTGGCGGGCATTTGAATCTGCATTGGCAGGATCGGGTCATTGCCTGGAATGGCGTCACTGATCCGGAATATGCCCGAACTCATTTTCCAGCAACTTTGGCGGTTTGGGGTGACATTGAAGAGTCATGCCGACGGCAGGCTCGAGTCCTTGATTTGGGAGGTAGCGGCGGCGTGGTGTCTTTGCAGGGATTTAAAAAACACTTTGGTGCCCAAGGTGAAATGCGTGGGCATTATTCGCATGATTCCATGGGAATGAAAATTCTGCGTAAAGGTCGTAATTTGTTACAAGGATTGCGTCCTGGCCAAAACCATGACTCTGCCGAGCGCTGGCATGATGGTTCAGATTCAAATAACCCCAACGAAAAAAATAAACCATGAGATTGTTCCGGGCAGCAGCCCGCATTCTCTTCAGCCGGGTGGGGCAGGTTCTGGCCAACGCCGCAGTGGTTATGGTGGTGGCCCATACTCTCGGGCCCACCGGCCAGGGCCATTACAGCCTGACCGTTGCCGTGGCAATGTTGCTGGGCTCTTTGCTCGGTGGCGGTATGGGGTTGGCAGCAGTCCCGCCTTTACGGCAGGACAAGGTTCCGGCCATGCGCATGGTCAGCGCGCAATTAATCTGGGCCGGATCCATGGTAATCATTATGGGGTTCCTGGCCTTCATGACCTTATCGGGGCAGATGGCTCTGTTTTTTGCTGATCACCTGGGCTGGTTCCCAGGGCTGGGTTTTGCCACGGCTGTTGCGGCGGCCTCAATTCTCGGATTTGAAATTTTCTCCTACGACTTGTTGGCTCGCGGACGTTTAGTTATTTCCGCTGCTGTCAACGGTTTTAGGGCCCTTGGACACTTCCTGGTTATTATTATTCTCTGGTATTTAGGTGAATTAACTTTAGGCAAAGCAGTAGGTGCTTTTGCCACCGCTCAGTTCATGGGGGCTGTGGCTGCTCTGATTATTCTCCTTCGAGATTTGAAGCGGCGCTCTCATCCTGAACCGGTGAAAGAAGGCATTGCCGGATCGGTCAATCCTGAAGATTTACCGGAAGATTTGCACCAACGCAGTCGTTTGAAACTCATCCTTTTTAACCTGAAAAATGGCTGGCTGGGACAGATTTCTGCAGTGGCCTATTTCCTTTTGCTTCGCCTTGACCAGGGACTTCTGGAACATTTCAAAGGCGCTGCTGAAGTGGGCATTTATTCAGTAGCCGTTTATGTGGGAGAAATTCTTTGGTTGCTGCCTGGTGCGTTGACACCCTTGCTTGTTCATAGCTCGGCTCGAAATCAAGGTGATCCTGATCGGGACAGAACAGCTGCCCGCGCTTTGCGAGTTGGGTTGTTGTTGACAATTGCCGCCGGTTTGCCTTTGTATTTTCTGGCTGACCCGTTGTTGGGCTTTCTGGCTGGTGGCGCGTATTCTGCTTCAGGTGATTCGATGCGGGCTTTGTTGCCAGGTATTATTGCCTTTGCTCCCGGGGCGGTTTTGGCTGGAGACTTTATTGGCCGGGGCAAGCCTCACTGGAATACCCAGGCCAGCGCTTTGACGGTGGCTGTGAATTTGGTGGCGGCCTTTTATTTAATTCCCCGGCATGGAGCCGTGGGTGCGGCTTGGTCCAGTTCCATTGCATATGCGGTGGGATCGTCCATGATGCTGATCCGGTTTCATTTAGTTACTGGATTTTCGTGGGGTCGGATTTTTCTTGGGCGGCGCAGGGCTTGGGGGAAGAGGTTGATGGGGAGGAAGTGAGAGGTGTGTGGTGAGTTGGGGGTGGGGGTTGTTGTTTGGTGAAATCTACAATCGGCGGCTATTCAGAGACCTGAGTTTCAGGAATGTGAATCAGTACGCCAGATAGAACTGGGGTCCAGTGGGAATCCAATCCTATATTTTCGAGGAATAAAATAATATGTCATGTTCAGGTGTTTAAGGTTTCCAGCGGAAAGACAGGATCCACGAATGGTCATTGGGAAAATCCAAACAACTGAGGCTCTGCTTGGGCTTCTCTTTTTACTGCTGCTAGCCAGCTGCTCAAACGAAACTCCAGCAGACCCCCCAGGCGAATCACCGCCTACCCTCGCGGCTATCGAAGAAAACCTCCGCACAGAACTCGATGCTCTGACAACAGATGCCGATTTCACCCTGCTCGTAAAAACGTTTTCCGGTCGGTCATTTTCCCATAGCACCGGTGAATCAACCGAATCTACCCTTTATAAATCGGCATCAACTTCCAAGCTGGTGACAGCGGTCATGATTTTAACACTGGTGGAAGAAGGAAGCCTTAACCTCAATAGCCACCCTCAGGATTTTATTGAAAACTGGCCCCAGGAAGGAAACCTGGCCGCCATTGAGCTGCGTCACCTTCTAAATTTCACCTCTGGCCTTAATGAAGATCCTTTCTGCACTAATTTGGGGTTCCACGATTTTGAAGATTGCATAGACGAAATTGCTGCCCTGAATATTGAAGCCGGCGTTCCTGGTGAAGAATTTTATTATGCCGGGGCTCATTTGCAGGTGGCTGGACTGATGGCCGTTGTCGCTGGTGCGTACAATGATTGGCAGGAATTTTTCACTGCTTTTCAAGGTTCTACCGAATTGTTCAGCGGAGCTGCCTATGATTTACCCTCGTTGCAAAATCCAAGACTTGCCGGGGGCATGCATTGGTCTGCAGATGAATATGTTGAATTTTTGGAAGCTTTATACAAAGGCCAGATTCTTTCACCCGAAATGGTGGACCAGATGACCCAGGACCAGATAGGGGCCGCAGAAATTGGCTACTCTCCTTCAGTGTTCGCTTTGAACGAAGATTGGCATTATGGCTTTGGCAATTGGATCGAATGCCATAGCAGTCAATTCAATTGTTCGGAAACCACGAGGATTTCCAGCCCAGGTGCCTATGGAGCCTATCCGTTTATTGATTTTGAGCACGGGTATTTTGGAGTTTTGGCCAGGCAGGGGGCTTTGAATACTTATGACCAGGGGTATGCAATCTTTGAGGCGAACTCGGGGCGTTTGCAAGAGTGGGCGGTATTTGAAGTGGAGGATTAGGCCTTTGGGGGCAGGCAACAGCTATTGCTTACCCAAATGTTTGTTTCCACACTTCCAGCAAGCATCAAATCCTGCCTCAATATTCTCTCCACATCCTGCACACGTCCATGGTTGGGCGTCAGATTGTTCTGGCGATTCCTTTAGAACAGCTGCCGCCTTTTCACAATCCAGCCCTGCGACCAGCAAGTGAACCCCGCAAGTCAGATCCATATGCGGACGCATGCCGCCACAATTATCGGCTTCAATCACAGCGGTGATGTCCAGGGCTTTAAGATATTCCAAGGCAATCTGGGCTTCGGTTTCGTTGGTATAACTTTTAATGATGCTCATTCCGTCCCGCATGGGGCCCTCCGGTGGGTCAAATATGGTCCAATTCCATAACGCTTTATTATATCAAAATAATGTCAAAAAAATGGGTCGTCAATTAACTTCCCAAAAGATTCACCCCAAAAAACCAACGCCACTTTCCTCCACACCACCCAAACAGGAGGTTTTGGCACTTATCCACAACCTTTCTCAAAAAAAGTGAAATATTTTATAAAACACGGTTGACACTGTTGGTCACTTTGGGTATTCTCCGGTAGTCGGGTGGAGGTTTTAGGTGAAAAGTGGAGGATTTCGGAGTGGTGGAGTGACTGCCCAAGGAGGGGCATCGGAAACGCAAGGACGCGATTCGGGTCATTTCGAAAATTCTGAAAAACTCTATAACCAGTGCCAAATAATGAGTTAGACGCCTAACACTTCCGCCCGACACAAAGTTTTTGACCATCGCCGCTAGAAAGGCCCTGCCCACTAAAATGAGTTCGGAATCCACGGCAGCCCCCAATGAAGTGCCTAAGGCCACGTTTCACGGGTCATACACCCGTAAGGTGGATGCCAAGGGACGATTTCATCTGCCATTTCAGTTCCGGGCCGAAAACGAGGCCGACGAGGCGACCGATGCTGAATCAGGCGAATCCAGGGAAAAATACATGATCAGCCCGGGCCCTCATGGATCAACGGCTCTTTCGCCGTACGATTCCTGGCTGGCCCGTTTTAATCGTCGGGCCGAAGGTCAGAGCAAAGAGAATTTTATTCTCAACCGACGCAGCATGAGTTTAAACAGCCATATGCTCGTTCCTGATAAACAGGGGCGGGTGGCCATACCTCCGAAGGTCAGACAGGCCATCGGAATAGAAAAAGAAGTCGTAATAATCGGTTTGGGTGAAAACATGGAATTGTGGTCACCCGACAAGGTTGTCGCCGGACCGGCTGGCAACAAGGCCCCGAGCGAGGAGTACCTCTACGATTTCTTCGGATAGATGCCCACGGATGGGCGTTTTACCAGGGAAGGAGCCCTCATGTCGAGAGAGTTGACCCGACAGTCCGTAAGGCAGGAGGCCGACGGCAGCCATTTGGACATTGAGGTCAGCAGCAGGGAATTGACTGTACGGGTCGCTCTCTCGGGTGTTTTGGATGAGGACGGACTGGCGCGGGTTATCAATAAGACTGCGCCTCGATTGGCTGGACGGGGTTTCAGGGTTATTCTCGATGGATCGGGTTTGACCCACATGGACTACCGGGCCACCCGGGCTCTCATTCGATGGAATCGTATTTTGAGCCAATTCAGGCACCAGTTGTATTTGCAGAACTGGAACGATTATCTCAAAGCCATTTTGTGCATGGAAGACTGGGAGCGGGAGCTGGGTCTGCCCGTAGGTTTTTACGCTCCGCCATCTGTACTGCGGGGGGTTCATCCATGACCGATGCTCCTCACATTCCCGTTCTGAAAACAGAAACTTTAGATTTGCTTGAGCCTGGTCCCGGAAAACGATTCATCGACGGGACCTTTGGCTTTGGTGGTCATACCGGAAGCATGCTTGAGGCCGGCGCCGAGGTCCTGGGATTGGATCTTGACGGAGTGGCATTTTCGGCTTGCGAAAAATTGGCGGAAGATCAGGAAAACCTGCGTTGCTGCCGCATTTCATTTCGTGACCTGGATGAAGCAATGAAGCTGAACAATTGGGACCAGGTTGACGGGGTTTTGCTGGATCTGGGAGTCAGTTCCTGGCAGTTGGACGATCCGGATAAAGGTTTCAGCTATCGGTCAGACGGACCACTGGATTTACGCTTCAATCAGGACCAAGGACAGACAGCGGCCGATCTGGTCGCCGAATTGTCGGAAACTGAACTGGCCGATCTTATTTATCGCTGGGGCGAAGAGCGCGGCAGTCGTCGCATTGCCAGAACCTTGGTTCGTGCCCGTGAAGAAGAGCCTATTGAAACAACGGCTCGTCTGCGGGATCTGATTGAGGGCATGTTGCCCCGGGGCGTAAAAAGTGCCCCTGTTTTGAGCCGTGTTTTTCAGGCTTTGCGTATTGCCGTAAATGAAGAACTGGAAGCCTTGCCCGAAGCCTTGGAGAAGTTGCTGTCAGCAATTAAACCGGGCGGAGTTTTTGTGGTCATTTCATATCATTCGCTGGAAGACCGAATTGTGAAGAAGTTTATCGACCGAGAAAAACGGGATTGCCTCTGTCCTCCCGAATTGCCTGTTTGCCGATGTGGGCATTTGGCACTTTTGAAGCCACTTACACGCAAAGCGGTCAAAGCTTCGGCCAGTGAAGAAAAGACTAATCCCAGATCAAGAAGTGCCCGATTGCGGGCTGCCAGAATTTTGTAGATACGCCGAAAAGGAAGTCGAAATGTACGGGCGCTCACAATCAACTGTTTTTTTCTCCGGTAACTCGGTGGCGACAAATGACAGCTCCATGGCCCGTCGCCGCGGGGTGGTCTCCAAACGATTCCTTAAAGGGTTCCTCCTGGTTATGGTTGTAGGGCTCATTATGGCAGGTCGGATTTTCCTTACCAATCAAATTACCGGGCTGCGGGCTCGGGTTGCCGATCTTGAAAGCCAGCGGGAGTTTTTGGAAGCCGGCTCGGCCAAACTTCATTGGCAGTGGAATTGTGCCTCCAATAGCAAGGCTGTGGTCCAAAGGGCGGAAGATGAGCTGGGGTTGGTTTTGCCTCAGACTCCCGGACCGGTTCTGGTTTGCATGGGCAAAGATCCTGATGACAAAACAACCTGGAAAAAAATGGGTCAGGGCTTAATGCAAGGCGATCTGGCCGCTGTATCCAACGAAGCGGGACAGGTTGTTACCGATGTGATGATTTCTCTGGAACCCCGGTCGGCACACGCAGCAAGTTTTGATCGAGGGGTGGATTGATGGATAAAACCGATTTCCGCCGCTTCCGTTATCTTCAGGTGATTGTTGTTTTGGCCGGCCTGGCTCTGGCTGGTCGTCTGGTTCAGATCCAGGTCGTCGATCATTCCCGCCATTTGGACCGGGCAAAAAAGACCTGGAGCGATAACATCCCGTTGAAGGCCGAACGAGGGAATTTGTACGATCGTCAAATGCGGCCTTTGGCTTTGTCGGTGGCCGCCTGGCGCGTTGGTGTGGCGACTTCTTTGCTGAATGATGAAGAGGGACGGCTGGATTCATCCAAGGTCAATGCCCTGGTTGCTGATCTGTCGGTCGTTTTGGATCAAAACAGTGATTCATTGAAACGGAAAATTAGATCGGCCAAAGGCAAGCACATTGTTGTGGCTCCTTCTCAGTTAATGACTCGGCCGGAAATGATGAAACTGCGTGGGTTTAAAGCAACCACCGTAGAAGATTTAAGGGCCAGGATTTATCCATACGATGGTTTGGCGGCTTCGCTCATTGGCTTTCACCGTCACGATGAAAAAGAAGTTTTTTCCACGGGCCTGGAACGCAGTCTCAGTGGTTACCTTGATGGAAATCCGGGTAAGGCTCAGGTAATCACAACCGGTCGGTTGGGAGAGAATCTGGGACAGGTTGTGGTGGAAGAAGCCCGACATGGTCAGAATTTGGTATTGTCTCTGGATGCGGACTTACAGGATATTTGCGAAAAACAACTTTCTGAAGCAGTGAAGGAAACCGGATCCATTGGGGGTTCGGTTTTGGTCTTGTCTCCAGATACCGGCGATGTCCTGGCAGCGGCCAGTTGGCCTCTGATGAAATCAAGGGAAGGACGTCACTCGGATCCGGCGGTTTGGAATAATCGAAACTTCACTCATCAGTATGAGCCTGGTTCGGTCTTTAAAATCTTTACCACTTCGAGTTTGTTACGGCATGGCGCCATCGATACAGCAATGGTGTTCGACTGTTCGAACAGCGATTTTGGAAAGTTCAGAATTCAAAACGACGAAGGGCATGCTTATGGCGATCTTTCGTTAATGATGGCTTTCGCGAAAAGCAGCAATATCTATTTCGCAAGAGCTGTCGGTAATTTACGGTCTGAAGAGTTGTATCGCGACTTGATGGATTTTGGTTTTGGACAAGATCCAGGTTTCCCTTATCCGGCTTCCTTGCGAGGAATTTTGAGCAATCCTTCAATGTGGTCTGGTCGGTCCAAACCAACCATCGCCATAGGTCAGGAAGTGGCCGTGACTCCATTGCAGCTGGGACTGGCGGTTTGTGCCGTGGCTAATGGCGGAACCCTTTACGCCCCAAGACTGATTCAGGAAGTGCGCAATGAACGGGGCCTGGTTCTGGAAAGAATTCCACCTCGGGCTTTACGCAAAGTCATGGCCAAACCCATGTCCGATTTGTTGAGAGATGCCATGGCCAGAGTGGTGGATCATGGAACAGGTATCGGCGCCAAGGAAAAGTGGATCACCAGCGGTGGAAAAACCGGAACAGCACAGAAAAGTGTAGACGGCCATGGTTACACTCCCGGTGCATATATGGCTACTTTTACTGGTATTGTGCCGGTTGATGATCCCCGACTGGTGGTTGTTACCATTTTGGATCAACCCCGAGGAATTAAGCACTATGCATCTCTAAGTGCGGTACCGTTGTTTCGCGATGTGGTTCGGGGTATTCGTTCCGGAACATCGTATTTGACCGATGCTCCGGGGGCCAGCACAGCTCCGATGGCTCCGGCCTCTCCGGAAAAACAGGTTATGGTTCCAGATGTTATGCATTTGAGTCTTGAAAATGCCAGTTTGCGCCTGAGTGAAGAAGGTCTGCAAGTCTCGGGCACGCAAAAAGGCGGTCTGGTGGTGCAGCAGGTTCCTTTACCTGGATCGCGGATGAAGCCTGGTTCCACCGTCCATCTTACAACGGGGCCCAAAACCAGAAATGCTTCGAGTCGGGCCTTAATGTGTCCTGATTTTTCAGGATTGAGCAACCGTCAAATCAACAGCCTTGCTGCCCGCTTGGGTTTAGATGTTCAGGTTTCCGGTGTGGGGTACGCTGTTGGCCAGAGCCCGGAACCCGGATTGGCTATCGGAAATAAAACAGTGAAAGTCAGAATGATGACTCAGTGGTAAACCAACTCGAAAATTTGATCAAAATTCTCCCTCAGGCAGTATTGAGGGGCTCTTTTGCGGGGGAATTAAAGTCGGTTACTTCTGATTCACGGCAAGCCGGCCCTGGTGTTGTTTTTGTCGCGGTTATCGGGACTGCCGCAAACGGTCATCAGTATTTGAATCAGGCGGTGGAAGCTGGTTCAGAAGTTTTGGTTCATCAGTCTGATTTGGACGATTTTCTTTCCCCGGAAAACAGGGCAAAGCTTTCAGCTTCTGTTTGTATGAACGATACCCGGCCGGCTCCGGCTCTATTGGCAAGACAGTTGAACGATTGTCCCGATGATCGTTTGTTGACTGCCGCTGTAACAGGAACCAATGGAAAAACAACGGTTTCGTATTTGCTGAAAGAAATGCTGGATCGTCTGCATGGTCCCTGTGGACTTATCGGAACTATTTGCTATGACGATGGAAATGGCCACCACCCGGCGCCCCTGACAACGCCGGGTGGTCCGGTGTTTTATCATTGGTTGCAACGCATGGTTCAGTCCGGATGCCAGAGTGTGGCCATGGAGCTTTCGTCTCATGCTCTGGACCAGCAACGCACTGCCGGGCTGGATTTGTCGGTTGCGGTCATGACTAACATTGGTCGGGATCACCTGGACTATCATCAGGACATGGATTCTTATGTCCATTCCAAATCAAAAATCATCAGTATGCTCAAGCCGGGGGCCAAAGCAGTCATCAACTCTGCCGATGATGCTTTGTTTGCTATTCCGATCCCTCGCAAATCGGTTATTTATTTTGATCCCCGCCCGAATAAAAGATCTGACAGCTTTCCCGACTTGGTTCTTCTCGAAGCCAGCCTTCAGCTTTCAGGCACTCGCCTGACCCTCGACTATCAGGGGGGCATCCACTTTTTAAAAAGTCCGCTTGTGGGCCGCTTTAATGTTGAAAACCTGATGGCCGCCTTCTGCGCGGGTGTGGCTTTGGGTTTTGAACCCTCAAAAATTATTGCAGCACTGGCCGGTGTTCAGCAAGTTCCGGGACGTCTGGAACAATTTGCTTTGCCCAATGGTGCTTTGGCCGTGGTGGATTACGCTCACACTCACGATGCTTTAGCGGCAGTTTTGCGGGCTTGTGATGAAGTATCGGATGGCCGACTCCTGGTTGTTGCCGGCTGTGGTGGCGATCGAGACAGGGGTAAGCGACCTCTTATGGGAGCTGTGGCAGCTCAGGAAGCTGATGCCACCTGGATTACTTCGGACAACCCACGCAGCGAAGACCCGGCAGTTATTTGCCAGGAAATTGTGGTGGGATATCAGGATGTTCACGATCCCCGGTCAAAAGAGTTGGAAGTAATTGTCGATCGCAGGCAAGCCATTGTGTCCGCTCTTGAATCGGCCCGGGAATTTGATGTGGTTGTGGTTGCCGGTAAGGGCCATGAAGACTATCAATTGGTAAAAGATGAGGTGCTGAAACTGGACGACCGTCAAATCATTAGAGACTGGATTGGGGCACAAGGCAGTGACTTTAAGTAACTGTTATTTCATTTCCGATGCTGTAAAAGATCTGGTGAAAGCCGATCTTCTGGATTCCGTTTTATGGGCGCCTCCCGAATCGTATAACTTACAAAAACTTTCGCCTGCATCTTTTCTGGAATTAACCGCAAACGCCCCAACTGACTTCTTTTTCCATGGTGCTGCCCTGGATTCGAGAACTTTATCCGGTACTGATCTTTTCATTGCTCTTGATGGCGAACATACCGATGGCCGGAAATATGCCGGACAGGTTTTACAAAAAGGGAATTGGGTTTTGACGCGAAAGCTGAAGGAGTCAACTTCGGATCCTTTGTTGGAGACCCCAGCCAACCCATCGAGTGGGGTTTTGGTTTGTTCGGAACCACGAAAAGCTTTGGCCCATTTAGCTCGCTGCCGGCGGAAACGGTTCACTGGAAAGGTCGTGGCTGTTACCGGTACCAATGGTAAAACAACCACCAAAGATTTTTTGCACTGCATGCTCAGCGCTGAAGGGAAAACCCAGGCCACGCCTGGCAACTTCAACAACGAACTGGGATTGCCCCTAACTCTTTTGAATTTGGATTCGGACAGTAAATTTGCGGTCATTGAAATGGGCGCCTCTGCTGTGGGCGATATAGCCTATCTTGCCGAAATTGCCCGGCCCGAGATAGGCGTTATCACCAACGCTTCTTTGGCTCATCTTTCCTGCTTTGGTTCTTTGGAGAACATTATTGAAGGCAAAGGTGAACTGTTGCCTCTCTTGCCGGCCGAAGGTTCAGCCATCTTAAATGCCGACAGCCCTGGTTTTAAACAGTGGAATCAAAGATCCTCCAGCAGGGTTTTCTCATGGGGACAGACAGAAGGCGACCATCGCTGGTCCTGGGCTCATTCCGATGATCATTTTAATGGAGTTCTGGTCCTTGATTCAGAAAGCTGGCCTTTGCCTTTACCCGGTCAACACAACGCGGCCAATTTATGTGCAGCCATTCTGGCCTGCCGGGCCCTTGGCGTGACCGATACTACTCTGCGCCAGGGTTTGGCTGAGTTTGAAGCATCGGCTCATCGGGGGAAGCTCATTTCCTGGCAGAAACGAAATTTGCTGGACGATTCCTACAATGCAAACCCAGCCAGCATGCTGGTGGCCGTTCGAACTCTTAATGGAATTGAGGGACAGGGAAAACGGGTGGCGGTTCTCGGTGTCATGGCTGAACTGGGGGCCGACAGCAAGGCAATTCACCAGGAAACCGGAAAAAAATTGAGTTCTGAAAAGCTGGACTCTTTGCTGGTCGTAGGAGAGCTGGCTAAGGGGTTGGGCCAAGGATATGAGCAAGCCGGGGAAGCCCAGGTTGTGTACTTGGAAGATCAGGAAGCAGCCGCTCAGTGGATTAAAAATAATACCCAGCCGGGTGACCTCATTCTCCTCAAAGGATCGCGCAGCGCAGCCATGGAAAAAATATTGGATCATTTGCCCGGTGGCACGAACTCGTCTTCCGGCGGGAGAGAATCATGAGGCACCAGGTGAAAGGAACAACTTGGTGGGTGGTGGGATTGGCCCGCAGTGGTTGTGCTGCTGCGGCCTTGTTGCAACGTCACGGTGCCACCGTTGTGGGCATCGATGATAATGATGAAAAAACAGTTCGCCGCCGGTGGGAGCGCGAGGGCCTGTCTAATCTGGCACTCCGGGCTTTTGATACGCTCAACACCGGCGGCTCATGGCCTGAAACCGCTCCTGAAGCTGTGGTGATCAGTCCGGGCGTTCCGCTGACTCATCCGCGTTTGCAGGCCTTGGAAAAAGACACTCCCATTCTCGGTGAAATGGAGCTGGGGGCATCTTTCTGCGATGCTGATTTGGTGGCCATTACCGGTACCAACGGCAAGTCCACAACTACGGAATGGATTGCGCATATCATTAAATCCAGTGGTCGCCGGTGCGAAGCACTGGGAAATTTGGGCACCCCTTTGAGTCAGATTGCAGACCAATTGCCAGATGATGCGGCTGTCAGTTTGGAAGTGAGCAGCTTCCAGTTGGAGTCTGTTTCTGATTTTTCCCCAAAAGTGGGCCTGGTTCTGAATCTGGCTCCTGATCATTTGGACCGTTACAACAGTTTGCATGACTATTATGCCGCCAAGGAAAACCTGGCCCACAGTTTGTCTTCCGATGGCACATTCATTACCTGGACTGAGTGCCCCGAAGCCAGAGCTTGGTCCACTGAGGCGTCTGTGCTTTTGTTTGGCGCTGACGATGAAAATTCCGTAGCATTTTTCCGGGATGATAAACTATGCATTCGTAGCCAGGGCCAGGTCTTGCCCTTGTTGGAACAGAAAGATCTGGCTCTGCAGTCGCCTCCCAACTTCCTGAACGCTTTGGCAGTGGCGGCAACTTCGGTCGCTCTGAATATTGACCACCAGGTCCTGGTCAAAGGGTTGCGTGATTTCTCTGGCTTGAATCACCGCCAGCAAAGAGTGGCAGATCTGAACTCAGTTCGTTATATCAACGATACCAAAGCCACCAACGTGCATGCCGTTTGTGCGGCGTTAAATGGTTATGACCGACCGGTGATTCTCATTGTCGGGGGCAGTGGCAAGGGTGAGTCATATGTGCCTTTGCTCGAAGTCATGGATGCAGTGATTCAAGTGGTGACTGTTGGGCAGGAGGGCCCGGCCATAGGTCAGGTTCTGCAAAGTCTGGTCCCGGTAACCAATGCCTCCAGTATGGATGAAGCGGTGAAAGTGGCCACGGAAGTGGCTCTTCAACAGAGCCAGGCCGATGTCATGCTCAGCCCGGCCTGCGCCAGTTTTGATATGTTTGATAATTACGCCCACCGGGGAAAATCCTTTTTCGAAGCAGCCATAAACGCAGGAGCTGTGGCGAGGCAAAGTCATGAATAGGCGTTTGCGAAGCTTGGTTGCTGCTGTTGAAACAGGTGATAAATTGCTGTTGGGAGCCATGGGGCTGCTGCTGTTTCTTGGTTGTATTGTAGTTTATGGGGCCGGCAGTTATAACAATCCCGGCGGCGGCAGTATTCTGGGCCAGCATTTTCTCATCTCCAAACACATTTTTATGATTATTGTGGGCTTTGTGGTCATGATGGCCCTGAGCAATTTGAATTACCGGATTTTCACTTTGCGTTGGTTGAATTGGCCGGCTTTGGCATTGAGTGTGGCTTTGGTGGGTTTTACCCTGACTCAGGGAACAGACGGAGTCATCAATCGCTGGGTAAGTGTGGGTGGTTTTCGTTTTCAGCCCGTGGAAATGGCCAAGCTGGCGGTTATTCTATTTCTTGCCGAGCGTTGGGCTCATCATTCCAAAATGGGGCAAATGACTTGGAAGAATATGTTTCCCGGGTTGTTGCTTGGACCTTTGCCGTTATTTTATCTGCTCTACAAGCAGCCAAACTTTGGTAACATTCTGACTATGAGTGTGGTTGTTCTGGTTGCCATGCTGGTGGCCGGGTTAGCCTGGAAACAATTGGCTGCTGCGGTTGCCTTCCCCGTTGTGTTGGGTCTGGTGGCGATCAATACTTCCACCAAACTTGAAAATCGTCTGGCAGATTGGCTGAAAGGTCTGCAGACCGGAAGTTTTGGATATCAGGTCGATCAAAGCCTGATGGGAATGGGTGCCGGCGGTCCTGTGGGGCTGGGAGCGGGTAACAGTCACAATAAATTTGCGTTCTTACCGGAAGCCCATACAGACTTTATTCTCTCGGTTATGGGAGAAGAACTCGGCCTTTGGGGAACTCTGTTGGTAGTCGGTTGTCTGGTTCTTTTCATTTGGCGGGGTTATGGTATTGCTGCCAAAAGCACCGATCCTTTCGGACAAATTGTGGCTGCAGGGTTGACCACCAGCCTGGCTGTATATGGTTTGGTTAATATAGGTATGGTCACTGGTGCCTTTCCGGTAGTCGGTGTGCCCTTGCCTTTTGTCAGTTTTGGTGGCACGGCAATGGTGGCTGCTTTTGCCTCCGTGGGAATTTTGTTGAACATTGACCACTCGAGCAAACATATTAACCTTACGCAAAGACGCGCCCAGGATCGGCGCTATTATTGATAGAAAACTGGAGTTATAACCGGGAAGATGGTCCATGTTTGAGCAGTCATCAAAAAACAATTCTGAGAAGCAATCTACCGGAACTTCATTTTCCGGATCAATCGGCATTTTCCGAAACACCCGACACATACATTTTGTAGCCATTGGCGGCATTGGCATGAGCGGAATCGCCGAAGTGCTTTTGTCCATGGGTGGTTTTGTGATCAGCGGAAGCGATTTGCGAGACTCAGGCATTTGTGACCGACTGCGGAAATCCGGAGCCAGAATTACCATTGGCCACCAAGCCGATAATATAACTGGTGCCGATGTTGTGGTGCGCAGTTCGGCTGTGACGGAAGCCAATGCGGAAATCAGAGCGGCCCGTCAGCAAAGAATTCCTGTCATCCGCCGGGCAGAAATGCTGGCCGAATTGATGTTGCTCAAACAAGGCATTGCCATTGCTGGCTCTCACGGGAAAACATCCACCACCAGCCTGGTTGCCAGTGCTCTGCTTAACGGAGGACTGCAACCTACGGTTATTGTCGGCGGAGTGATCAATAATATTGGCAGCAACGCTGTTACCGGACCGGGACAGTATCTTGTGGCCGAAGCTGATGAAAGCGATGGGACTTTTTTGCACCTGACGCCCACCGTGGCGGTGGTGACGAACATCGATTATGAGCATGTGGATCACTACCAGGATATGGATGAGCTGCGCTCCGCTTTCCGAGAGTTCCTGGGAAGGGTCCCTTTTTATGGCACTTGCGTTCTATGTCTTGATGACCCTGAAGTGCGTGCTCTGATCCCCATGCTGGACCGGCGCGTAGTAACCTACGGCTTGACTGAATTTTCCGATGTGAGTGTGGACCCGGCATCCATTGTGAACACCGAAAATGGCCAGGAGGCTCAGGTTCTGATCCAGGGCCAACCCGCCGGAATGTTGAGTCTGGCTATGCGGGGACGCCACAACTTATGCAACGCTCTGGCCGCTCTGGCAGTGGCTCTGGATGTGGGAGTCGATTTTGATAGTGCCGCTGAAGGCATCGCTCAAAGTCAGGGCGTGGGTCGTCGCTGCGATATCAAGGGTGAGCACGACGGAGTTTTGGTGATCGATGATTATGGCCATCATCCAACGGAAATCCAGGCGACCATGGAAGTTGCCCTCAGTTATGGCCGGCCCGTTTCGGTTGTTTTTCAGCCCCACCGATATTCTCGCACGGAGAGTTTTTCCCATCAATTTGCCGAAGCCATGGCTGCGGCTTCGCAGGTTGCTTTATTGCCTGTTTACGCAGCCAGTGAAAAGCCAATTGATGGTGTTGACAGTTCTCTTATCGCAATTTCGCTGAATGAATTGGATTTGCATGATGTAACCTTGCCTGACAGTCAGGAAGAACTGCGCCATTGGTTAAAAACAAAAGTACCCGCTGGCAATTTGTTGCTGGTCAGTGGTGCTGGCGATATCGGCCGCTGGGTTCAGGATATTTGCGACACTCTGGATGAAAGGCGAAGCTGATGCCGTCCCGGGAAAGAAAGGGTCGAATTCCAGGCGGACACGCGGTGCGAAATGAAGCTCCGGTTTCCCGTCGGGGAGTGTGGCTCAAGTTCCTGGTCGTGGTTTTTGGTATTTGCCTGATTTCCGGGGGAGCAGTTTATGCTCTTCGCTCAGATTATTTTTCAATTGTGAGGGTCGAGTCGGGTGCCTATCGGTTCACCGATAAAGAGCAGTTGGATACACTGCTGGGCGGTTATCTGGGACATAATATTTGGACAGTATCTGAAGACCAGGTTACTAAAGGTTTTGAATCCTTGCATTGGGTTAAAGACCTGACTATCTCCAAGACCCTTCCCGGTACTATTGAGATCGATTTCAGAGAGTGGCGGCCTTTGCTGTCCCTTGATAAACAAAGCGATAGCGGTTTACCCCTGGTCGTGGTTGAGGACGGCAGGGTGCTGGAGTTTCCCTCTCATTTACCTGTGGCCTCGTTGCCGGTTTTGGTGGGGGTTGTTTGCGAAACAGACACTCTGGATGCGGCTTTGAAGCTGGAAAATAAATGGTCTCATTCGGTATTGGATCTTTTGTCGGCCATGGCTGAAACAGGTTTGGAAACCGTTTGTCCCGTAGATTTTCTTGTTGCCCGATCTGAAGGATTCGCTATCGTACTGCAAGAGGGGCGAGGGCAGTTGTTGGTTGGGAAAACTGATTTCTCCCAACGTCTGGCCCGTTACATGGCCGCTCGCGATCATCTGGAACCAGGGCTGCAAATGGATTTGCGGTTCGAAGACAAAATTACTTGCAGCAGGCTTTGATCACTATTAGCCATCCGTAATAATTTCGGATGCACAACAGACATTGAAAGGCACGGCATGAGTCAGGGAAGACTGTTTGTCGCATGTGATTTCGGATCCACCAGCTTTCGGGCTCTGGTTTGCGAAACCACAGATAACGGCGAGATGGAAGTGGTGGGCTGTGCCCACGAAAAAGTTGAGGGTTTCCAGGATGGAGACTTTATCGACCTGGGGGCAGGGGCCCGTTGCATTGCCCGTTGCATCCGCGATCTCGAAGCCGATTCTGATATTTATGTTTCTGGTTTTACCTACAACATTGGCGGATCTCACCTACACAGCATTAGAGCCACGGCCCAGATCTCCATTGGCCCTGGTCCCCGTCCCATTCGCCAGGGCGATGTCGATGCGGTAATCAAAAAAGCCCGGGGCATGGCTATTCCTTTTGACCAGAAAATACTGACTGTTACACCTGTGGAATTTTCTGTGGATCGTGTTCGGGGCATTGTCGATCCTCTGGGTCGTGTGGGCAGCTTGCTCGAAATCCAGGCTCATCTGGTAATGGGTAGTCGCAGTGTTTTGAACAACATTGAAAATGCCGTGGAAACGGCCAAATACAAGCCGCTTGGTGAAGAGGTCGATGTGATGGCTGCCGGCATGGCTTTGCTCGAACCTCAAGAGAAAACCCAAGGCGCAATGCTGATTGACATTGGTGGGGACCTGACAAATTGGGCTGTGTATCGCAAAGGTACCATTCTGGCCAACGGTTCTATTCCCTGGGGTGGAAATCACATGACAGCCGACCTGGCCCATGGACTTCGGGTGGATTGGGATCAGGCTGAAAGCATTAAGCGACAACGTGGTGTGGTGATGCGGAATTTGGCTCCGGAAGTCTCTTTGAGTACTCTTTTTAATGAGGAGAAACCTGAAGAAACCAAAGGCCTTATTGCAGCTATTTTAGAGCCTCGAATGGAAGAAATTCTCACCATGGTGAAAAAGGATTTTGGCGACCTGAGGGAATTGTCATCCCTTGGTGCCGGCATTATTCTCACCGGTGGAGGCAGCCACTGCCGGGGTACCAAAGGTCTTTGTGAGGAAATCTTTGATTTGCAGGTCAGGAAACGTTATTTACCACGCAAATTAGCAGGATCAGATCATTTGCCTGAAGGTCAGTGGGCCACGGTGATTGGTTTGTGCCGGTGTTCTGCCAAAGATTCTGAAATGTCAGATCCTCAAGAAGACTCAAGACCGGGTGGTGGACTGCTCGGGAAATTGCGGGGCATGTTCAAAAAGCAGGAACCCCAACGTTCGGGAACCCACTATCCGGAGCCCGATCCAGAAGAAGATGATGGTGAAATGGTCGCAGAAGGCTGAGATCTAACCGGCTGTCGGTAAAAATAAATGGAAAGTTTCTTTTTTTCCTTGGATTCATCGAATCTTTGTGCTAGAAAAAGAATCAAACGTGCTTGAATGCCTAAGAATTTATCCTGAGGTTTGTCCACGTAACCTCCAAAATAGCCAAGGAACGGCTTTGGGGAAACTGGACACAAAACAGCAGATAAAACGGGACTTTCAAGTTTCACTCATGGCCCAACTCAAGGAGGAGGAGGGTACAATGATGTTCGAATTTGCTGAAGAAACCCAGCGTCTGACGGATATTAGAGTTGCAGGAGTAGGCGGCGCCGGCGGCAATGCAGTCAATCGTATGATTGGCTCAGGCTTAAATGGTGTCGAATTTTTGGCGCTCAATACCGATTCACAGGCACTTGCCGACAACAAAGCCCACAATATCATGCAAATCGGTACCGAACTTACCCAAGGATTGGGTAGTGGCGGAAAACCGTCTGTGGGTGAAGGTGCTGCCGAAGAAGATCGTGATGCCATCCGGCAGGCTGTGGGGCAGGCCAATCTGGTCTTTGTAACTGCAGGAATGGGTGGAGGAACCGGTACCGGTGCTGCCCCTGTTGTTGCAGAAATTGCGCGCAAACAAGGTGCCCTGACTGTGGGAATTGTCACCAAGCCTTTCCTTTTTGAAGGACGGGTTCGCATGCAGCAGGCCGAAGCCGGCATTGCCCGTATGCGCGATGTGGTGGACACCCTCATTGTGGTTCCCAACCAGCGACTGCTGGAAATTGTTCCTCCCAATACCTCAATGGATGAAGCTTTCCTCATTGCCGATCAGGTTTTGTATGAAGCTACCCGGGGTATTTTTGATATTATTTCCCGTCATGATACTCTTAACCTTGATTTTGCCGACGTTCGTTCGGTCATGCAGGGTATGGGTGTGGCACTGATGGGTACAGGCCGGGCCACAGGTGAAAACCGTGCTCTTGAAGCTGCTGAAGCGGCGATCAACAGTCCCCTCCTGGAAAACCTGAACATCAGAGGTAGCAAAGCTGTTCTGGTCAATGTTCTTGGTGCGGAAGTTGGCTTGCACGATACAGCTGCGGCCATGCAATTCATTCAGGAAGCTGCCGGTCCCGAAGCACACGTCATCTTCGGTTACGGCATTGATCCTGATCTTGGTGATACTCTACAGGTAACGGTTATTGCCACCGGATTTGAAATGTCTGAAGAATCAGGCGGGACCGTTTCCATGGCTATGGGCTCTGCGGTGATTGAATCTGCAGTTGAGTCTGTTTCTGAACCAAGTCATGAATCTACTTGCGAACAAACTCCAGAGCCAGTTTCAGAACCTGAAGCAGAAATTCCCCAGGTTGCCGAAACTCCTCAGGAAACGATGTACCCCTCGACCGATGCCGATAGCAGTGCTCCGGTGAATGAAGTCCTGATCGATGATCCGGTAGGAGAAGAATGGGAGTTGGCTGAAGCATCAGAACCAGAACCCCAAAGTGGTGACAAAGCTTCCATTTCCTTCGAGACTTTCGAAAATGAACCTCTTCCTGTTTCAGAACAGAAGGATGTTTTTTCCGTGGAACCTGGTTCAGTGGCCCCGGCGGTGAGCAAAGAGCCCACAGTGGTTTCTCTGTTTGTAGATCCTCCCCACAGCGGTGAACCGGACGTAGAGCAGGAAACTCTGGAGACCCCGGAAGTTGCAGAAGCTGAAGCAATTCTTGAAGAAATGGTTGAAGAGGCAACTCCGCCGCCGTTCCTGCAAAGAGCAGCTGCTGCCGGTGGATCCTCCGATATGCCGACTGACAATTCTCCTTCCGATAATTCACGTTTTTTGAGGCCGGCGGGCACCAAAAACATTGGAGAGGTGGAGGTACCCGAAACTGAAAATGGGCCTGTGCCCATTAGTCGTTCCACCGCTTCGGGTTTGGGCCCTGACAAACCTGGAGAAGACCGGGCCACTCCGGCCTATATCCGAAAGTACATGGATTAAAATGTCATTGCTCGGAAGATTTCTTGGTGGAGATCGCGGTAATGCATACGCCGAAGGTATGTCTCTGTTGGAAGAAGGACGGTTCGCCGAAGCGGCGGACCGTCTTCGTGTTGCTGCCCTCGGTCGCAGTGAATCGGCCAAGGGTTCACTGGCTTCTTTTCATTTCCGGCAGGCTCTGGTTGCCGAAGGCCGCCGTCTTATGCGCGAAGGAAATTCCAGAAAAGCGCTGGCCAATTTGTCCGAGGCGGTTCGTCTATGGGAAAATTATCCTGATTTACATTGTCTGTATGGAACAGCTCTGCTGCAGTCCGGTCAAACTGAAGCAGCACTTCAGGAAGGTCTCGATGCCTTACGGTTGAACCCTGATTACGTTGAAGCCAGGTTGTTGAAGGCTGTGTCTTACCAGAAATTGGAACGGAATAAAGAAGCTTCCGACTGTTTGAATGACCTGGTGGAATCGGGCAGGCGTGTCAATCACTGGCTGGTCGACTCTCTCAAAAAGAACAAACCTTACCACGCCGAGTCTTTGCCACAGGATTTGTTGGACATTCTGGGAAAAAGCCTTAGTGGCGAATCGGAAAAAGAAGAAGTCTCAGCAGCGGTGTCTCTATGCCGCGAGGGATACTGGGAAAAAGGCCTGGAAGTTTTTGCTTCTCTTGTAGAACGTCGTCCCCGCTATCCTGATTATCGGACTCGTCTGGCTGCTGCTCTGTTCCAGCTTGAGCGTACCGATGAAGCTCTTTCTGAAGTGGAAGCGGCCCTGGCCCTCAATGAAAACTACAAAACAGCCGTGGATTTAAAGGGACTGATTCTGGCCGATGGAGGCGACCTCAATGGTGCCCGGTTTTTCCTCAGGGAAGCCGACAAAAATCTTTCTGATAAATCCAGAGCAGGTGCCCATGAAGAATTATTTGGGGCTTATTTGCGTGGGGTTCTGGCACTATTGACTGGACACGCTGACCAGGTCAGCAAAATTCTTCAAGGTTGGCCCGATCTGGGTCGTACCTTTGCCAGGGCGGAGTTGTTGCTCGCAGCCAGCGATGACTTGCTGATGAGAAGCACAACCTGTGGCCGACGTTTGGCTGATTTGGCTGATGAGTGGACTTCCGAACCTCTATATTTTGATTTGCTTGGCTGCCATCATCTGGCTCACGGCAGGTACCGCGACGTTTCCGGGGTTTTATCCCGTTGGCCTTCCAGCCATAAAGACATGCCCCAGTATAATTATTTGGGTGAACTGCTGGCTCTGAACATGGATGACCTCGAAGGGGGGGCGCATGTTGTTTCAGAAAGCTCGAAAGAGGGAATCAGTCCCGAGGCCTGGCAGTTCCTTGTGGCCCGGGCAACCTATCAATCCGGGGCCGATGAGGAAGCCTGGCAAATGTGTCAGTCCCTTGTGGAGGCAGGCTTCCACAGCGAACGATTGTTTCGTTTGCAAATTGCTGCTGGCAGAGGGGCCAAGGTGTCAGTCTCTAAAGACTTGAAACCCAGAGATGTGATTCCGGATTCCTGTTTGGCTCATTGGGTTTATTTGGAAGTTAAACGGGGCAATTCCGCTGAGGGGCACTTGTTGGTTGAAAATACTCTGAAAATTCATCCGGAATGTTTGACGGCCCGATGGTTGCAACCAGAATTTTGGCTGGGCCCGGTTCGGGCCTGGATTGCCTGATTTCAAGTAGAGTTAATGGAGCACAATCTTTCGACTTCATCAGTCAGTTCCGTCAAATCGTAAGGTTTGCTCATGTAGGCGTCGGCCTGATACTGGAATCCCCGAACTTTGTTTCTCTCGTCTTCGCTGGCTGTGAGAATAAGAATGGGCACATCTTGCAGGTGCATGACACTGCGAACTCTTTTAAGGAATCCAAAACCGTCCATGACAGGCATCATCAAGTCGAGAATGACACAATCGGGTGTATTTTCCTGAATGGCCTTAAAACCTTCTTTGCCGTTGATTGCTTCGGTAATTTCATACCCCTGACTGGATAATTGCAACCTGACAATGGTGCGCAGGTCCGGATCATCTTCCACAACCAGTATTTGGGGTTTCGCAGCTTCACTCATGGTTGTATCTTTCATTTGTGCCTGATTTGATCTGGGCGGTCATTTTGTCAGCATTTTCCGGGAACCGGAATTCTGCTTTGGGTTTCTTCTCCTAGATGTCGGCTTGTGGTGTCAGAACTTAAATAAATTCCCAGCAGGTGCTGCCGGGTTACTTGAAAGTTGGAATCTTGCTTTTATCCTCTCACAAAAATCCTCACAAAATTATTGGGCCCAGCTTTATTCTCCTGGCCTTTCTCTTTCCTGTTCTGGTTTTGGCACAGGGAAATTATCAATCCACGGGCGATTCTTGTGACGACGGGAAGGTTCTTTATAAAGAGGCTCAGTTTTCTGAGGCCAGAAAGGCTTTTATTCGCTGTGTGGCCACTTCTGACCCAGATTTGGATGTTCTGTTGCCCTTGACGGTAATGGGGGTTCGGGAAGGCCGTCTCGAAGAATCTCGGAAATACGGGAAAATGGCCATTGAATTGGATGGTCAGGATCCGGATGCCAGATACTGGTATGGCCGGGCGCTTTTGCGTTCCGATCGAATTGAAGAGGCCCGCATGCAATGGGAAACGGGCCTGCAGCTTTCTCTTCAGCACAAGGGTATTTTGGAAGGTCTGGCCCGACTGGCCATGAACGAGGGTGACTCTGCCAAAGCTTATCAGTTGTTGGATCAGATGCGGCATCAAGGCCTGGATGAAGCCTGGTTGCACCGGCTTTTGGCCGATATTGCCGCCCAAAGAGGGGTTTGGGCTCAAAGTTTGATTCATTTGAAAGATGCGATGAGCAGTGAAACGCCAACTCTTTCGGATCTTTTGGCAGCTTCAGAGCTGAGTTTAATGATGGGAGACAAAACCGGAGCTGTGTCTTTCTGCCAACAGGCTGTGAGTACGGAGCCCGGTGGCCCCAGCTACGGTGCTCTGGGTGAAGCTTTTTTTGCCGCCGACCGGATGGATTCAGCTTTGGTCTATTTGCGTAAAGCAGTTGATACCGACACAACACACCCTCGGCACCGATTCAATCTGGCCAATGCTTTGGAAATTACGGAACAGTATTCTGAGGCTGAAAAACACTTTCAGTATTTTTTAGTGGCCCAGCCTGACGATGTGGTGGGTCATTTCAACTATGGGGTGCATCTGGAAAAACAGGGACGGGAAGTGGAGGCCCTTTATCATATCAACAGGGTTATTGTTCTGGATCCTTCCATGCTCAGTGCTCACATTGTTAAGGTTCAATTATTGGAGAAATTGTCGGAATACGAAGAGGCTATTGCTGAGTTGGAATACCTGAAAGCTGCTGAATCGGGAAATGTTGACCACCTGGTTCTCTGGCAAACCCGGTTGATTCAAATGCGTGATCAATCAGAAGGAGCCCGCCAGGCGGGTAAAATTCATTTGCTGCACATGGTTCTTGAAGATGGCACCATGGTCGATATGGTAACCAACTATATGCAAACCGGTGCAGATTTTGCAAGCTTAGTGACTCAATATTCCGTGGGTCCGGCAGCGGCCAGGGGTGGAGATGTTGGATGGATTAATCCCAAAGATCTTGTGGATGATATTAGATTGGTTGTGGAAGTCCTAGGCGTAAACGACATAAGCCCTCCGATTGAATCGAGAGGGCTATATCATATTTTCAAAAGGCTGCGTTAATCTAATAAACCGGGCCTGAACAGGATTCCGGTTAGTTGACTTCTACAGCGGATGCTTTGCCTTTGACAACTTTCATGACCTTGCCGGTACGAATGCAACGAGTGCAAACATAGCCGCGCTGGACTTTGCCGTCTTTTTCAAAGCGAATTTTCTGCAGGTTTGGCAACCAGCGGTGACGGGTTTGGTTATGGGCATGGCTAACCCGGTTCCCGTACTGTGGGCCTTTATCGCAGATAGAGCATTTCCTGCTCATGACAGTCCTCCTACAAAGATAATCGCAAGGGTTGAATTCCAAGGCTCGGCAATTTAACATCTGATGACCCTGTCAGCAAGTTATTTTAACTGACGTTGTCTCTTTCGGAGTCTGGTTTACTGTTTAAACCGCTGTCTCTTTCAGAAAAGTCATCCCAAAGCAGAGAAAATGAAACCAGAATTCAGCTTACAAACATCGGTTCAGTTCCTTAAGTCCGTAGGCCCGGCTCGTTTCCGGGGGCTTTCGCGCCTTGGTTTGCAGACTGTGGGAGACTTGCTTGATCATTTCCCTCACCGGTATTTTGACCGTTCCGAGACCGTTGCCATTGGTCGATTGGTCGTGGGAAAGGAAGAAACCATTCTGGCTGAGGTTCTGACCACCAGTGAACGGCGTACCCGCCGGGGTGGAAGCGTGCAAACGGTTACCATAGGCGACGATACCGGTGTTTTATATTGCATTTGGTTTAACATGCGCTTTTTGTTGAAGCAATTTCGTGCAGGCCAGAAGGTGATGGTCAGTGGTTTGGTCCAACGGCACAACGGTCGTTTGCAACTGACTCACCCTGATTTTGAAAAAGTGGTCTCTTCCGCAAAAGAAAAACAGGAGGGCCTGCACACCGGCCGTATTGTCCCGGTTTATGGGCTGACAGCTGGAATTGGGCAACACTGGCTACGAGCTCTTGTTTTCCAGGCTTTAACTCGACTTGATGAATGTAGTGATTTTTATCCTGAAACCATTCCCGTGGCCCTTTGCCGGAAAAGAAATCTCTGTTCAGCGGCCCAGGCCCGTCGAAATATTCACTTCCCAGCCACCAGGGAGGCTCTGGTGGCGGCTCGAAGCCGATTAAAATATGAAGAGGGCTTTTTCCTGCAACTGTTTACGGCCTGGCGTCGATTACAGAATGATCAGGATCATGGTATTCGTTTGGAAAAACCTGGAGACTTAACCCGGAGGCTGGTTGATGACCTGCCTTTTGACCTCACGGGGGCTCAAAGAAGGGTTCTATCGGAAGTTTTAGCTGATTTTAAATCCGGTCAGGTCATGCATCGTTTGGTCCAGGGCGATGTTGGCTGTGGCAAAACTCTGGTGGCTTTCATTGCCTGTTTGTTTGTAGTGGAACAAGGATACCAGGCTGTAATGATGGCTCCGACTGAAGTCCTTGCCCGGCAGCACGGGTTGACTTTGAGGCAATGGGCTGAACCATTGAATGTATCGGTGGAGACTCTCACCGGGAGCACCCCGGCAGCCGAAAGACGTAGAATTCTCAGCTCCGTGGCCGCCGGTGAAATTGATCTTCTGGTGGGAACTCATGCGGTTATTCAGGATGATGTGCGTGTACCTCGTCTGGCTCTTTCCGTTATTGATGAACAGCACCGTTTTGGAGTGCGCCAAAGGGGAAAAAGCACCTCTTCGGGAGAAATAGCCGACCAAAGCCATGTGCTTGTAATGAGCGCGACACCCATTCCGCGCAGTCTGGCACTGACCTTATATGGTGATCTGGACTTAAGCCTGATTGACGAAATACCTTCCGGACGCGGTAGCACCAAAACCGAAATCATCAAAGGCACCGACGAAAACAAAGTCTGGCAGGCATGTCGCCGGCAAGTGGAACAGGGCCATCAGGTCTTTGTGGTGCATCCGGTTATTGAAGAAACCGAAGGCCAGGATTTGAAAGCAGCCACTGTGGAATTCGAGCGGTTGAGCAGGGAGGCCTTCCCTGAATGGAAATGTGCTTTGTTGCACGGGCGGCTCAAGAGTGCCGAAAAACAGGAGATCATGGCCCGGTTTGCTGCAAATGAATATCAGGTACTGGTGGCCACAACGGTGATTGAAGTGGGTATCGATGTGCCCAACGCCACAGTCATGGTTGTCCAGAATCCTGAACGATTTGGTTTGGCTCAGCTTCACCAGTTGCGGGGACGCATTGGTCGTGGGAAGGCTTCAGCGTCTTGTTACCTTCTTTGTGACGGCTTTCTCTCTGATGATACGTACCGCAGAATTAGGTTTTTTGCAGACAATCATGATGGGTTTACCCTGGCTGAAGAAGATCTTAGAATTCGTGGGCCTGGGGAATCGTATGGGACCCGGCAGCATGGGGCTCCGGGTTTTCGACTTTTATGCCCCTTGGCTGATGCGGGCCTTATTCATCAGTGTCATCAGGACAGCCGGGACATTTTACAGGCTGATCCTGGACTAAAAAGTTCAGCTGGAACTCGACTGAAAAAGTGTCTGGATAACTTTCGATTTGCCAACCAAAGCGAACTGTCCGGATGAGTAAAAGGTCCTGGACCATAATGTAGTGTTGCTTTGACGCCATATTTGTCTTGCAATCCACATTTTGCCCGGGTATATTGCCTGCATCTCAATTCGTCCCCCCTTAAGGGTGGACCGGCTGAGGTGGGCATAAGTCCACTTCTTTTTGTACATGGACCGGAGGTAGGCCGTGGCCGAACGTGCCCGTCCCAACTTAAAGCAGATGGCAGACAGAGTGCTGAGCTTGTTGGAACCTGAAATGGAAACCGACGGTCTGGATATTCTGGATGTTCGTGTGTTTCAGGGTGGTGGCCGACTGCAGGTACGCATTTATCTCGATCTTATCGAAGATGCGCTTAACCCAGTGGGCATTAACCTTGATCAATGTGCCCGAGCTGGTCGCAGCATTAATATGCTGATGGAAGAGGCAGATCTCTTCTCGGGGCAGTATGTTATTGAAGTCTCATCCCCGGGTATCCGGCGCCCGCTGCGATTGGATCGTCATTTTGACGCAGCTGTTGGACAGTCGGTGGATTTGAGAGTCAGGCAAGGGAACAAGAGCCGTCGGGTTCGCGGGCAGTTGCTTTCTTTTGAGAACAATGTCCTGCGAGTGCAACCGCCTTCAACCGATTCATCGCCTGAATTACCGGCCGAAGTGAAAATTTTGCGTCGTGAAGTGATGGAAGCAAACCTGGATCCAGAATTTAATGCCAAGGCCATCATCAATGAAGACCGTCGGCAGAAAAAAGATGATCGCCGGGAGGAACGCTCCGCCAAGCGGGATGCGAAAAAGAAAAAGAATCGTCCGCGGAAGCGACCTGGCAACAGGAAGTCTTCTTCAGATTCAGAAGAATAGAATACGGGAATGACCCATCGATCCGATTCAGGAAAATAGAAAACGGAAGCGTAGGAGAAACCAAGCATGGATCATAACATTCTGAACGCCCTGAGTGAGATCACCAGGGAGAAGAATATCGACAAAGCCATCATCCTTGAATCTCTCGAGGCTGGGCTTCAGTCTGCTGCCCGCAAGAAGCTGGGGGCCGAGGCTAACATTGATGCCACTGTGGATCCCGAAAACGGAGCCATGAGTGTGGAGCGGGTCATGACCGTGGTCGATGAAGTGGATGATCCGGATACGGACATTTCCCTTGAAGAAGCCGAAATTGAATTTGGCGACGAAGTTGAAATTGGTGACGAGGTGCGTTACCCCCTGACTCTTTCCGACTTTGGTCGTAACGCCATTCTGGTGGCCAAACAAATTCTGGTACAGAAAGTCCGTGAAGCGGAACGGGCCCAGATTTTTGAAGAATTCCGCGACCGGGTCGATCAAATTATTGTCGGTACCGTACAGCAGGTCGACCGGGGCAATGTCCTGGTTAATCTGGGGCGGACCGAAGCGTTGATGCCTTATCGAGAGCAAATCAAAGGTGAGCGTCTGGGGCAGGGCCGCACCGTTCGGGCTTATATTATTGAAGTTCTGGATTCCGTAAAAGGACCCCAGGTTATTCTTTCCCGCAGTCATCCTGGTTTTCTCAAAGAACTGTTTCATCAGGAAGTCCCGGAAATTCAAGAGGGCATTGTTTCGATTAAGGGTGTGGCTCGTGAGCCGGGAACCCGATCAAAAATTGCCGTATCCAGTAACGATGACCGGGTGGATCCCGTTGGCTCCTGTGTAGGTATGAAGGGTAGCCGTGTTCAGGCCGTGACCAGGGAATTGGCCGGTGAGCGGGTTGATATTGTGCCTTGGAGCGCAGACCCAAGCTTGTTGATCAGTCGGGCTTTGAGTCCAGCTGAAGTCAGCAACATCATTTTGCACCGGGAACGCAACGAAGCAACGGTCATTGTTAATGACGACCAGCTGAGCAAGGCCATTGGTAAAGAGGGCAAAAATGTGCGTCTGGCTGCCAAGCTCACCGAATGGAAAATAGACCTGGTTAGCTCACGTGAATACAGCACTCGTCAGCGTGTCTCCGAGGAAATGGCCATGCCTTTGGCCGATCTTCCCGGCGTGAGCGAAGAGTTGCTGGTTCTTCTGGAAGCTTTTGCCGTTACGACCATCGATGATCTGGCCAATATTCCACTGGAGCGTTTGGTGGGCCTTGAAGGCCTCGATGAAGCAAGTGCTGACAGCCTGTTGGCAACCGCTCAGGCCACCCGCGACGAACTGCGTCGCATGATCGATAAAAACGTTAAAAGCGAACTGGATGCTGAAATTGCCGACAACGAAGCTTTGTTTGCCGACGATGTCTTTGTGGACAGCGATGATTCAGATGCCGAGGCTGAAAATCCAGAGGAGCCAACTATCGACAAAGAAGAAATCTTCAAGGATTTCCCCGATGGTGAATCTGAAGATAGCAGCTCTGATGACGATGATGAAGACGACAAAAAAATTGATCCTTTTGCCAATAGTGAGCTTTAATTAAGCAGGTGACAGGATAATGAACGAAACGAATGTGACAAAATTACTGGCCCTTCTGGGGCTGGCCCGCCGGGCGGGAAAATTATCCATGGGCTTTAATGCTGTGGAACAATTGTCCCGCAAGCCGGCAAAGGTGCTTTTGATTACCGCCTCGGATATGGGCGGTGCTCAAAAGAGCAAAGCACTTCGATTTGAGAATTTGGCAGGGGTCCTTGATGACGCCCTGGACAGCAAACAGTTGGCCGAGGCCTTCGGGCGAAACAAATTGGCCATCATAGGATTGAGTGATCCCGGATTTATTAAAGGGATCAAAAAACTGATCGACTGAAATAAACCGTGAAAATATTCACGGATATATCAGGCGGCAGACGAAGCCATTGGGCTGGAGGTAAAGGGTTTGTCGAAAAACCTCAGGGTTTACGAATTGGGACGCCACTACGGTGTGGACAGCAAACAGGTTATGGCTCTTCTTGAAAAAATGAAGGTCGACGCCAAAAGCCATATGAGTGTTGTCGAATGCGAGGACGTGGACAAAGTCCATTCTGTTTTTCAGCGCAAGCGTGAGTTGGCGCGGGAGAATTACGCCAAGGCTCATGGTCTGAATCCGGACCAGCTGAAGAATGTTGCTGCCTTGAAACCTCTTGAGCGCCCTCAGCCTGAAGAAGAGCCTGAAAAGCCCAAGAAGAAGAAAAAGAAAGCTGCCAAGAAAAAGGCTGCCAAAAAGAAAGCTCCGGCTAAGCCTAAGGTGGTTGTTATCACCAAAGCGGGCACCATGACTAAAGTGGCTAAAGCAACTCAGGCTAAAAAAGACGCCAAAGATGCAGCCAAAGAGGCCGAATCAGCCCGCAAGCTTGCTGAGAAAGAAGAACGCGATGCCGAGTTGGCTCGCAAACGGGAAGACCATGCCCAGGCTCGAGTGGTCAAACCTGCAGCTAAATTGGTTAAGAAAGCTGATATTCCTGATGAAGAGCTTTCTTCTGAGGAGACACATGCAGCCACCGAGACTCCTGAGGCTCCAGTAGAAGAACCAGCCACCGCCGCGGAAACTGCTCTTGTCGATTCTGAAGCTCCGGTTGTTGCTGATGAAGTTGTTTCTGAAGGTGATAAAGCCACCGAGACAAGCGGTGCGGTTAACTCTAAAGCCACTGAAGAGCAGCCTGCTGAAGTTGTTGAAGACTCTGAAGAAGAGCCTGTTGCTGACTCTGAAATTCCAGCCGATGGAACAACAGATTCTCCAGTATTAGCTGATGAGTCCGAGACTCCTGTTGATACCGAAACAACTGAAGCCAAAGATAAGGCAGAAGCTGAAGAGCCTGCTGAGGTTGAAGATAAACAAGATCATCTTGATGCTTTGGGCAACAAAAAGAACGATGGCTTTAAGGTTGGCGATATTATTCGTCCCGCGCCCAAAAACAAAGTCAAGACCAAGCCAAAAACAGAAGTGAGTAGCAAAGACGTACGCAGCTCCATTGAAGCAGCTCTTCGTAAACGCAAAGACGAAGCTTCTCAACCGGAAGCGCCCACGCGTCGCAAACGCACTCGTAAGAAAAAGAAAAAAGTAGACCAGCAAGAGGTGGAGCGTCAATTGAAAGCCACAATGGCCGAATTGAGCGGTGGCAGCTCGAAGAAAAAACGGAAAAAAGGCAGTGGCGGAACTTCAGAAGAAGAAGTCGCCGAAACTGTAGATTTGCCCGTTTTGAAGCTGACCGAGTTCATTACCGTTCAGGAATTGGCTGAAAAACTGGAAGTAAAAGCCCAGGAACTTATTGCCAAACTGTTCATGCTCGGCATTATGACCACCATTAATCAGCGTCTGGAAAAAGACAATATCATTCTCCTGATTGAAGAATTTGGTCGTGAAGTCGAATTCCTGGCTGACTTTGGCGATGAGGTTCTTGAAGTTGAAGAACCGCCCGAGGGAGAAATGTCATCCCGTCCTCCTGTTGTTACGGTTATGGGTCACGTTGATCACGGTAAAACATCGTTGCTCGATGCCATTCGTGAGACCAACGTGATTGCCGGTGAAGCCGGTGGTATTACCCAGCACATTGGTGCTTATAAAGTGGAAACAGAAGGTGGACCGGTTACTTTCCTCGATACCCCTGGTCACGCGGCCTTTACTGCCATGCGTGCCCGTGGTGCTCAGGTTACCGATATTGTTATTCTGATTATTGCCGCCGACGATCAGGTTATGCCCCAGACCATTGAGGCCATCAACCACGCCAAAGCGGCTGAGGTTCCCATTCTTGTTGCAATTAACAAGGTTGATCTGCCCGCAGCCAATGTGGACAAAGTGAAGCAGGAACTGCTGCAGCATAACATCATGATTGAAGAATATGGTGGCGATGTTCAGTGTGCGGAAATTTCTGCAAAACAAGGCACTGGCATTGATCATCTGATGGAACTGATTCATCTGCAGAGTGAAGTGCTGGAATTGACAGCTTCTGCTGAGGGGCCCGCCCGTGGTGTCGTGGTTGAAGCCAGAAAAGATCCGGGACGTGGAGTCATTTTCACCATCCTGGTCGACCGTGGTACTTTGAAAATGGGAGATACTTTCCTGGTTGGTATGCAGGACGGTAAAGTTCGTGCCCTTATGGATGAGCGTGGAAATAAAATCAATGAGGTCAGACCAGGGGAACCCTGCGAGATTCTCGGTGGAAACGATGTCCCCGAAAGTGGAGACCGGTTCTACGTCATGGGCAGCGAACGCGAAGCTCGTGAAATGGCTGGCAAGCGTCGCAACCTGCAACGTCAGCAACAGCTCATGGGGCCCAAACAAACCATCGATCTGGACAATCTGGCCAGTCTTATGGAGACCGGCGATTTGAAAGAATTACCCATCATTATTAAAGGTGATGTGGCTGGTTCTGTTGAAGCTCTGGCCGATCAGCTCATGGAATTGAATACTGCCGAAGTTCAGGTCAAAGTGGTTCACAAAGCGGTGGGTGCGGTTAGCGAATCTGATGTTTTGCTGGCTGGAAATACCGGTGCCATGATTATTGGTTTCCACATGAGGCCTGGTTCGGCCATTCGTGAGTTGGCCAAGAAGCACCACGTGACCATTGAAGTCTTCGATATTATTTATGAAGCCGTTGATACCATGCGTAAGGCAATGGCCGGTCTGCTTGGTAGTATTCAGCGTGAAATTTCCACCGGTCGGGCTCAGGTCCGTCAGGTATTCACCATTCCTAAAACCGGACAAGTGGCCGGTTCCATGGTGGTTGAAGGAATTATCAAGCGCAAAACCCTGGCTCGTCTCATTCGCGACGAAGTTGTGGTTTATGAAGGTAAGGTTAACAGTCTGAAACGCTTTAAAGATGACGTGAAAGAAGTAGCCACCGGCTACGAATGCGGTATTGGACTGCAGAACTTCTACGACATTCAGGAAGGCGACCATCTGGAAACCTTCGAAATTGAAAGCATTGAACGCACCGAGCTGTAATAGCTTTTGGTGGGTAAAATTCAGGTCAACCCATTCGGCCGGGATGTTTCGGGAACTTCCCCGGAATGCCCGGCCGAGTTCTCATGAGGAATCAAATGGATCCGTATCGCTCCAATAAATTAAATCAATCCATCCTGGAAGTTCTCAGTCGACTTTTACAGGTGTCGGTGAAAGATCCTCGCGTGGGTTTTGTAACCATCAATGCGGTTCAGGTGAATCGGGACCACAGTGTGGCTCAGGTTTACTGGTCGGTCCTGGGTGACGATGCCGATCGCAAAGAGAGTTTTGCCGGCCTGAAAAAAGCTCGTGGTTATATGATGAGCAAACTGACTCGGACTCTGGGCCTGAGATGTGCTCCTGATCTTCGTTTTGTTTACGATGATACCGTTGCCAAGGGTTTGGATTTGGACAATGTTCTGGATGAATTGGCTAACCAGGGTGAATTCAAATCTGAAGAAGAAAAGAAACGCGAACTGGAACTTGAAGATGTTGTTCCTCCCTTTGAGTTGATCAAAGGAATTCGCGAGGCAAAAAGTATTTGGATCGTACCTCATCATAACCCGGACCCTGATGCCATGGGCAGTGCTTTGGCTCTTTGTGAATGTCTGGAAAACATGGGCCGTGATGTGCGTGTGGTCAGCTATGTGGATCCGCCGGTTGGCTTCAGCGATATGCCGGGATTTGACGCCGTGGTAACTGACGATGAAGCTGAAGAACTGTTCCTCGAAGAACAACCCGAAACTTTAATTCTGGTCGACTGTCACGACATCAGCCGTTGCGGTCCATTGGAAAAAACTCTGGATCGGTTCGAAACGCGGTGGTGCATTGACCATCATCTGGTAAGCGGGCGCAAAGCCCCGGAAGCGGGCTGGATAGAAGCCCGGTCCTGCTCAACCTGCACTTTGATTCATCGAGTCATCGAGACTTTATCAGAAGGCGATGATGAATTTGGCGATCATGATTTTGAAATGACCCTTGATATGGCTACCAACATTTATGCAGGTCTGATTAGTGATACCGGCAGCTTCCGCTTTTCCAATACCATGCCGTTGACTTTTGAGCTTGCCCGCCGGCTTTCCGTCATGGGTGTTGACACCGCTTGGGTCTCACGAAAAACCATGCACCGGCATAGGCCCGAAGGTGTCGCTTTAATGCAGAAGGTTCTGGCCACGTTTGAGTATCACAACAATGGCAGAATTCTGATATTGCGGGCCACTTTGGCAATGCTCGAAGAAACGGGTGGTAACATGGTCGATACCGAAGGCTTTGTGAACATTGCCACAGCTGTTGATGGTGTGAAGTACATTGCTTTCATGAAAGAAAAGGAAGCTGGCACCTGGCGGGTTTCGTTGCGGGTTCGTGGAGAAGGCGACGTTCAAAGTCTGGCTGCCCGGTATGGTGGAGGTGGCCACAAGCAGGCCTCCGGCTGTACTATTAGTGGCCAGGGTGATGACGTAGCGGCTAACCTTGCCGATGAATTGGGAGCACTGATCGGACGGAAACCCCGTCGATGACTGAGGACTGCTTTTTCTCTTCCGGGTTGCTTCTGGTGGATAAGCCCACGGGTGTGACTTCGCACACAGTTGTGGCTCGGGCCCGGAAAAAACTCCTTCAGGAATTTCCCCAGTGGGATCCCCGACGGTCCGGAAAAAAGAAGAAGGGCGGCCCTCGTCCTCCCCGATATAAAGTGGGACACGCTGGAACTTTGGATCCTTTGGCTACGGGGTTGTTATTGATCCTGGTGGGAAAAGGGTCTCGTCTTTCTCCATTTTTAATGGGATTAAACAAATCTTATCGTGCCACAATTCGTTTTGGGGTAGCGACCGATTCTCTTGATTCAGATGGTACGGAAACTGTCCGGGCTGCCATACCTGAATCTCCCCTGACTATTCACAATCAACTTCCGCTTTTCCGGGGTAATATTCTGCAGGTTCCCCCTGCGGTCAGTGCCCTGAAATTTCAGGGCCAACCTCTATATAAATTGGTCCGGGAAGGAAAACCTCTTCCTGAGTTGAAAGCCCGGCCGGTGAATATTTCCCGATTGGAAGTTCTGCAGACCCGTTGGGAACAAGCGGAAATGGATTTGCTGGTGGAGTGTTCCAGCGGAACTTATGTACGGTCTCTGGCTCGTGACCTAGCTCAGGCTTCCGGGACTGAAGGGCATCTGGTGGGGCTCAGAAGGCTGACTATTGGTCCATTCAGTCTGGAAAAATCTCTTGAAGGAATTATGGAAATGAGAGGCAGGGAAATTGCCTCTTCAATGATTTCCCTTAATGAGGCATTATCCCACGCACCGTTCATTGAAGTAACTGAAGATGAAGCCGCGTCACTTCGACAGGGTGGCCAACCAAAGCGTGAGTGGTTGAACCGCTTGCAGGGGCAGAGCACTGCTGTGGGGTCAGCCGGAGAGATTTTCCGAATGGTTACCCATGATTACGAACTGGTGGCTGTGGGCAATTTTGACCCCAGTACATCGATACCCAGAATTGCGGCGGTTATTCCTGCGGAACAGGAGGCAACTGACTGATGCGTCTGATCAGACTTTCAGAAAAGTACATCGAAGAAATTATTGAAGGCCGTCTTGGACGACGATCGGTTTTGGATTCCTGTTCCCTTACCCTGGGCTCTTTCGACGGGCTGCACCGGGGGCACCGAAAACTTCTGAACACCGTTCGGGCCAAAAAATCGGAACATGACCTGGCCGACAGTGTGGTTTTTACTTTTCGGCAGCACCCCAGAGAGTTACTGGATCCAGCCAGTGGGCCTTTTTTACTGACCTCCTGGCGTGAAAAACTCAGCCTCCTGGAAGATATGGGATGCGATGTAATTGTGGCAGCCGATTTTTGTCCTGCCATTGCCCGCCTGGATTATGAAACCTTTGTTGATAAATTCCTGGTCAAATATCTGGGGATGAAACAATTGGTTGTGGGGTACGATGCTCACCTTGGTGCTGGCCGTCAGGGAACGGCTGAAACCCTGGCTCCTTTGGGAGAGAAACTGGGGTTTGGTTTTCAGGCCCTGAGTCCGGTTCGTGAAGGAAAACATATTGTCAGCAGCTCACTTATCAGGCAAGCTGTATTAGAAGGAAAAATGGAACGAGTCACGACTTTGTTGGGGCGTCCTTTTTCTTTGTGGGGCGAGGTTTGTCCTGGGGACCAGAGGGGACGGGAAATTGGTTTTCCCACTGCCAATGTGCAACCTTTGGACCAGTGGAAAATTTTACCAGACCCCGGAGTTTATGCCGTGAGAGTTCAGGTTCCGGGTGACGTGGTCAATGACCGTTGCAACGGAGCTTTGGCCAGAGTGCTTGAAAGCCTTCCTGAAGTGGATGCCCAAGGGGAACTTGTGGGCAGCGGGGCGGGTCAGTGGGTTGTCTTTGCAGGCATGTTGAATTTTGGCAAGGTGCCTACTTTTCATGGTGACGGATTGCCCGAGCCACGAATTGAAGCAAATATTTTTGGTTTTGAGGGCGATTTGCGGGGCCGCAACATTAAAGTCGACTGGATTTGCAAGTTGCGAGCTGAAAAACGTTTTGAAAGTGCTGAACTATTGGTCAGCCAGTTGAAAAAAGATTCCATTCAGGCCCGCAAAGTGTTGGGCCTGCCAATTTAACCTACATGAGACCACAGATGGTCCGGGGAGATTTAATGAGAATTGCTGTTGTGGGGGCCGGAAAAATGGGCTTGCCTCTGGCTGCTTTTATGGCCTCACGGGATTTGACTGTAGCCGTATGTGATATTGATGAAAATCTGGTCAATGAAATCAACGCAGGTCGGTGTCCTATTGATGAACCGGGTCTACCCGAAATAATTACCAAAGGTGTAGCCAATGGTGATCTGGTTGCCACCACCGATACCGTAGAAGCAATTTGCCAGGCTGACGCTGTTGTCATTATTGTGCCCGCTCTTATTGACGACCAGTACGAAATAGACCTTTCTGTCCTTGAATCGGTAACCGAGCAGGTGGCAGAAGCCTTGCATCCCGGTTTACTGATCTGTTACGAGACTACTGTTTCGGTCGGTACGGTGCGAAATGTATTTATTCCACTGTTGGAACAAAGTGGGCTTAAATGCGGACAGGATTTCCATGTCTGCTTCTCGCCCGAGCGAGTCAAAAGTCGCATGGTTTTGCAACGTTTGAGTGAAACCCCCAAAGTTGTGGGTGGTTTTAATGCTGAGAGTTGCCAACTGGGTGAGGAGTTTTACAGCAAAGCTTTGGGAGCCGAAGTTTTGGGCGTTGGGACTTTGGAAGCTGCCGAATTCACCAAACTTGTGGGTATGCTTTATCGAGATGTCAATATAGCTTTGGTCAACCAGATTTCCCGTTATGCAGAAACTATAGGCATGGATTTGGGACGCATTATTCCCGCGGCAAATACAAATGGGGAAGCCCATTTGTTGTATCCCGGAATCGGGGTGGGCGGCCATTGCGCTCCGGTTTATCCGTGGTTCATTATTCAGGATGCCCAGCGGCATGGTGTCGATTTGACTCTGGCCAGGAATTCCCGCCAATTAAATGATGGGCAATCTGAGCATGTGGTGACTCGACTGGCTGGAGAAATGAATGGACTGCAGGGGAAAAGGGTCCTGATCCTGGGCCTGGCGTTTCGACCTCAGGTGAAAGAGCCGGCGTTTTCACCTGCGTTTCTTGTGCGCGATGCCCTGGTAAAAAAAGAAGCCGAAGTTTATCTGCATGATCATCATTTTTCTGATCAGGAAATTGCTGATTTTGGCTTCCGGGCCGGGCAATTGGATAGTGCTGACGGATGGGATGCCATCATTCTGGTTACGGGTCATCGTCGGTATAGGGAAATGGACTTTTCCTCGATGGCCGCAAAGGGTTTAAAAGCGGTTGCTGATGGCCGGAATTTGTGGGATCCGGAAAAGGTAAGGAATGCAGGACTGATTTATTTGGGAATTGGGCGTTAATTTGGCAGCTCTTGAAAATGTGCCTGTTTGCTTGACCGTTTTAGGCAGTTGGGGCATCATGATTGGGCGCAAACGGTCAGAAAGTGTATTACTGTCCTTTTCGGAGGATGGTTTATCCAGGCCATGGACGGCCAAATGGAAAAAAAATGAAATTTGATGTCATTCAAAAAAACCTGACCCAGTTCTCTATTGTCTGGGGTTTGCTGTGCTTGTTGGGTGTGGTTTTTGTTGGAAATGCTTTGGCGGAACCATCCCCTGAAATGATCAATGAAGCAATGCGCAAAACTGGCTTGAGCCGGCAGGAAGTTTTGCGGTTGTATGAACAGCGACAAAATGGTTCGGCCTCAAATAATCCCCAGGAAATAGAGGGAAACCGGCAGGAACCAGGCCGTCAAAATCTGAATGGAATTGACGATAGCAAGCCTGGCAATTCCAATCCATCACTCAACGGTTTGAACAGTGAAGATATTTTTGAACAGCGAAACATTCCCGGCCTCGTTTTACCGTTTCAGGATGAACTTATCTCAGCTGACAACATGGCTAACGAAATGGCTGATTCCCCTTTGGGTGTTTCTGATTATGTTCCTCTATTTGGCCAAGATTTTTTCTCCCTTGATGAAGGCTTATTCACCCCGCCGACCTTTGGACCGGTATCTGAGGATTATCAATTGGGTGTGGGTGATGAGCTTGTTGTCGATGTCTGGGGTGCCGTAGAATTTCGTTTGTCCAGGCTGGTGGATCGGGATGGTTCAGTAATTTTACCCCAGGGCGGGAAAATTCATTGTGCCGGCCAAACTCTGCAACAGGTTACCACCATAATTCTTCAGAAACTGGGCCAGGCCCATTCCAGTATCGATACAGATGGGCCCGATAACAATGAGGACCAAGGCGATACTTTTGTAGATGTATCTCTGGGATCGCTCAGGGGCATTCGTGTGTATGTGATTGGAGAAATCACTCGCCCCGGCAGTTACGAATTGAGTTCTCTTTCTTCAATTCTGGGTGCTCTTTACGCAGCTGGGGGACCTTCTGAAACGGGTACTCTGCGCAATGTCCAGCTCATCAGGCAGGGTAAAGAAGTGGCGTCCCTTGATTTATATGACTATCTGCTCCATGGGGTGCGTGATGGCGACAGACAGTTGCACGACGGAGATACCATTTTGGTTCCCCAAAGGGGTGCTACGGTCTTTGTGGAAGGCGAAGTCAACCGACCCATTCGTTTTGAAATGAAAGGAAACGAGGGGCTGGCCGATCTGTTTGGTTTTTCTGGTGGGTTCACAGCTTTTGCTGCTCCAGGAACAATTCATATTCAAAAAGTTGTCCCAGTTTCAAAACGTCGATCCGGCCAACCTGATTTGCTCCTAATTGATGTTCCTTTTGATGCTGATAAAATGCAACCGGTTGACGGAGTGAAACTTTTTCTTTCTGATGGCAGCCGAATCAAGGTCGATGCTATTGACAACCGTTTTGAAAACTGGGTTGAAGTGGTTGGCCAGGTAAAGCAACCGGGTGTTTATCAGCATCGTGAAGGTATGTCCGTTGGTGATCTTGTAACAATTGCTGGTGGACTGTGGCCTGATGCTCTGACCGAAAGAGCGGTTATTGACCGAATTGAAGATGATCAGTCTTTTACTTCCCGTTCCTTTTCTTTGGCAGGACAGCTGGATGGCAGTAAGGCACCTGTTTTAATACAGGCCATGGATAAATTACAGGTTTTTTCCTCCTGGAATCTTAAAGATCGTCCGCATGTTCAGATTTCCGGCGAAGTGTTCGAAGAAACATCAGTGGAATATCGAGTGGGCATGACGTTGCGTGATTTGATCCTCAAAGCCGGCGGCTTGAAACAAAGTGCTGATTTGTCAATGATACAGATCAACAGATTAAAAATGACTTCGGTTGCCAGCACGGATGTGGAGCAACGTCCCAATCACACAGTAGATGTCATAGATGTTATTCTGGATCCCGATTTTCTGAACTTGGAACAGACAATTTTGTTGAATCCTCACGACCGTATTTCCATCCGAAAATTGCCCTGGTGGGAATTACAAAGGACAGTCACCCTCGGTGGAGAAGTCTTCTATCCTGGGGTTTTCAGTCTTGAGCGGCAAGATGAACGTATTTCTTCGGTTGTTGCCCGAGCTGGAGGACTCAAGCCTGATGCGTATTTGATTGGTGCGAGGATCATTCGAAAACAGGATGGAGTTGGGAATATTGCCATCGATTTGATGAAGGCCCTCTCAAATCCTGGAAGCCCTTATGACCTGGTGCTGCAAAATGATGATAAATTGTTAATTCCAGCAAAAATGCAAACAGTGAAGGTCATTGGGGAAGTTGGATTTCCCACCAGTCTGGTTTTCGAAAATGACCGGGACATTGACTACTATGTAAATAGGGCTGGCGGGTACCTTGAAGCCGCCGACGAAGACAAGTCAAGGGTTGTCTGGCCAAATGGAATGAGCCTTCCGAACAAGGGCGATTCTCGCGTGGTTGCAGGCTCGACAATTATTGTCCCTCTCAAGGCTCCCGAAACCGGAAAATCAAAAATGGAAACTATGACTGAAATAACGGCTATTTTAGCAGGTTTGGCCACCGTTTGGCTGGTCATTGATAATACATCCAATTAGAAAACCGCAGACACCACACGGTTTTTACTGTGATCTGTTTGTGAAATGTTTTATTCTGGATGAGTGTGGTTTGTATTTTGAGTACTCAGATTTTGAAGGACTTGAGGTTCTGTGAGAAAATCTGATTTGAATCGATTGTTGGTTTTTCTGACAGTACGCGAAGTGTTGCCAGATTTATCAAAAACTTTCTGACTGTTTATTGAAGCCCAGAAAATTGAATCAAGTTGATACCACGGGTATCAGTGCATCATAGGAGAAAACATGAGCAGCACTTCCCAATCGAATAATTCTGATGGTTTTCGCGGTCTGAGTGCCGAGGAGCTTAAGAACCATTTCCGCATGATGGTTCGTATTAGGGCTGCTGAAGAGAAAATCGCAGATTTGGTTCGGGATGAGAAAATTGACGAGAATGGGGATCTTGTCTACGACGAAAACGGCAAAGTGGTACGGTTGCAAAAAGAGGTCATTTGCCCGGCTCATCTCTATTCTGGTGAAGAGGCTGTGGCTGTAGGTATTAGTGCCAGCCTGACAGAAAAAGATTACATATTTGGTGCCCACCGGTCTCATGGCCACTACCTGGCCAAGGGCGGTGACCTGCAGGGCATGATGTCCGAAGTTTTTGGTCGGGTTACGGGTTGTGCCCATGGCCGGGGCGGATCTATGCATCTGGTCGCCCCTGAAGTTGGTTTCCCGGGAGCTACACCTATTGTGGCATCTTCGATTCCGCATGCTGTTGGCGCGGCAATGCGCTCGGTCATTAAGGGTGAATCCAGGGTTGCTGTCAGTTATTTTGGCGATGGTGCAACCGAAGAAGGTCGTTTTCATGAAAGTTTGAACCTGGCAGCCACAATGAAGCTGCCCGTCATTTTCGTGTGTGAAAACAATCTCTATTCGAGCCATGTAAGAATCGATAACCGTCGTCCAGCAGATTCAATTTATAAGCATGCTGAGCCTTTTGCCATGCCCGGAGTGCGGGTCGATGGAAATAATTTCTTTGAAGTTTATGAAGCCGGAAGAGTGGCTATTGAAAGAGCCCGCAGTGGAGCAGGACCCACGCTGATAGAAGCTCGCACTTATCGTATTCATGGCCATGTGGGGGCCAACCTTGATTTGGAAAAAGGCCTGCGAAACCGCATGGAATTTGACATGTGGATGGACCGAGACCCCATTCCCCAAATGGAACGTCTGCTGATCAGTGAAGGCATTTTGAATACTGAAAGTGTTCAAGCCATTCATGAAGCGGAAATTGCTGAAGTTGAGCGCTGTGTGAATCAGGCTCGCCAGGATCCCTGGCCCAAAGTTGAAGACATGCTGGCCTACACCACCAGTGAAATCAACCAACCGGTTCCCAAGGCTGATTTGCTGCCTCGCTATGATAATGATGGCCATGTTGTTGAACACGACATCATGAACATTGGTGATTCCATTCGTGAAGCAACCGAACAGTTGATGGATTCAGATGACAGCTATGTGATCATCGGTCAAGGTGTCAATAGTCCCTGGTACGTGGGTAATACAGCCAAGGGTTTGTTCAGGAAATATGGACCCAAAAGGGTTATTGATACTCCCATTAGTGAAGATGCTGTTTCGGGTGCCACTGTGGGTATGAGTATGGTGGGCATGCGCCCCATGGTTATTCATCCACGGGTTGATTTTGCACTCTTGGGAACCGAGCAGTTTCTTGGTCAGGCAGCCAATTGGCATTACATGACCGGTGGCAAGGTGACGGTTCCACTTGTGGCTCGTCTGATTGTCAACCGAGGTGGGGAGCAGGCTGCTCAGCACAGCCAAAGCCTGCAAGCCCTTTTTGCACACGTTCCCGGGTTAAAAGTTGTCATGCCTTCAAATGCCTACGATGCCAAAGGCTTGTTGGCTGCTGCTTTGCTGTCAGATGACCCTGTGGTTTATATCGATGATCGCTGGGCTTATGGAAATACCAGCGAAGTTCCCCGTGAACTTTATACTGTTGAGCTTGGCAAAGGCGTTGTGCGCCGTTGGGGAACCGACCTGACCATTGTTGCTTCCAGCTATATGAACCCCATGGCTATTGAAGCTGCTGAGGAACTGGCAGCCGAAGGCATTGACGTGGAAATTATTGATCCAAGAACTCTCAAGCCTCTGGACACAGAAATGATTCTTAAATCCGTGGCCAAAACCGGCAAGTTACTGGTGGCAGATGGAGGATGGGATGCTTACGGTTTTACAGCTGAAGTTGCCGCAGTCGTGGCGGCCAGCGAGGTTGTTACCCAATTGAAGGCTCCAGTGTCTCGGGTTGGGTTGCCAGAGTGTCCTGCACCCATGAGTGCTCCTCTGGAGAAGAACTATTTTATTGATGTGACTCGCTTAAAAGAAAAAATTGTGGAGTTGCATCGGGCTGGCGCTGATTCATCCCCTTTTGAGGTGGGGCAGGAGAGTAGGAAGGCTCGGTCGGAATAATACCAAAGCCCGCCTTGCAGCTGGTTTTTTTTGACCGTGTGTTTCGTGAGTATTGTTAAAAGCCCCAATTATTAACTCAGATAAGTCAATCGGAAGGTAGACAGTGATAATCTGGGCTATCAACGTAGGTGAACCACTTCCGGTGGATGCCGGTACCTGGCGCCCCTGGCGTGTTGGTGTCACCACAAGGATTTTGGCCGAAAGAGGCCACCAGGTTACATGGTGGTCCTCTACAATGAACCATCACAGTAAAGAGAATCGGTTTGAGGAAAGTTGTGAGTTACCTCTATTTCCGAATGACCATTCTGATGCCAAACTCATCCTCCTTCATGGCCGGCACTATAAAAGAAATCTTTCCTTGCAACGAATTTGCAATCACCGACAAATAGCCAATGAGTTTCACCGTTTGGCCGAACAAATGCAAAAGCCGGACGTGATTTTTTGCGCACTGCCCACTCTTGAACTTGCCAGGGAGGCGGTCCGTTACGGAAAAAGGCATTCTGTTCCGGTCGTTGTCGACATACGGGACCAGTGGCCAGATTTTATGGTGGAGCTTTGCCCAGCGCCTCTGCGTCCTCTTGCGAAACTAGGATTGGGTTTTATGTACAAGGACCTGAAAGAGGCTTGTCGAGGTGCTGTCGGAATTACTGGAAATGCACCCGCTTTAGTCCGGTGGGGTGTTTCACATTCGGGTAGAGAGACCCATGACAACGATCAATACTTTGCCCATGGCTACCCAGAAATTTCCTATGATGAGAGCCTAATGACCCAAGCCAAAACCTTTTGGCAGGATTTGGGTGTTGGCTCGGATAATCATTTACCGGTCATCTGTTTTATTGGGTCTGTTCGTTATACAGTTATGGATTTCGAGACAGTTATTTCTGCTTTTAAGCCCATAAGTTCAAAAGCCCAATTGGTCATTGCTGGTAGCGGAGACGATCTCCCAAAGTTTCAAAGCCAGGCGAAGGGGATCGAAAATATTGTTTACAGCGGATGGGTCGATGGTCCGGCAGTAAAAACTCTTATGCAATTGTCAGATATGGGACTGGCTCCTTATCGCAATAGTGACAATTTCAGAGACAGTATGCCCAACAAGCTTGTTGAGTATTTGTCTGAGGGGCTTCCTTTGATTTCTTCTTTGGAAGGTTTTTCCAGGCAGTTGATGCAGGAGCACAACTGTGCCAGTTTTTATTCAGAGGGTAGTCCAACCTCATTGACTACTGCCATGACGAACCTAATTGATGATGATCAAACACGGGAGTTGATGGGGGACCGAGCCTATCGTTTGTACAAAGATAGCTATTCTGCTTACGAACTTTATGGACATCTATCCGATTACCTGGAGGCCATTGCCCATAAAGGTGTTTAAAAAGAAAAAGACCTGGTTAAGGTTTCCAGACTAACGGAGGCAGGTTATGGGAATGCACAAGATTGTTAATCTTTTCCTGAACAGGGTGCAGCTTAACTGTGAGGCTGGCTAGATTCTGCTGGACCTGGAGTGCAGTCCGAGCCCCAAATAAGGCGCAATTGATCCCATCATGGTCCAGAACAGATTTAAGGGCAACGTTGGCAACGGAAGATTGGGCCTGTTGGGCAACAACCTCGAGTCCAGCCACGAATTTAAGGTTTTTTCGCAAGGTATCGCCTTGAAAAAAGGCATTTCTGGACCGATGATCCGTTGGTGGATATTGGGTGTCGGATTTAACTTTTCCGGTCAGCATTCCTTCTGCCAGACACCCAAAAGCCATGACTTTGATTTGATCCCTTGCGCAAACGTTAGCCAAGGCCAGGTATTTTTCTCGCTCCAGAAGATTAACTTTTACCTGGAGGACATCAACTTTTCCATAAGATCCCGCTTCTGCCAGTTGTTCAGGTGAGAAATTGGACACCCCAATGGTTTGCAGGAGGCCTTCCTGTCTCATCTTTTCCAACTCGATCATGACTTCGGCAATGGGAGTTTTGCCATCCGGCCAATGCACAAAATATAAGGGGGCACTATCGAGCTTCAACCGCTGCAGAGATGCTTGGAGAGCTGTTCGCAAATAGGTGGGGGAGTTGTCCTTTTGGATTTTTCCATTCTCATCCCAGCGAATGCCACCTTTTGTCGAAACAACAACCTTGTGGCGATTGGTGCCCAGGGCCTTGCCGAGGATTAATTCTGAGTGGCCAAAGCCATAACAATCAGCGGTGTCAAACAACTGAACGCCATTGTCCAAAGCGAAGGATATGGCCTCTATGGAGGACTCATCATCAACCTGGCCCCAGCCATGGCCTCCAATTGCCCAGCAACCAAGGCCCAGAGGGGTATCCGGACCACAAGGTTTTGGTCCAGAGTGGTTCATGTCTTATCCTTGAGGCCCACCATACGCGCTGCGGTAAGGATGAGGATTTTGATATCCGTTACAAAACCTTGTTCATTGACATATTTCAACCGCAATTGATTTTTCCGAGGTTCGATTTCCCTTTGGTATTTGCCGTCGACGTCATCATCGCCAAGTATTTCATCAAGGTTAATAAATTCTATGGATGCAAAGTCCGTTAGGCCGGGCTTTACATCCATGATTCGTTTCAGGTCACCTTCATAAAGGGTGGTGTAGGCCAGAACCTGGGGCCGGGGCCCCACGAAACTCATTTCACCGGCGAGAATATTGAAGAGCTGGGGCAGTTCATCGAGCTTGTATTTTCGCAGAAATTTCCCAGTGGGAGTTAACCTTGCATCATTCAAGCCGGTGGAGTGGCCACCCAACGCTTCAGCGTTGGGTATCATGGTTCGGAACTTGAAAATGTGGAAAGTGCTGTCATGCAGTCCTGCACGTTTACCCCGATAAAAAACAGGACCGTCAGAGGACAGCTTGACAAGCAAACCGGTTAATAACAGGACGGGGCCTGCAAAAATCAACCCCAATAACGCAAAGACCAAATCAAACAGTCGTTTCATCATGTTGGTCAGTTGTCCTGTTTGGGTTCCGACAATTCGAAAATCATTTGCCAGGCCATTTTACGAACCAGAGGAATTTTTAATACCATGCTGTCCAGGACTTCCGTAAAACTGAGTAGCGGTTTGAATAAAAATGTATTCCGGAAGGGAATCACTCCAATGGAAAACAGGTAGAAGTAGTTGACCTTGATGGAATCGAAGAACTGATAGCCTTGCTGGACTTGCTCAGTGCTCAGAATGTGGTCAGTTTCCCAGGCAGTGCGCAGTTTTGGCGTGAGGCGACGGTAGAGCTGGATGATGGGGTTATGAGCCAGAGCTTCCAGACACAGAATTTTTCCCCCTGGCTTCAGAACCCGAGCCAGTTCCGGGTAAGCTGCGTCAAGATCAAGATGGTGAAGCACTCCCGAGCAGAAAATCAGGTCAAAAGTATTGTCCTCAAAGTCCATATTTTCGGCGTCCATGACCTGGAAATTGGTTTGGTCGGCCAAGCCAGCTTTTTCTGCATCCAGGGTGGCAGTTTTTACTTCCTCTTCAGCAATGTCTATTCCGTAGGCCATGGCTCCGAATTTAGCCAAACGGCGAGTTGAAGCACCAAGGCCGCAGCAATAGTCCAGGGCGGTCTTGCCCGGACAATTGATGCGCATCCACTCTTCAAGGTGATCAGTGGTTTTTCTGCAGATGGAATAAAAGGTTTTGTTTGAATATTTTCTTTCAAATTCCTCAGGGGACATGGACAACCGATCCGTTTCCCGGTTACTGTGGAATTCTGCTTCCAGTTGTTTGCGGTCCTCAGATTCTATATTGCTGGCTGATTGTGGGTTCACCAAAAGCCCTCCTTTTTCAAGTTAATCAGAATTTTCAAGGTTATTGGATTGTAGGAATATTAACACAGGAAATGAGCATAGCAACTGGTGATCAGGTTTTCTCTTCTTTGGCGGGATCAGATTTTTTATTTTGACTAAGCAAGAGAACCAAGAATGGCGCCAATAAGGAATACAGAATAACCGCTTTATAGGATTCGATTCCACCACGGATCAGACCGGGCAATCCGCCAGTAAAAAAGGCAAATCCGACTGCAGGGAAAATAGAAACCAAAAGTGAATTGCCTTGTATTCGGATGACAGTGTTTTGGAACAATCGGGCCCATAAAAAACCAAGGAGTGAAGCTCCGAAAATAATTCCCGTAAAACCGAAATTCAAATACCAGGCCGTAGCATGGTGAATTGTATAACCTTGATCCATTGATGCGCCAACAGATGATGCATAGTGGTAGTAAACCGATTCGGGACGGCTGGCCCAAAACAGGCGGGGAACACCTGAGGCCAAAAGGGACGTAATGCTGGTGCCCCAGGTGATGGGGACTGAATAATGCAGCACTCCGTACATGGAGAAATGGGCACTGAAGCCTTCGTTGCTTGTCAGGATTTGCCCGAACGACCCTATTGCGTCAGTTAATGAAAATTCACTCGAAAATTCTGTTAAGGCAAAGGACCTAGTATAGTCAATGGTGATAATTCC
>JAAEOA010000357.1 GCA_024223715.1 bacterium | reverse complement strand
GGCCACATTTTTCATAAGTCAACGGCAAGCATTCATAGATGGAATCGCTGCGCGATCCCGCTAAAGCGATAACTCGCCAACAGCATGGCCCAACATCGGGCCGCCGCCTAAAGCACCCTCCCTTGTGGCTTGTCCACGGATGGGTCCTGCTGGTCGATTTCCATCTTGTCCCGAGCCTCAGTCAAAAGCTGCAAGGTCGCACTCGGTGGCCCTCTGTTTCAATCACCGCTTTCCATAATTTTGCGTTCGGTGCTAACACTCCACAATACCGATGTTTGTGCATCCGAAGTGGAGTAATCAGTTTGGATAATCGGTCCAGCAATTCCAGCGGAGTGAGAGCCAGTTCAGTACAGCCATCCACCGTTGGTTTGCGAAGCGAATACACCAAAGTCTCATCGTTCAGCCGGCCTAAAAAAAACGGGAGCCTCAAAAGGCTCCCGTTCCCATCAAACCATCATCAATCGGAATCTAGACTTCCTTCTTCAGGAAGAAGCTTTTCTTAACCAGATCAATGAAGATTACCAAAGCACCCAGCAGCATCATGCCATCGGGCAGCAGACGTGACCACATGACGGCTTTCATGCCTTCAATGGTTTCGCGCTGGCGAGTGGCCCAGTAACCCAGGTCGTGGGCCACTTCAGCCTGGTGCATACCAATGATTCCCGTGGGGATGGCGTAAATAACAACACCAACAGTCACCAGCCAGAAACCAATCTTGCTCAGTTTTTCATCCCATTGCAAGCCATTGGCCATGGCGTTGCTGCGAGTGACCATGTACATGAAAGCCAGGGAGATGTACCCGAAAGCACCCAGCAGAGCTGCATGGCCGTGAGGCATAATCAGGTAGGTTCCGTGGCTGTAGTAGTTGATGGTCGGAGTATTGATAACCATGCCCAGGAAACCGGCACCGAACCAGTTCAGGAAGGCACTACCAGCCAGGAAGAGAAAAGGCACCGCGAAGGGGAATTCCTTGCCCTGGGCGTTAATGTGACGTTGCTCTTTAAAGGCTTCAATCATGAGCAGAACCAGAGGCAAAGGCTCCAGAGCCGAGAAAATGCCACCAATGGCAATCCAGTACTCGTCCAGTCCCTGCCACCAGTAATGGTGTCCCACGCCAAGAGTACCACTGAGCATAATCAGGCCCAGTTCGAAGAGCATAATTCGTTCGGCGGATTTTCTTGAAACCAAACCGAGAGCCACCGTCAGGAAAGCCAGCACACCAGCGGCGAAGAGCTCAAAGGTCAGCTCAACCCACAAGTGGACAACCCACCAGCGGAAATAATCATCGACCGTAAAGTTGGGAGCAATTTTATGAATGGGCATCATTCCGGCAATGTACAGAGTGGCAATACCAAAAGCACTCCAGATGATGGTTCCCACCAAAACGTTGTTGGTTTTGGCTTTGCGGATGACACTGAAGACCATCAGGAACCACATAACCAGACCGACAACCAGACCGATATCCCAGACACGACCAAGGTTCAGCAGTTCGCGCCCTTCATTGCCCAGCCAGAACCAGACTTCGCGCATGTTACCAGTGGCACCCATGTAGATACCAACCAGACCGCCGCCACCAACAACCAGCAAAGCGCCCCAGAGCACGTCGACCAGCCAAGGGAACTTGAGATCTTCTTCGGCTACCAGCGGAGCGATGAGCATACCGCCAACCAGCCAACCGATGGCAACCCAGATGATGGCCAGGTTCACGTGCAGAGCCCGCATCACGTTGAAAGGAATGAGCGACTGATCCAGAATGAAGTTATTGGCTGGATCGGTGTAGATGTGCGCCAGATAACCACCGATGATCATCTGCAGCAGGAAGAACAATCCCACTGTGGGCACATACTTGATAAGCTTTTGCTGGGAAGGAAAGAGCTTGGTAATTTTCAGGGGCTCTTCCAGTTCTTCGCCATCTTGCTTAAGCAGTTTTTCGTAGGCGATGAACAGAACCAGGATGGTTCCCACCCACAGAGCCAGAAGCTCCCACAAAGTGGCTTTATGGCTCGTCCAACCGACATTCTGATCCATCAGAGGTTCGGGTGGCCAGTTGTTGCTCCAGGTGCGGTCGGTGCCTGTACGGTGAGTACCGGCAACCATTTGTGACCAGTCAACAAAAGCACAAATGAGCTCGGCTTCTTCAGTTCTAATAATGCCGCCAACCCAGGCCATTTCGCGGTTACCGTTAACCAGGAAATCAACCAGCCAGGCTTTGTTGGACTTGTAGGCTGCAGCGGAAGCGTCGGTATATTTGACCGTACCTTCGCTGAGGCCATCGCTCTCTTCGTAGAAGTCTCGTTTAACCCGTTCTTTGACCCAGCCCTCTTGCTCGGCAGAAAGCTGTGCACGGGAGACGTTGAATTCCTTTTGAGCATAATGATCGTAAAGGAATTCAGCACGACGATGGAAGAACTCAGTGGAAAAATCGGGGCCGAGGTAGGCACCCATTCCCAACATGGATCCATAATCCATCAGGTCGAACTGCTGGAACATGCCCTTACCGTTGACCAAATCGTCGTAGGTATAAAGGACTTCACCAGAAGCCGAAACGACTTCTTTAGGCAGAGGCGGAACCTCTTTTTGAAGATTGGCAGTGAACACAATCAGGATGGTTACCATGATAATGGACACAACCCAGAAAGCGGCATAAAGGCCTTTCCGGGTCAGAAGCTTATCCAACAGAGACGGGGTCATGTTTTGTTGACTCCTTGTTGTGCCGGAAACCGGCGCTAAAAATCCCGCCAAAATAGCGGGTAAAAAATCAGGAAAGTTTTTTTCCCGATGACTTCACCATGTCGGCCAAGGTTACATCCGCCATCATGGACTGGATGTTTTCCTTGGGCCCTATCCAAAATTCATGCATGGGACAAGGGTTGTTTGCATCGCAGGTATCGAAGCCCAGAAGGCATCGATCAAAGTTTTCAAGGCCTTCAACCGCATCAATTATCTGCTCAAGATGAATTTGATCAAGCATTTTCTTTATCCGGTATCCACCACTCTTGCCACGAACCGATTCTACGAATCCAGCATCACGCAAGCGTCCCATTAATCTGCCCAGGAATTTATAAGGAATATTCAACTCGTCAGACAATTTCTGCACCGGGCACAAGTCAGCCTCGCTGCCGGCCATGTAGACCAGGCACCGAATGGCGTATTCTGAGGACTTAAATAATCTCAATTGCTACCTCCGGGTAGGATTAACAATCGCAAATTAACAATTAGTCTAATTATTGCAAGAAACTATCGGGAAAATTGACAAAAAAACCGGAGTCCTGGAAAGAGAAGCCCCCTATCAGTCAATACTCACGGCATTTCACTATATGGACTAAAATGCACAATTCCGGAAATTGCCCTACACCCGGGAACGGCATGATACATAACCCAGTCCGAGCGGTTGTCATAGCCAACCACAGTAACAATAAATTTGGAATGAATGCCATCAGGCATAATGCGAACCCTTTCATTGAGATTCCACATTTCCGCCTCATCACCATCGTCGGTAACAAAAAAGTGATGGCCGTCATTAGGTTCGAACTCGCGCGAGTAGTACCAGAGCCGCTCAATATCTTCATTAAGGATAACCGTTGGATCAAAAGGCGACGAATATTGCTGAGCACTGTGCCTTATGGTCATGAAATAGGTCCAGTCCTCATGATGGGGTATGTACAGGTAGTTTTCGAAACAATCGTAATTTTCGCAAAAATAGTAATTATGTTTGATGATGGAATCGTCCCCAAAATCCTCCGTAGTGGCGTTCTCTTTTTCCAGCGCCGTCACATAGAAATCATTAATATGTGAATTTTCATTGGTATTGGGTCCGCCCAAACGGCTGGTTTGCCTAATAGTCATATTTCGGGTCACATCGACAGCCTGACCATCATTCAGGGTTATACGGAACCGGACCTGACAGGCAAACAGATCTGCGAGGGCCAATGTGGCTGCCCGTTCCATTGGCGGCATAGCTTCAATGTCATCGGCTGATATTTCCTTCAGAAAGGAATCAACCGCGGCTTTTCTGGGAGGACTTCCCGCTGCAGGGCCAATCAACTCTTCAGCCAGCATGACCATGGCCGGGTCTGTCAATACATCCGGCAAAGCGGATGTGGTCAGCATAATATCTTCCGGTACCGTCCAAGTGAATTGTTGATAGAAGTATCCCAGCCAATTGTACTCCAAAGGGCCCACCTCCACTGGTTGGTAATGGCGTTCAACCTCATCGACTCCGTAAAGACCCAGATCGTAATCCAGGGCCACTTTCCATATTGATTCAACATCGTCGGGTTGCGGAGCCCAGAACCGGATGCTACCGCTAACCTCTTGGCCGGGAGCGGCTTCTGGAGTTACCAGATAGACTGCAAAAGGGCGAATTTTATCTTCGATACCAAAATGCATTTCCTCATCAGGAAACCCATCTGTGCAACCGGATAAAATTAGTACCGACATTAAAAACAAAATCATTCGGGTCACGTGTTTCATGCCCACCTCCTAAAATTCCAGCCGTACACCAAGAGCCGGCATAAAAATCCAGCCGTATTCCTGGCGTTTGGAGTAGTCGTAGTTGTATGTGTAGCCTTCGGGGCTGTTGTAGATGAAGTAGTTGGCATTCTGCAGATCCAAATAAACCGACCAGGTTGTATTTTCCTGGTAGAAGGATTTATCAATGCGCAGGTCGGTCCGGAAATAGGGCTCCATTCGGTCAGACAGATACTCACCTTCGATCACCACATATTCACCCGTGTCGGCATTAAATTCGTATCGATTTGAGGTGTAACCCAAGTTGGGGGTTACAGGGATGCCAGAAACAAATTGGATGCGTGAGCCAAAGGTCCAGTTGTGACCAAATTTCCAGGACCCGATAGCTTCCAGATGATGGGTCTGGTCCATGTCATGCATATTCCATTCATGAGGACTCCAGTTTTCTCCTGTACCGGGATCCCGTGAAAAACGGCGCTCACTGCGGCCAAAACTGTAGGCCAGCCAACCGAAGAATCGGTCGCCGGCCTGTTTGCGAAGCATGAATTCCAGGCCATACATACGGGCTTCGGCGTCAGGCAGGAAATTTACATCATTTGTATCGGCAAAAGTTGGAACCTGATCCTGGGTATTATGATACCCTTCAATTTTCAGGGTCAGATTTTCTTTTAGACGCCATTCGTGACCCAGGGTTAAGTGCCGGGCGGTTGTGGGTGGAAGCTCCGGATTTCCATAAACAGGATCAGTCGACTGGCCAATGGGTCGGGGAGCCTGATTGTAAGTGCCTGCCGAGGCTGTCCAGGTTCGGTCCTCATGGTAGTCCCAACGGGTGCCAGCCCGAACCGAAGGCTTCCCTTCATCCAGATGATGATAATAATCGTATCGCAAACCGGTGGTCAGAACCCAATTTTCAGCCAGTCTCCAATCAAAATTGGCGTAAGTGCCGACATCGGAAAACTTCTTGTCCGTGAAACTTGAATTTGGATAACCATTCACCCGTACGGAATAATCATAAGGAGAATAAACCATATCCAAGCCAAAATGAGAGACAAATCCGGGACGCCAGGTAATGGCTAAATCATCTCGAAGGCTGTACAGGGGGCCTTTGCCTTCAAAACGAAATTCGCCAAGGGCGTGGCCTGAGTTGTAATCCTTGCCTGCTGATACTCTCAACTCATTGCGGATTCTATCGCTCAAATCCCCGTCGTAACCAAAAATGAAACGGGAAAATGACAAATCCAAAGCTATGGTATCGGTAGCTTCACTAACTTCCGGACTGCCGGAAGAAGCATCCGGAACAATCATTTCCATGCGGTCATTGGCGGCAAAAAAGGTGAGGAAAAATTCGTGATTTGTATGCAAGCCATAATCCAGACGGGCAACCGCATCCCAGTAATAAGGCGCCACGGCCATGTTCACATCGTCAATATTTTTTAAGGCCAGAGCGGCAATTTCCCCAACAAAACTGCGGCGACCGCTGAGGGTCAGAGCAAAGCCTTTTCCAATGGGACCTTCAGTATGAAAACTGGCATCTAGAAGACTGGCGTCCAAAACTGTATGCCATTCATCATTACGAGCGGGTTTTCCAGTCAGTTCCACTACTCCGCCAATGCATCCGCCGTAGCGTGTTCCAAAACCACCAGGATAGAGATCGACACCATTGAGGCTCAGGGAATTATAAATAGACTTCACACCACCAAAGTGGAACAGCATGGGAATGTCCACACCATCGAGAAAAAACCGGGTATCATAATTACCGCTGCCACGCACAATAACGGCTCCCGGGTTGCTCATGACCGGGCGAGCCACACCGGGCAATGCCTGCAGACTTTTTATTACATCGCCACCAAAACCGGGAAGCATTTCCAACTCTTCAACGGACATGGATTGAGTGGAAACTTCTTTTTCCGGTCCTTTGGCCCGAACCACAATTTCAAACTCATTATAAGGAGCGGCCGTTAAAAGATACTCACCCTTTCGGGTCACACCTGAGGATATGGTTTCTGGAACTTCAAGAGACAGGAAACCTGGATTGGGGAAAGATAAAACCACCCGGCCGGAAGGAAGATCTACAAACTCAAACGTTCCTGTGGAATCAGCGAAAGTCTGGAGCCTGCCGCCTTGCCGGTATTGATTTCCACTTTCTGCCAGGGAGTCAAGATATTGACTTGGGGTTTGATTAAAACCGGTGGTATCCGGGTCAACGATTTTCAGCAGGACGATAGCTTCGGCAACAGGGATTTGGCTTTCGCTATCCAGAACCCTCCCCTGTAAATTTCCTGTTATTTCGGAAGCAAAAGAACTATGGACCAAAAGATCAAAAACCAGAATTGTTAAGACCAGCCGGACTCTATTTATCATGACCCAACTTTCGAATCGATAAAGGACGATGGAGTATTTTTTATACAATGGCACCTTTTGTGCCATTAACAGATTCAGCAAAATCTTATAACGTCAATTAATCAATATAGTTACATATTGTAAATACAAATGTCACCGAATATTCCGAGATTTGTTGTTGTTTATCACACTTTTTGTGGTTCAAAGTTACAGTTCCATCAATCCCGGAGATCGCAACTAATCCTGCATCTCTTTTGTTACCTTTGCCTTATCGGATTTCCCCCCAATAACATCAAAAGGAACGGCATTTGCGGCACCAGACTGGAAACCCCAAAATGAACCCTCACAAGGAGACCCGACATGAGATCCTTCCACTCACTGAAAGCCGGAACCGGTGCCTTGGCTCTGACCGCAGTTATCATCATTCTTGCCTTGAATCTGAACGGATGTTCAGAAACCAATACCGAACCCGACGCACCGTATGCAAATACCCCCCCCGCGCTGCCCGACTCAGAACAATTGAAATTCGATTTCAGCTTCTTTGACCAGGCAAACAAATTGGAAAAAAGTGATGGCCAGCACGCCCACTTTGTTAATGCATATTTGCGTACTGTTGTCCTGGATGCCATTGCCCGCTTAGTTTTGGCCGCCCCTGTGGATGTCTTTTCCAACGCCATCAATACCACTCCGGTTGTCGAAGCAGACGGCACCTGGTTGTGGACTTACGATTGGGACCTTCACAACCAACGCGTGCATGTGTATTTACGCGGGCTTCCGGTTGATGATTCGGTGCAATGGGAGCTCAGTTTGTCTCCTGCGGATGATAGCTACGAAGTCCTCTGGTTCTCCGGTAATACCAGTGAAAATGGCAACCAGGGACGCTGGGTTTTCCACGATCTGAATCAGGACGACAGACCCGTTAGCGGGGAAATCCTTTGGAGTTCGAGCAGCAACGGGAACTACCTTGAATTTGTCAGTCTCGAAGAAGACTCTTATGGCAACCGCCTGACATTCCACGACAACGACCCCAACTTCAGCATTGAATTCACTCTCGGAACCGGTGGCGAATTAGGGTACATTCGCTGGAACGCCGCAGGTGAGGGCAGCATGCTGGTGGACGATTATAATGATGGGGAAGAAGCTTGCTGGGATGTTTTTCAGGTAAATACACAATGTGTTCAGTAGTTAGTTGAGTTGTCTGTGACTAACACAAAAGCCGCCATACTTTTGGCGGCTTTTGTATTTCCAGAGTTGGTTAAAACCAGAGAGAAATCCCCGATCCAAGTCGCCAGCCAAAATTCGAAGTCCTCACCTGGTGTGTAGCCTCATCAGTGTTGGCCACTTCAAGAAAATTTGTAAAGGTCGAAACCAATTCCACATCGAAACTAACTCTACTGCCCAAGCGCAGCATCAGGCCTGCACCAGCAAGAGTGGCCGGACCATAGGAAATAACTGTTGTATTGTTGGGTGATAGATCAAGGGCATCGGCACCAAAACCAATGCCACCTTTCAGGTAAGGTTGAAAAAAAGAAGAAGACCGAAAGAGCATGGTTCCGGTAATACTGACTTCGCCATCGACATAGGAGTTCTCCTGATGATCAACTGTAAACTTCATGGCGCCCAATTCCAGTCCCAGGAGAAATCGTCCCCCAAACCGGCGACCCAGCTTCAATGTGCAGCCTGAGGCTGGTTCCAATACCTCACCCGAAGGCCACTCATCACGGCCAAAAACATTGTATTGATTGGACCGTCCAGTAATAATATCAATTCCAAAATACCAGTTTTGCAGTTTGACCTCAGGTGGTTCCGCACTTTGAACAGCCAAGGGGAACAATAAAAACAGAAATACAGTAACCAGCACCTTCCGCATCATTCACCATCCTGGTCCAACTTGGGGGACAACCCATAAGTTTGTATTTTCTTGTGTAAATTGGTCCGGTCAATGTTCAAAAGTCGAGCAGCTTTGGATACATTTCCTTCCGCTTCATTAAGGGCGGCTTTCACCAGTCCTTTTTCAAATTCCTGTCTCGCTGGAACCAGCCCTCCGGCAGCTGAAACAGAAGCCAGATCATAGGAGACTTCGCTGGGTTTAATAGTCTGCCCACCAATTCCACAGGCCGTTAAATCATCCACCCCAATGCTGTCACCACCGCACATTATGGCCAAACGCTCTACGGCATTTCCCAGCTCACGAATATTACCCGGCCAGGCAAAGGATTGCATTTTCTGCAATGACTCCGGAGTGAATCCTTTCTGAGGCAAGGCATTCCTATCTAGATAAGTGGATAAAAAATGTTCAGCCAGAATCGGCACATCGGAACGCCGTTTTCTTAGGGGCGGTACCTGAAGGGGCACAACATTCAGCCGATAATACAAATCTTCCCGGAACCGACCTTCAGCCGCTTCCTCCATTAAATCCTTATTCGTTGCGGCCAATACCCGAACATCGACAGCGATGGTTTTATTGCCGCCCACCCTTTCAATTTCACCTTCCTGTAAAGCCCGCAAAACCTTGGCCTGGGCCTTCAAGGACATGTCTCCAATTTCATCAAGAAAAAGGGTTCCGCCATTGGCCTGAAGGAATTTTCCGTCCCGCGTTTGAGTGGCTCCGGTAAAAGCACCTTTGACCGCGCCAAAGAGTTCGCTCTCAATTAACTCTTCAGGTATGGCAGCACAATTAACCTTCACAAAAACCTGTCCCTGACGGTCGCTGGCCTCATGAATAGCCCGAGCCACTAATTCTTTTCCCGTCCCACTTTCCCCGGTTATCAGTACCCGGGTATTGGTGGCAGCCACCCGTTTAATTTGCTCTCTAATGATTTGGATTCCATCAGATTCACCCACCATCAGATGACGTCTGCTTTCCCGTTTGCGCAGAACTTTCACTTCCCGACCCAGATTGCGAACGTCCAGACCATTGCGAATAGCCACCAACAGGCGTTCTTTGCTCAGGGGTTTTTCGAGAAAATCAAATGCGCCAAAACGGGTAGCTTCAACAGCTGTGGAAATAGTCCCATGTCCGGAAATCATGATCACAGGCAGGTCAGCATCCATGGAACGCAATTGCTGCAGAACTTCAATACCATCGATTCCCGGCAACCGAACATCAAGAACCACCAAATCTGGTGCTGATGTCTTAACTATCTGCAGTCCTTCCTCTCCCGTTTCAGCTGCCTCAACACTCATGCCTTCAGCTTCCAAAACCATTTTGAAAGTTCTTCTGATGTTCCGTTCGTCATCGATAATTAAAATTCGAGCGCTCATGGCGATTCATCTTTCCCTGCAAGTGGTGGGCTAATTGGCAAGCCCAAAGGCAATTCAATTTTGAAGGCTGTTCCCAGGCCCAGTTGACTGTTCACCGATATGTTTCCGCCGTGGCCAAGGATAATATTTTCTACGATAGCCAGGCCCAGTCCCATGCCACCGCTTTTGGTGGTGAAATCGGGTTCGAAGATTCGTTTCATATGATCTGGGTTAATACCGGTGCCTGCATCTTCCACAGCCAGATGGATGGACTTTCCAACTGATTCCGCCCTTAGAATCAGTGGATCGGTGGTGCCGGCGTCATGACAAGCGGCCAGTCCGTTATCAATGAGGTTGATCAGGCCACGGCGCAATGCACCAAAATCGAACCAACATTCGGTGGGCAAATCCCCAACGACCAGTTTCACTTTTCCAGTTCCATAAAGATGTTCCAGGTCTCTCAGCAGTTCACCCAAATCCCCAGGTCTGGGTTCCGGTTTGGGCAACCGGGCAAAGTCTCCAAATTCACGCACCAACCGGCGCAAACTTTCAACTTCTTCACCTACAATTTCAGACACTTCATTCAATAGATTCTGATATTTCTCATCTTCGCCGTGGTAGCTGTCCCGGGCTTGGTTAACTGCCAGTAAAATGGGGGTCAGAGGATTTTTTATTTCATGGGCCAAAGTTCGGGCCATGCCACGCCAGGCGGCGGCTCTTTCCAGCCTCGACAAGTCTCGGCGTTGTTGATGCAAATGCCCCACCATGGAATCGAAACTGCGTACTAATTCGCCCATTTCTCCTGGCCCCTGATCGGGAATGCGAAATTCCAGATCGCCTTTGGCCACCCGACGTGTCGATGAAACCAAAGTCCCCAGGGGCCGAATGATTTGCCGTGACCACAAAACACCCACCAACAGCGCCACTCCAATTAGAACGGAATAAACCACCACAAAAGGCCCTACAAAGCTGGACAAGACTCGGCTTTCCTGCCCACGAACAAGGCGTAGCAAACTGACGCCTTCGGTCAGATTTCCCGCCCGTTGCACCATTCCTGCCGGGAGTTTTTTACAAACAAAATAACGGGAATCCGAATCCGACAATTTAACACCCACCAGAACTTCATTGAGGCGCCGAATGTTCCGGGGTTTATCCCGTGAATAATCCAAATCCCGGGCGTCATTTAAAAAACTGGGGCTCTCTTTCAAAAAAATTGCCAGAGAATCAGCAGATTGAACCCTTCCCAGTGAATCCAGCAAAACCATTGGTGGGTTTTCCGGAGTTATCTCCAACAGTTGAATCTGTCGATCAAGATCTGCTTTCAACTCTCTGAGATGAACCCGGCTTTCAGTCAAACCCGACTCCAAAGCCAGTTCCAGAGGATCGGCAATGCCGGGCCCAAACCTGCGGTCGAGAAGGTCGCGCACAACAAGCGAAAGAGGCAAGGCTGGCAACAAAGCCACAATCAAAAAAGAAATGGCCAATCGGGTGCTGATTTTATTCATGAATCAGCTCCCCTACTTTGAACCAGCGCGATTGCATCGATTTTTCCGAATCGGCGGGGCCATCATCCTTGTAGAAAAACCGGATCAACCTGCCCAAACTGACCGATGCTTCCTGACGATCCAAACCTTCCCGCTGGGATCGTTGATCCCCGGCAATAACATCACCAACTCTTTCGCGTTCATCCGGTGCAATGGAGTGAACTGTAAGGTCTATCTTCAGGCGCATGGGTATGCCTGACTCCAGCGAATTGGCCGAAGCCACAGGCAAGTGGATCAAATCGGCCAGATAATCCTCAAGATCCGTCAAGCTTTTGAACTCTTGACGGTTACCATCGTCCTGAACCGAAAAAATCTCTTCCCAAAGATCGAAAGCCAAACGCAGAGTCAGAGAATTTCCTGCCAGGAAATGGTCGTTCTCATCGAAAAGAGCAAGATCCAGCTCTACCGATGAAACCAGACCTGAGCGCATGGACTGAAGTTGTTTTTCAGCAGGAAGCCCCCTGGTTTTCAGGTTGCAAACCACCAGGTCGCCAACCCTGGACGGCTTCACTTTTACCAATTGAACCGCAGGAGCGGCGCACATAACTGGACCCGGCAAAACCAGCACCAGCAACCAAATCCATATGATGATTCCACGCAGGCGCATTAGAATGACCACCCGATGGAAGCAGTCACCTGGAAACGCATATTGAGCGGGCGTTCTGTCAGCGGGAAACCGACATCAAGACCAACCCAATCCAGCCACCAAACACGCATGCGCAAGCCATAACCTGCTCCGACAGCCACTCCTTTATAAGGATCATCTTCGGTGGCTGAAGTGCTTGCCCCGGCATCCAGGAAGAGAACCCCGGCCAGTCGGGTCCCTTTGGTATCACCCAAAATTTGAGTGCGGTATTCCAGAGAGCCGGATGTTAACCAGGTGTCACCACCAGGGGCTGAAAGAGAGCTGCTGGGAAAGCCACGAACGGAGTACATTCCGCCCAAATAAAGTTTATCATAAAAAGCGGCATTTTCTCCAACCCAGGCAGCACGGGCCCTGACTGCCAACACACCACCGGGCACTTTTTGATAAGTACGCCAATCGGCCTGAAGACCCAAATGAGTAAATCGGTCCTGCAAATTGAAGCGGGCTTTAAAACGACCCCAACTGCCCGATACCGGAGTTCCCGATATTTTTTGGGGAGAACGTGAGTCGTATTGCCAATCAGAATGCAAAACCACTCTCAGATGTTTGCCAACTGCTTCGTTTATTGCCTCGGGTAAATCTTCCTGATCAATGGTTTGTTCATTGATGATGAGGCCGTCTTGAGAATTTGAGTGGGCCGTGGATTCATCACCAACATTCACACCCTCAATTTTCAGCCCCAGTTCCGTTAGCCGGCTACTGGAAAATCGCTTACCAAAAACTGTTGATAAGCCCGCGGATTTTACCGAATGCCAATATTCCACATCGTCAGAAAAATAAGGACGGAGAGTTTCGGTGAGGTGAAGCTTGCCACCCCAATAGAGGTCTCCATTCCCTGCATGAGGTTGGCCGTAGCGAACAAGAAGGCTCTGGAGACGGAATCCAAACCGGAATTGAAAATCCAGCAATCGTCCGTGGCCGAGAGCATTGTCGTAGGCAAGCATGGCTGGAACCAGATACCAGCCGTCAAAATCTGAATTACCGGCAGCCCAACGGAAATCCAGAGAGGGTTCAACAACTTCAAGAACCAGAATTAGCTCACCCCGCTCCTGGCCCGGTTTTGTGTAGTAGGAAAGGGAAACAAAGAGTCCGGATTGGCGGAGGGTTTTTATTGCAGCGACCATTTTTGATTGGTCAATTGCCTGGCCGGGGAATATATCCAGATGACGATAAACTTCTGCTACAGAGGTGCGGGATGCTCCTTTGAGCTGAACCTCAGCCAAGTGCAGAGTGTAGGAATTTTCTTTTGAATTCTGGTTAATCGGATTGTCAGAAGCAGTGGCTGTTGAAGCAAGCAACAGACCCGACAGTAAACATGGAATCAGCCAGACACAACAATGCATCGGCAGAAACTGCTTGCTCCGGATTTGGCGTCCAACACCCCTGTTCAGGATGGCTAATGTTGATAGAAGTCTATTCATTTTGAAAGTATGGCAAACATTGGTCGTTATTGCTTCCTTAATTCTCAGGCATGAATTTTTATTTAACTTAGCAGACAATGTGCCAGACTGGAGTGCAAAAAATTCAAGACACCCCAGCCGCAACCTTCTGCTACATAGGCACTTAGCGTCAGCCTGGTTTAGGTGTCAAAAAACATGGTGTGAAATATCGCCACAATTATATTTCAGGCGTGGTGAATCCGCACACCAATGGGCTTTCCTAGAGCTCGTATAACATTTCATTAATATTTTATGTAAGAATTTCAAACCTTTAAAAACATACTCTTTCAGAAGGAGAAACTGCTTCTTCACTCATTTTATTAACAAGGAGATCCTAATGAAATCAACAATAATTAGCTTCACCGCTCTGGCCCTGATTTGCCTGCTACCCATTTCCGCCAAGGCTCAGTGCGGGTCTCCGGCAAACAGCAGCATTCCCAACTGGATCGTCGTTTGCCCTCTGGGTGATGTTACCACCACCGTAGTTATTCGTGATGCCAATAACGTTCCCTGCCCCGGTCAAACCATTACAATGAGCTTGAACGGAAACTGCCTTTGCAATGCTCCGACCAACGTGACCGCCACAACAAACAACGCAGGTGTGGCCACCTTCGCACCTGTTTCCGGTGGCTGCTGCAACGGGCCTAATCTGGTCACTTATATTGACGCCAGCGGGGTGGTCCTAGGGGTTTCCAATTGGGTTATTTCACCCGACATGGATGCATCCTGTCTTGTGAGTCTAGGTGATGTTGCTCTTTTTTCAGGGGCATTCTATGGTGCCTATTCAAGGTGTGCCGATTTCTCTGGTGATGGAGTTATCAGTTTGACTGATGTTGCCTTTTTAGCTCAACATTATGGACATTAAATCAATTTTGGGAATAAGCCCATTCTTTCAATTAGGCTTCCATCCCCCAGTATGATAGTTTCCCATAGTCAGAATTGAATTCTACTATCGGACTATCACTGGGGAATTCATGTGGGGAATGGGCACTGTCCAGATTGCCCTGGTGTTTTAACCGCCAGATTCAAAAATGACAATCAGGCCATTGTTGACATTTCACTCCCACCATGCAAGAATGGAAACTGAATCTCGATAAGCCTTGTTTTCAATATCTCACTTCCTTAAATTGCTTGGGGGGTATAATGAAATCCACAACGGCGCTCCTCTTTCTTATCTGCATATTCGGTTTTCACGCATCTTTGTTGGCCCAAACCACAAGATCCACTCCAGTTCCCCGAGAAACTTCATCCATCACCATTCCAGAACCAGATTTGGAATTACTGCGCCAAGGCGGCGACACCTGGGACGATGCCTTTCCCATTCCCGGTTTACCCTACAGCACCACCGGTACCAATGTTGGCTACACGGTCAACTGCTGCGCGGAAATGTGCCCCTACGAAGCCTGGGGCCCAGCCGTTTTTTACTCTTATACAACCACGGATAACCTTTGGGTGGAAATTGACCTGTGCGGTTCCAATTATGATACCGGTCTTTATGTTTTTGACAGCGACCATAGTGTTATTGCCTGTAATGTTGACTATTATTATGATGAGGAATGCGGATTCTATGTTTCCAAACTGGAAGAAGTTTATCTGGAAGCCGGGCAGACCTATTTTGTTGTGGTAACTGGTATGAGTGGGAACTCCGGTGACTATGTATTTGAGATGGTTGAAGATCAATTGACCCCGGAATGCATCCTTGATTTAACCGGAACTTTCCCTGAAAACGAACCTCCCCTGGAAGACGAATATCAGGATCAATGGAACGGTGGATGTAACAGCGAACAATATGGATCTCCGTTCCAGGCTCTGGCCGGAGATGCCAATGGACATTTAGATTTCTCGGGAATCAGTGGCTGGTATGGGGTTTCCTACTATATTCATCGCGATACCGATTGGTTCATCGCAGTTATTGGTTCCAGCGGTATTATCGAAGTAACTTTTACTCCCGAAGTGGATAGCTATCTCTATCAATTGGCTCCTCTGGATTGTGATTCAGTAGCCATCGCCCAGAGTTTGATGGTTGAAACCTGCAGCGAAGGAACCATGGTCCTTTCCGGTGAACCCGGATCAAGTGTGTGGCTGTGGGTAGGCCCCACACTATATTCATCTCCGTATTACCATCCGGGAAATGAATACGACTACCAACTAACCCTTGATGGCTTGTATTCAGGCACGGTGGCCACCGAAAATGTGACCTGGGACCGCCTCCGGGCTTATTACCGTTAATTCAATCTTTTAACGGACTAATTTTACCCGACGCTCCTGCCTCCAACAATACAAAACCGGCACAATGAACAAGGTCAACAAAGCCATCATCATTCCACCAAGGGAAGGTATGGCCATGGGAATCATGATATCCGCCCCGCGTCCGTTCAACGTCAGAATAGGCAGCAGAGCCAGAATAGTGGTAGCCGAAGTCATCAGCGCCGGACGAACCCGACGCGTAGCCCCTGCAATAACCGCTTGCCGGATTGCCGCTTTGTCCTCAGGGGCACCCTTGCCTTCACGCGCTTTGAAATTTTGATCTAAATAAGTGGCCATCAACACACCATCATCGGTGGCAATGCCAAACAGAGCCAGGAACCCGACCCAAACAGCCACGCTCAAATTCAACTGATGAACATGAAACATTTCACGCAAATCGAACCCAAAAATGGAGGCGTCCAGGAACCATCCCTGGCCGTAAAGCCAAATCATGATGAAGCCACCGGCCCAGGCCACAAAAACACCACCAAAAACCATGGTTGTGGTGGCGGCCGAACGGAATTGCAAATACAAAACCAGGAAAATCAACAGCAGAGCCACCGGCAAAACCAACCGCAAAGTTTTTTCACTGCGCACCTGATTTTCAAAACTGCCGGCAAAAGTATAACTCACTCCCTGAGGCAAGTTCAAACGACCGCTTTGGCTCAGATCCAGCAAATATGAACGGGCCGACTCCACCACATCCACTTCTGCGAAACCTGGTTGCCGATCAAAAATCACATAACCAATTAGAAACGTATCTTCACTTTTTATTGTCATGGGACCACGCACATAACGGATTTCCACCAAATCACCAAGAGGAGCAGCCACCCCATCGTCACCATGAACCAAAATGTTGTTCAAAGCACTGATGTTATCGCGCTCTTCCCGGGGATAACGCACCCGCACAGCATGGCGAGCTCGGCCTTCTATGGTTGTAGTCACAGTCTTGCCGCCAATGGCGGTTTCGATAACCTCCTGAATCGTTGCAATGCTCATTCCATGACGGGCAATGGCCGCCCGGTCAATTATTAATTCCAGATACGGTTTGCCCACCATGCGATCGGCAATCACTGTATTGGCCAAAACCATAGGTGCATTTTTTAAGTGTTTCTCGATGGCCAGAGCGGCTTCTTCAATGGCCTCCAGAGTTGGCCCTTTTACCTTCACACCCATGGGCGCACGCATACCGCTTTGCAGCATGACCAGGCGAGTGCTAATAGGCTGAAGCTTGGGAGCCGATGTTGTGCCAGGCAATTTCGTAACCCGCACAATTTCATCCCAAATATCATCAGCATTTTTTATTTCAGGACGCCATTGACGATAAAAACGGCCGCCGCTGTCGGGGAACAGATTCCCGTATTCGTCACGGGCAAAACTATTGTTTGCCTTATCGAAACGGAAACGCTGACGGCGGCCGCTGGAATCGCGTTTGTATTCTGATTTATAATTCACCACGGTTTCGACCATGGAAATGGGAGCTGGATCAAGAGCAGTCGAGGCTCTTCCCAGCTTTCCTACAACCTGTTCAACTTCGGGAATACTGGCAATGGCCTGATCCAGATGAGCCAGCACCTCGCTGGCCTCGCCAATGGAGGCATGAGGCATGGTGGTTGGCATGTAGAGAAACGAGCCTTCATCCAAAGGAGGCATGAACTCTTTACCCAAATCCTGCCAAATGTACAAACCAAAAGCAATAACCAAGGCTGGCAGAACCAGAAACACTTGTTTGTGACTCAAACACCAATCCAGAATTCGCGGATAAATTTTTCCAAACAATTCAAAGAGGAACAACAGCCCGCCAGCCAAAACCATCACAAAAAGGATATTCAAAAAGATACTTTTTTCGGGTCCTAAAGGCAGCCACAAATGAGCCAGAAGAATGCCAGCTAAAACTGCTGGAAAAAGATTTCTGAACTTTTTTGTTCGATACCAAGGCAGGTTTTCAGTTGCCTTAGCCGAACGGGCTTTTCCCCCTCGCAAAATCAACAACGCCACCGGAGGAATAACCACCAATGCAACAATAACCGATGAAGCCAGTGCAAATGTTTTTGTAAAAGCCAGGGGCCTGAAGAGCTTCCCTTCAGAAGCCACCAGAGTAAAGACCGGAAGAAAGCCAATAATGGTGGTCGCTACAGCCGTGGTTACTGCCCCAGCCACCTCACTGCTGGCGCTGTGAATCACATTTCGCAGAGAATAATCAGGATTCTGATCTCGACGCTTGAGAATATTTTCCACCAGAATGACACCCATGTCGACCATGGTCCCAATGGCAATGGCAATACCGGAAAGGGCTACAATGTTGGCATCGACCTTAAATATTTTCATGGCAATAAATGACATGAGAACAGCCAGGGGCAAAAGTCCCGCCACCAGCAAACCAGCTCGCAAATGGCTGACCATGACAATGACCACAATAATAGTCAGCAGGATTTCCAGACCGAGGGCTTCACGCAAAGTATCGAGGGTTTCAAGAATAAGACCGCTGCGGTCATAAAAGGGAATAACCGTCAGCTTGCTGGTTCGCCCATCAGGCAAAACCTTGCTCGGAAGTCCGGGAGAAATTTCATAAATACGTTTCTTGACCCGTTTGATAACTTCCAGTGGGTTTTCACCGTACCGGGCAACCACCACGCCACCAACCGCTTCAACCCCCTCTTTGTCCAGAGTCCCCCTGCGCAAGGCCGGCCCCAGGGAAACAGAGGCCACGTCTCCCACCAGAACCGGAACATTATTGCGCACAGCAACCACACTGGCTTCAATATCCTCAATTCCAGAGACGGTCCCAACGCCACGAACCAAATACTCCACCCGGTTGATTTCCAAACTGCGGGCTCCCACATCACGGTTGGACTGAGCCACCGCTCGACTGACCTGAGCCAGCGTAACATTGAAAATTTGCAGGGCGTCTGGCTCCACTTCCACGTGATATTCCTGCTCAAAACCACCTACGGACGCCACTTCAGCCACGCCCCCGGCAGCCAGCAGAGCATCACGGATTTGAAAATCCTGCACCTGGCGCAACTCGGCTAAATCCCAACCACCCGCAGGATTTCCATTGTCATCGCGGCCTTCAATTGTGTACCAAAAAATCTGCCCCAAAGCTGTGGCATCCGGCCCCAGAGCAGGGCTGACTTCTGCAGGCAAAGTGCCCATGGGCAGGCTGCTTAATTTTTCCAGAATGCGAGACCGGGAATCGTAAAACTCAGTGTCTTCGTTGAACAAAACGTACACCGAACTGAAACCAAAAAAGGAATAGCTGCGCACGGTGCGCACATGAGGCAAACCCATCAGGGCCGAGGTCAGCGGATATGTGATCTGGTCTTCAATATCCTGAGGTGAGCGGCCGGGCCACTCGGTAAAAATTATCTGTTGGTTCTCACCCAGATCGGGAATGGCATCCACCGGCACAGGATCCCGAGGCAGAAAGCTGGTTTGCCAGTCAAAAGGGGATACGACGGCACCCCAACCCACTGCGAGCAGAACCAACAGAAAAACGATCAATTTATTATCAAGACAAAAGCCAATAAGGTTGGCCCAAAAACCAGTCGGTGATAACAGACGGTCACTCATTTAGTGACCCTCTTTGTTTTCGGAGGAAGCAGGGCTCAGAGTTTGAACCTGAGTACCGCAACGCAACATTTGGTCACCGAAATAGGGATTATTTGTAGTCTTGCCCAGCTGAATCCACTCGGCCCCGGTATCGCTGAAAGCCATGGGGCAATTGAATTGGCGCAAGACCTTGTCTTCGGGTGTACCAAAGGTTTTGAAGACCAGCCACAGGTTGTCTGAAAGAGGCTGGAACGGAACCCGTCGGGTAACCAAAGTTTCAGAATGTTCCAAGGCTTGCAAAGCCTGATCCAGTTTTGGATACAAGTGGCTCCACTTAATGGCAGCACTAACCGATAGTTGATCAGATAATTCTTCGGCTGCGGAAATCGCTTCAGCAACTGACCGGCCAGCCAGAGCGGAACCTTCGTTATCATCGGCGGCGAGTTTGCTTTGCAATTCCAGGTAGGCGTCCAACAAAATAATCAGGGCTTTTTTAAAGTCTTCAGGTGTTTCAATAATTGCTGGTGTCGAAATATTTTCTGCCGGATAACCGAGTCCATCGCGGGCCATCATCATGCTGTCTTTGGCTTGAATTTGCAGGGCGCTGTCAATTTTAAACGCACCCCGGGTGACCACTTTTTCGCCTTCCATGAGGCCTTTTTCCACTAGATAAAAATCTCCGGCTCTGGCACCGAGAACCACTTCCCGCCCCTGATAAACGGGGAATTCCTGACCTTCTTTTTGCACATAGACCACTGCTCGGCGGCCGGTCAACAAAGGAGCCGAAGCGGGGATAACCAAAGGCGGCAAAGCCACTTCATCCATTTGAGCAGGATTTCCATTCGCATCGAGAACTGCCTCCACTTCAGCGGAAACCAACATTCCCGGTTTCAACAAGCCATCGGAGTTTTCAACTTCAACACGCACTTCAACGGTTCGGGTTTTTTCATCCAGAATTGAATCCAGAAACAGAATATCGCCTTTAAAAATAAGGCCCCCGTGGCTGCGGGTTCGAAATTCAACATTTTGCCCCGGGCGTAACCAAATCAAGTCCCGCTCATAGGCCCGCAAAGTAACCCAAACCCTGGACAGATCGGCTATGGAATAAAGCACCATTCCCGTTTTTACATATTGCCCTTCAGTAGCCTTGCGGCTAATGACCACACCATCAAAGGGAGCGGTGACCACCAGGTTTTCATTCAGCTGTCCACCGGCCTCCACTTCCTGAATTTGCGAGGCCGACAGTCCTGCCAGGCGCAGTTTTTTCCTGGACGATTCCACCAGGCGCCGGGCGCTATCGGCAACCGGTCCTTCGGGGGCTGCCGCCAAAGAATTGACTGCCGTTTGAAGCTCAGCCTGAGCTCCGTAAATTTCCGGGCTGTAAATTTCCGCCAGCTTCATGCCCTTGCTGACATTTGCTCCGGTTGAAGCCAGATAAAGACGATCAAGACGTCCCCCAAAACGGGCCGTTATTTCCCTTAGTCTGGTTTCATCGGCAGAAACCTCTCCCACCAAAGGCACCCGCCGAGCCACAAACCGACGTTGTACCAGACTGGTACCTAAATCGGCCAGAGCCGCGGCTTCGGGGCTTAAAGAGAGTTCATTCCTGGCCAGACCAGAGCTTAGGTCATCTTCCAAGGGAATGAGGTCCATGTTACAAATGGGACACATTTGGTTATTGGTTGGCAGAATGATTTGCGGGTGCATGGAACAGGTCCAGCGTTCAGGTTCATTTTCCACCGACTCTGCCGTAGAATCAGAATGTCCGGCGGAAGGACCGGAGACTCCTCGCACAAGAAAACCACCGGCAAAGGCCAGCAAAAACACAGGAATAATCATCCAGATTTTTAAGCGGTTGGCTGCCATCAGATTACTCATTTCCCTGGTAAGGTTTGAAAGACTGAGGGACACCGGTTAAAGCCTGCAAATCGTTGAAAGCAAGAGCCTGATCCAAGGTCGCCCGCAAGAGCGACAATTCCAGATCCAACAAGACTTCCCGCGCAGAATTTACTTCATCAAAAGATGCGTTTCCTGTCTCATAATCGGCCCGGCTGGCTTGCAGAACCTGGCGGGCTCTGGGTAAAAGGTTATTCTCGTACATTTTCAAATTTCTGGTGGAATCGCCCACCCGAAAAAGGATTTTCTCCAGTTCCATTTCCAATTCCAGATTCAATTGCGTGCGTTTTGAAGAAGCAGCGTTCAGACGACTTGCCGAAGCCAACCGCCTTGCCGTCGCCTTGCCTGACCATAGGGGAACATTAACGGCCACGCGGGCAATCAGGGGGTCTTTGCCGCTGTCATCGACTCCCTGCATCCGGGCTTCACCTGTCATAATATAATCCAGGCCCACGGTGAATTGAGGACGGCCCGAAAGCCGGGCCGCTTCTTCAGAATAACGAAATCCGTCTTCCTGTTGGCGCAAATTTTCCAGACGAGCATTGTTTTGCTTCATTAACTCGTAATAGTCTACGGCCTCTTCAGGAACCATCACTTTGGCCGGAAGAAACGCTGCTGGGGTTTGATTATTCCGAGACATCCCGGCTGCGGAATTCAGACTGATTGTGGCCGGTTGCAAGCGACTTTGCAGAGACACAACCCGGTTGATCAGTTTTTCGCTCTGCATTTGAGCCTGTAAAACATGGCGAAATTTTGCCGTTCCCGCTTCATAAGCCCGCAGAGCCACCTCTTCGTTCTGCTGAGAAATTTCCCGGTGACTTTGGGTGATTTTTATTTCCTGCTGCAATTGAGCCAATTCATACCACGCTTGCCCAACCAGACGTTTGATTTCCTGGCTTTCGGAGCGCCAGTGGCTTTCAGCTGCAAGTCGACGTGAATTTGCGGCAGCTTCCATCTGGCCCAAAGACCCAAACCAGGGAAAACTCTGGGCAACAGAAAAAACCCGTTCCTGAGGACCAACGCGGGTTTCAACCGGTACAATCATTTCTCCGTATGCCAGTTTCAGGTCAGGCAATGCCCCGGCTTCGTTTGCAGACTGCCGGGCTGCTTCTGAAATTGCAGCAGCACTTTGCAGACGCGGATGGTTCTGCAAAGACCATTCAATATAGTCTTTAAGGTTTGATTGCTTGGACAGGACTGGATTTTTACTCTCAGGCGTGCTGTGGGCAAATTCCGGTGTCATGCACTGAAGAATCAGAACAGACCCCAAGAGGATTTTGGATACAAGACGCACCTTTTGGTACTCATTTCTTTTGCGGCATGGCTCCTGCATATGCTGAACACTGCATTGCAGAAAACAAGCCAAAACGTAATCCTTTGAAACTAAAAGAGTTATCGACAAACAGCTTCATCGACTCAGCTTTTATTGAAGAATATTCTACAATTTTCTATAGAATATTCTACAAGACAGTCTGCAAACTTCAATCCACGTGGAAAACAGAATGAATTCAGCCTCGAACCAAAACCCAAATGCAATTTTCCGGCAGTACTGGTTGGTGGTTTTGTTCATTGGTATTGTTTCGACTCTGCACTACATTACGCCCCACGGTAGCCATGCCCATCATTCCGGTCATGTCATGAATACAGTTCCATCTTTTGACTGGAACGCAGCCCTTCACGGAATTTACCGCCGATTGTACTATTTTCCCATCATTTTAGCAGCCTTTCGGGGAGGAATTCCCGGAGGACTCGGTGCAGCTTTACTGGTTGTCGTTATTTACCTTCCTCATGCTTTTGCCAAAGAATGGGGATTGGATCATTTTGTCATGGCAGATCCCGGCATGCGGGCTGAAAAAATCCTTGAAATCCTCTTATATCTGGGCATGGGACTCCTCGCCGGCCAATTAGTGGAACGATTAAATCTGGCAAAAAAGAATCTGGAAAAAACAGCCAGCAATCTTCAAAACACTCTCGATGAGAAAAACAAAGTGGAACAGGAACTGATTCGTTCAGCCAAACTTGCCGCCGTGGGGCGTTTGTCTGCGGGACTGGCCCATGAAATTCGTAACCCGTTGGCCAGCATTCAGGGTGCGGCCGAGGTTTTGGCCGATGATTTTCCGGAATCCAATCCTAAAAATCGTCTTTTAAAAATTCTGCTTGAAGAAGCCGAACGCCTAAACCAGGTCCTCAGTCGGTTCCTCCAGTTCGCCCGCTCCACGCCAGGGGAGAAAACAAAAATAGACCTGGTAAAAGAAGTGGAAAAAGTCATTCAACTTATTGAAAACCAAGATGACGTTCCGGTTTTGCACACCACTCTTCCAGAGTCCTGCCTGGTTAATGGAAACTCAGAAGAGGTGCGGCAAATATTGGTTAATATTATTTTGAATGCAGCGTCCATGACCCGGTCCAACCAACCCATTGAATTGGAACTCAACTGTCAGAATTCAGTTTGTCGGTTAATGATTTCAGACACTGGGCCTGGTTTTTCTTCCGAAGCTCTGGAAAATTTTGGTACCCCGTTTTTTTCCTCCCGGGAAGATGGAACCGGTTTGGGTTTGGCCACCAGCCTTCGCATTGCCGAGAACATGGGTGGCTCTTTAAGTGTCGATGAAAGCTATAAAGAAGGAGCAAGAGTTGTTCTATCCCTTGGTCGCTATCAAAATCAAAAAAACTCCTGAGAAAGGATCATGTTTTGAAACACGGTAAATTAGCAACAATAATTTTCCTGCTTATTGTATTGAGTTCAACCACCGCTTTGGCTTTGGGCTTTGGAAAACGGTCCGGCGACCCTATGACCGGTGAAGATGGACCCGATCTGGTACTCAAAGTTATGGAACAAGCCGTCGTGGTTCGTGACTTTCAGCAATTCCGGGATGTTCTGTCAGACAGCTTCACATATGAGGCGGACCTCGGCACAATCTCCATGTATCCGGGCATTAACTGGGATCACTGGGATGTCTCCAAAGAAGAAGGTTTCCTGAAAAAATTTCTCAGTCCCGCCGTGGAATCAGCATTGAACCTGACCGACAAGGTTACAGAAAGAGGAATGCCCTACGACCAGGAAGCCCGCTATGAACTTACCTATCAAATGACGGTTGAAGGTCAGACTTTCATTGGCGGTGCCCTGTTTGTTTTTGAAGAAATTAACCTGCGCTGGTATTTGCGAAGCTGGAAAGAAATAATGCCCATTACAAATGAAGCCACCGGTGGTTTTTACACCAACTGTGGCGAAGTTAGGGCCTCGCTCATACCCTAACGTTTAACATTTTCACCAACAAGAAAGATATCAATGGCTAGGATTCTGCTTATTGACGACGATACCAGCCTGCGGGAAGTCGTTTCCTTCATGCTCACTGAGGCCGGCTACGATGTTATTTCCGCCTCCAATGGCGAACAGGGTTTGGAAAAATTGTCCACCCATCCGGACCTTGTACTGACTGATATAAAAATGCCCGGTATGGACGGTATGGAAGTCCTGAACCAAATTGTTGAAAACAACCCCGATGGAGCTCCGCCAGTAATTGTGCTTACTGCCCACGGCACCGTCAAACAAGCTGTTGAAGCCATGAAATCAGGTGCTTTCTCATATCTCTTAAAACCCTTTGCGCGGGACGAACTTCTTCTGACTGTTGATCAGGCTTTGCACCACACCGGCCTTGAAAAAGACAATGCCCGGTTAAGAAATCTCCTGAAAAAAGAGCATCAGGCCACAGGTCTTGTTTTTAAAAGCCGAGGAATGAGCGACCTGATGAATCAGGTCAAACAAGTTGCCGGAAGCGACGCCACAGTTCTCATTACCGGAGAAAGCGGGACAGGCAAGGAACTGGTTTGCCGTGCCTGCCACGACTTGTCTCCCCGCTACGACCAGCCTTTTATTCCTGTTAACTGCGGGGCCATTCCTGCGGAACTGATGGAATCGGAGTTGTTCGGTCATTTGAAAGGGTCTTTTACCGGGGCCGCCCAGGATTCTCCGGGGAAAATCCGAAGTGCCCACGGGGGCACGCTTTTTCTGGATGAAATAGCCGAGCTACCTTTGTCTCTTCAGCCAAAATTGTTGAGGGTTCTGGAAACCCATCAAGTAGATCCGGTGGGAAGCAGCCAAACTTTGGATGTCGATTTCCGTCTGGTTTGTGCCACTCATCGAGATCTGGAAAAAGAAGTGGCAGAAGGGCGATTTCGAGAAGACCTATATTATCGCCTCAATGTTCTTCACCTGAACATTCCTCCTTTGCGGGATCGTCTCGAAGATATCAATTGCCTGTGGGATCATTTCACTCTCATGCATGGGGGGCAGGATGTCACATCTTCCGCCAAATTGCTTGGCGAGCTGGCAAGTCATCAATGGAAAGGTAATGTTCGGGAATTAAAAAACCTGAACCAGAGGCTGGTCCTTATGCGGCAGGGAGACACTCTGGATAGTGATGATTTTCAACGACTGGGGCCCAGTTCGGGAACCATCACACCAGCTGTCCAACAATCGCCGGACAACCCCACGGACGAGGGGTTGCCCCTGAAAGACCTTCCCACCGATGGGGTTTCACTGGTAGAGATGGAAAAAGAGATCATCAGACGGGCCCTCAAATTATGTGGCGGGAATCGCAGTAAAACCGCCCTTTTTCTCAGCATTCCGCGGCATGTGCTTATTTACCGACTTGAAAAGTATGGGTTTTGAGTTTTTGGAAACAAAAGATTCTTGAGTATAAACTATCGGGATGTTATTGATTTAACGGAACCTGTTGAATTTTTCCCATTCCGAAGGACTCCGCATGCTGCACAAACCTGCCGCCCAAAGCGGCCCCGACCACGCCCGAGGCTATAAATCCCGCCTTGGTGTATGGATGTTCCTGGCCTACGCCATTATTTACATAGGCTTTGTGGCCCTCAACATCATCAGCCCATTAAGCATGGAAAAGATTATTTTTCTTGGTCTTAATTTGGCTGTGGTGTACGGCTTTGGGCTCATCATTATTGCCCTCATTCTGGCTCTGATTTACAACTTTGCCTGCAGTCAGAAAGAAAAAGAACTCAACGGTGCCGACAATGCCCCATCCCCAGAGGTACAATAATGGCTGTAATAATTTTCCTTATTTTCGTAATTGCAGTGCTATGGCTCAGTTTCTATTTTGCCCGCAAGGCCAAATCGGCTTCTGGATATTTTGCTGCTGGTGGACAGGTTCACTGGGGTGTCAATGGCATCGCTTTTGCCGGTGATTATTTGTCAGCTGCATCCTTCCTGGGTATTTGCGGCATGATCGCCACTGTGGGTTATGACGGCTTCCTTTACTCCATTGGTTATCTGGCTGGTTGGATTGTGGCCCTTTTTGTGGTGGCCGAACCCATGAAGCGCTTGGGAAAATACACTTTCACCGACGCCTTGGATGCCAAATTTGACAGCCGGGGCATCAAGCTTGCCGCAGCAATCAGTACTCTCATTGTTTCCATCTTTTATCTGATTCCTCAAATGGTGGGGGCCGGTGTTCTTGTGGAACCTCTGCTGGGCCTGCCTCACTACGTGGGTGTCATCATGGTGGGCGCCATTGTGATTACTATTGTGGCCACCGCAGGAATGACCTCGACAACTTATGTGCAGTTTCTCAAGGGTGGACTGCTGATCATTTTTTCCATCATCCTGGTAGCAGCAGTCATGATTCGCGGTCTAAGCACCGAACCGGATCAAGGTGGCTCGGTACCTTTCCACAATTATCAGGAAATCAGCCTGTCGCACCTTGAAGGCAGTAAAATTCTGGAAACTCAGGAAGCCGACGGGCACAAATTTGTCAGGCTTTCCGGATCAAATGAAAATTGGTGGATGGTCGTAACTGATGGTCCGGATCCTCTGTTACAGGAAATCCAGTGGGAGGAAAAACTGGACGGTGCACACACCATTAACGGGAAGCCCGCCTCAGAAGAAAATCAATTGCGTCAGGTGGGAAATCTCACTCAAATCGCAGGAAAAACTGGTCCGGAAGCCACTCGAACCAATTTGACAATCACTTCATTTCTGGCCCTGCTGGGTGACAAAGAAACCAAGATTCAACGCTGGAAAAAAGCGAAGTTTACTGATAACAGCAGTGGAAAAGTGACCGTTCACTATCCTGTCATTACACCCGGAAATGAAATCATGCGACCCGGCCTAAAATTCAAGGTTATGGGTACCGGCCTGCAAAAGTTTGATTTTGTTTCCCTGATGCTGGCACTGTTCTGCGGAACAGCCGCTCTGCCTCATATTTTGATTCGATACTACACAGTGTCGAGTCCTGCGGCAGCACGTAAGTCAACCATTGTGGCCATTTCCGCCATTGGGTTCTTCTACATTCTGACCCTTTTCATGGGCCTTGGCGCCATGGTCAACGCGGTGGTCAATCCCGTTACCAACAACATGTCGGCACCGTTGCTTGCCAAATCGTTTGGTACCTTCCTGTTTGCGGTTATTTCCGCCATTGCCTTTGCAACCGTTCTCGGTACCGTCAGTGGGCTCATTATTGCTGCTTCAGGCGCAGTGGCTCATGATTTGATGGACCGTTTTGCTGGCATGAAAATGACTGAGGGTGAAAAAGTTCGCAACGGTAAAATTGCCGCTTTTGCCGTGGGACTGCTGGCTATTGTCTTGGGCATTTTATTCCGGGGTATGAACGTTTCATTCCTAGTGGGCTGGGCTTTTGCTGTGGCTGCCTCGGCAAACTTACCGGCTATCATCATGTTGTTATTTTGGAAAAAAACAACAGCCAAGGGTATCACCGCCTCCATTATTGTAGGTATTGTGGCCGCTCTTGGTTTAATTATGGCCTCACCGAGCATGTACGTTCGTTATGGTCTTGACCCAGCTACAGCACTTGTGCCGTTCAGCAATCCTGGGTTGGTTTCCATTCCCCTGAGTTTCCTTACTCTGGTTGTGGTTTCATTGATGACTCAGAAAAAATCTGACGCCTAAAAGCTGGCATTAGCAAAACGGCCCGGGGAATTCCCGGGCCGTTATATTTTCATACTCACCTGGCACTTCACCATTCCAAAAACTCCGAATGACCCTCATTTGGCTTTCCCGAATAATTGGTTTCCTCAGAAACCGGATGTGTATTAGCCAAAGTAACTCCTTGGAATAGTTAAGGGGATAATACCCGCAGATGCTATCGAGGCCCTTGACCTGAAGGGAATAACCAG
>JAAEOA010000356.1 GCA_024223715.1 bacterium | reverse complement strand
GAATTGCTTTTTGAAGGCCAACACGGAGTTATGGTGGGAATGGTGGCTAACAAGTTGACGACTTCCCCACTGGAGAAGAAAACCAAGGTATCGCCTAAGGCCGTTTTGCGGGATGCGGGGTTGATGGAGTTGTTGGTTTGATAGACCGTCATTTCTGATCGAAAGCCATAAAAGTCTATTCCTGAAAACAAAGAGCCCCGAGCAGAATAACACTGCCCGGGGCCAATACTAAAACTTTACTAGCCGTAAAATATCATTTGAGAAGGACGAGCTTCTGAGTCGCCCTCACCCCTTGAATTTTCAAACAGGCCAGGTACGTGCCGCTGGGAAAACCGACGGCGTGCCAGTCCACGGTGTACTCTCCTGCCTCTCGTGGTCCCACTGCCAGAATCGCCATCTCGCGACCAGCCACGTCAAAGATCCGCAGATCGATCGGGCCTGTTTCTGTTAAGGAAAAGCTCAGGGTGGTGCCTGGATTGAAAGGATTAGGATGAGCTTGAAGCTCCAATGAGACACGTTCCGGCGTGTTCACTGAACCAGGGTGCGGCCCCACGCCGAGGTAACGCCAAACGCCGTTGGTAGCAGTGGCCACGTAAAGACCCCGATCGTTTGGAGAGTAGGCTATGGCAACAGGCGTACCAGGTAGATTTTCGGTCTCGTCCGTCCAGCCATCGATCGAGACCATGATTCGGCCGTCCCAGGTGACGGCACTGAGCCTATCTGCGCCCATATAGGAGACTGCTGGAGGAATGCTCGCCATATCCCGGCAAGAGACATCGAGGGTCTGGAGCCAAACCTCATTCCATTCGGTGAAATAGATGCCGAGATCGGTGCTGGCAAAAAGACTGTATGCTGGCCAAGCATCGCCACCCGGAAAGAAGCCTTCGACACAATGCACGCCATTGTCCGAAGGCAGGTTGCCGGTAATATCTTGCCACGTGTCGCCCTGTGTGTAGCTAATCTTGACGCTGGCGTCTCCGGCGAGCACCAACTCCCCAGGGCCAAAATTAAATGTGAAATTGGCCATGGTATGGAAACCATGCCCCGCGATGGGAGCCCAAGTCATGCCACCGTCGCTGGAGCGCAATAACTCGCCGTCGACAACGTCAGATGAAGTGCATGCCCAATAGGTTTGCCCACTATGGATCACGTCAGTGACCATGCCACCCGTTGATTCGTAGGCGAAGTTATCGGTATCACCCAGGTCCTCGCTGTATTCCATATAACCCTTAAACCAGGCGTTCTCGCGACCAGTGACTACAAATTCTGGTAGAGTATCGTTGTAATCGACGGCCCAAACGGTGCGGCCGATGGAACCCTCCATGTCGCGTTCGGTCCATAAGCTACTGGCCTGATCGTAGTACCAGAAACCCTCCATTGTGCCTACTAAAACGCGGTTATGCACAGGGTCGACGGTCAAGCTGGTGGCATTGACGCCATTCATGCCGACGTACTCCCAATTATAAGCTGGGGCAGCGGTGGCAATCAGCAGCAGGACGAACGTTAGTAATATGCGCATGAATATCCTCCAATTATTATGAACGTAAATTATTTCATATCTCGGTTTCTTCTGTCAAGTTTGGGAAAATAAAAAGACCGGCGCCAGTTGCCAAAAAAAGGCACCCCCAAAGGAGTGCCTTTTAATTATCTCAAACCCAGCCAGGTTGCTTAACCAGACAGAGCTGACTTATTCGCCTTTATAGCCCTGTACATAAGTATTGGCATACTGGAACCATTCCATGCGCATAGACCCCATAAGGTGTCCAAGACCTTCATGGTCAATTTTGCGGTTCTGGTATTCCCCATCCAAACTCACAACGGTGAAAGCACCGATCAGAGGAAGATCCTGATCCTGCAACAATTCCATCATGAAAACAGCACCATCGGTCAGGTCGACCAATTCCATGCTGGTTTCATCGCCAATGGCGTACCAGGCATAGTCTTCTGCACTGGGGTTGGCTGCTACGGAATCAGGCAGACCAACACGGGGACGGTGCACAAAATTCAAGTAGGCACTTTTAACGGTGCGCAGGTCGTCGCCTTCTTTTTCAGGCAGATAAGTGGATTCGGCTTCTTTAAAGTCTTTGATTTTCCAGCCCATTTCAGGCAAAGGAGCACCGGCCAATTCCTGGCTGATGGCACCGGAGCGCAGAAGTTTAGGCAGAGTGTAACCAGTGGGGCGAGGAATGCTGTCCTGCTCTACGGTACCGTTGCGTTTGATACGCTCGATAACCAGGTGAGTAGGCTGAGGAGTGAAAGTTTTTTTCACGCCCAGCAGAGTCCCAGCCATGTTGGCATAGTTGTTTTCCAGGTCCTGGCCGACCAGGAATTCCAAAAGGTTGCCGTCGCGCACGATGGCAACATCACCTTTAACGTATTCCAATTCAGGAGCTTCAATTTCAAAATTGAACAAATCGCTCAGGGTGTCGCCCCGGGTAACACTGCGCAGGGAAGTATAGACGTAAGGGTCAACCACTTCTTCTTTGCTACAGCCAGCGAGACTAAAAATGGTGATAGCCATCAAAGCCAACAAAAAAGTGAAGACCAAGCGTCGTGCGGAAGAAACTGCGAACATGAACCAACCTCCCAAAGGGTGCATTGGACATCCTGATGGTCCGGATCCCGGTTAAGGGACGCCCGGTAGGGGAATCAGGACATACTTTACTTACATAAATCCGTTCAAACCGTCTGCGAAGGGTATTGGCGGACAGGGTAAACGTCAACATCATTCAACCCAATGAAATTGGGGTATAATGGAAAAAAAAGCAAATGGTATCCGGCAATGAGGCAGGATGAATTTTTAAAACACAGCCAAATTCTTATTAAAGTCGTGGCAAATGCCTGAGGACGGCCAATACGTCGTGCCAGTCGGTAATCCCTCCATCCCAAAGGGATTGAAATATTTGCCAGTGATCGGGCAACAGCACTCCGGCACCGGAGAACAGACCACTGAACTGAGATCTTCGTTCGACCATGCTGTATCCCGGCAAGCCCAATCTGGACAGCCGGCCATCGATAACCACAGCCCAGGATTCTGAAAAAGCTTCAATTTGACCCTCGGGTATGGCAGAGGGAACAATTTCCGAACGAGCCCAGTCCCGGGCCAGTAACCATTCATGGTGCAGAAAAGCGGAAGCCCTTTCAGATGAGAAACTGGCTTCATCAAAAAGAGAAGTATTCCTGGGAGCGGGAGCCTGCTCCCAAACCTGTGATGCCGGAAGAATGGAGCGTGTCAAAGGCTGCAAAGTACAGAACGAGGCTTCTGAACAGAACAGCTTGGCTTCCAGCCTTTTCTCCGTGTCCAGAGACGATCGACTCAATTGCAGCCAGGGTTTTTCGGCTTCAGGGAAGTCATCGGCAATAACGGAAATTGAAAAAAAATCGGTTGCCAGGTCCAAAGACCCGGCAGCCGATTCAAGAAGGGGCTTCAAATGAGGACATAATTCATCGAACAAGCCCTTGCAATGAAGATCCAGCATCAGGCTCTGGCTACCATTTTGCCGCCACCGACCGGTTGCAGCTTGGCAGTGAAATGACGCAGTGCAGGCGGTTGCCAGACAATTTCCAAACCACGCAAACGATCGCCCATTTCCATGACTCGGGCGCAAACATCGGCCACATAATCCAGTTGGGTATGAGTGTAAACCCGGCGGGGAATGGCCAGACGGACCAATTCCATGGCCGGATGCACCATCTCTCCGGTATCGGGATCCAGGTGGTCGAACATCAGGCTGCCAATTTCCACGCCGCGGACACCACCTTCAAGGTACATTGCGGCAGTAAACACCTGAGCCGGGAACTCTTCCTGAGGGATGTGCGGCAAGGCTTTGCGAGCATCCAGATACACGGCATGACCGCCGGTGGGCCGCAAAAAGGGCACTCCCAGTTCGGTCAAACGATTGCCCAAACGAGCCACCTGACCAATTCTATAAGCCAAATAATCCGGATCCATCACTTCTCGAAGACCCTGAGCAATGGCAGCCAGATCGCGTCCAGCGAGGCCGCCGTAGGTAGGGAATCCTTCCCTGAGAATACCCAGATTGGTGGCATTCATGGCCATCTCGTCGTCGTTCAGGCAAAGGAAACCGCCAATATTTACCAGAGCATCTTTTTTGGCACTCATGGTGCAACCGTCACCGAGGGCAAACATTGTGCGGCAAATTTCCTTGATGTCCATGTTGGCAAAGCCCTCTTCGCGCTGCTGAATGAACCAGGCATTCTCGGCAAAGCGGCAGGCATCAAAAATGAGGGGCACACCCATTTTCTTGCAGAATGCGCTCACTTCCCGTGCGTTGGCCATGCTGACCGGTTGTCCACCACCACTGTTGTTAGTGATTGTTAACATGACAAAAGGTATGCGCTCGGTTCCGTATTTTTCAAAAGCCAAAGCCAGTTTTTCCAGGGACATATCGCCCTTAAACGGAGCTTCAAGCATGGGGTCCAGTCCGGCATCGGCGACACAATCGAGGGCTATGGCCCCCACGTGTTCCACATTGGCGCGGGTGGTATCGAAATGAATATTGTTAGGCACTACGGAATCTTTGGGGACGGCAACACTGAAGAGCAATCCTTCGGCAGCGCGGCCCTGGTGAACCGGAATAACATGTTTGTAGCCAAAAATATCCTGAATCGTGTTTTTAAAATCGGCAAAACTCTTGCTACAGGCGTATGCTTCGTCGCCGGTGAGCATGGCTGCCCACTGGTGATCACTCATGGCGCTGGTCCCGCTATCGGTCAAAAGGTCGACGTAAATCGCCTCACTGGGAACCTTAAAAACGTTGTAGCCGGCATCTATAAGGTGCCTGACGCGTTCTTCGCGGCTGACCCTTTGAATTTTTTCCACCATTTTGATGCGATAGGGTTCGAATGGCAACTCCATGGGCGGATTCCTCCTGGACAGATGTGGTTTAGTTCATGACCGCTCAAAAGTAACTCTCTGAAGGGCCGGTCACAAGATTGAATCTGGATGTTTTTACCCAGGTGGAAGCTCCTCCTGATCCAGGGGTGACCGATCCTTGAAGAGAATCAGACCCCGATCTGTGACCCGGGCCAAAACATTGTAATGACGTTGCCAATCTTCGGTACCCAAACACAGATACATGCCACCCGGCGCATACAGACCAGCCGGATCAGATGATTCCGCCAGAGTAATCAGCGGCCGACGTTCATCGGGAATTGGCATTTGCAAATGAGACAACATGGTCAGCCACCAGGCTTCCCAAAGAGTTGTGTCGGCAACCACAGCCACGGTTTCATTGGACCAGGCATTCATTAGTTGCCGAACTCTGGACGTTGCGTGGGAATAAGAAAGCACTGAACGGGCCCAGTCTTCAGTTTCCAAGCATTTAAAGAACAGAT
>JAAEOA010000355.1 GCA_024223715.1 bacterium | reverse complement strand
TCAGCTTCCAAAGCCACCCAGGAAACTGTTCCCAGGACTGTTTGATCCTGGCCCTGTAGCATGACTTCAGCTGTTGTCCCGGTTTTAACCCATGAAACTTCCTGATCTGTAAGATATGCCTCTACTTTCAGGACTGATGGATCAATAAGGCGAACCACAGGTTGTCCGGGTTGAACCAACTGACCCAACTCAACAAATCGTTCTACAATGACACCATCAAAGGGAGCCGTAATAATGGCCCGTTCATATCGTTTTTTAGTCACCGCGGCCATGGATTTGGCTTGCTGATAGGCACTTTCAGCTGTGAGCAACTCCATGCGACTCAGTTTGCCTGCTTTATTAAGTTTCCTGACTTTGTCCACATTGTAACTCTGAGTTTCAAAATTGGATTCAGCCGCTTTCATTTCAGCTTTTAATATCCCTCGATCCAATTCGAGAATTACATCACCACGGGAAAGAACAGTGCCTTTGGTTGCGGCAAGTCTTATTACCTGACCACTTTCCTGGCTGCTCAAATTGGTTCCCTGAACCGGTGCAACAGGACCTGATATTTCGAAATACTCAGTCATTTCCCCCGAAGTCATTTCCAGAATTCTGACATTCCGATGCACTTCCGGTGAACTAACAGTTGGCGCCTCTTCCTTGCAGCCTGAAAACAGCAAAAGCACAGCCGCCAGTGAAAGTATTGAACCCATAACTGTGCTCAGGGAGCTAGATTTATTGATGCGTTTCATTTGGAGACCTCCGTCACCATTCCAGGGATACTTTGCAGGGAAACAAGGGGTGAATAACCTACGGCTCTCTTCAGCGAAGCGGTCAGAGCCAAGACTTCATACCTGGCATCGATGACATTGCTTCGGGCTTCGGCCCGGTTGGATTCAGACACCAGAACATCGAGATAATTTATTTTGCCCATTTCCAGCATGAGCAGGCTTTCTTCAAGGACTTCTTCACTTCGGGTAAGGTTCAATTCAACGGCATCGAGCACTCCGCGGGCCAAACGTAAATTGGCCAGAACCTCAAGAACTTCAACCTGAACCAACCGGCGATGCCCCGATTGTTCGGCTTCGGTACGACGAATCTGAGCTTCAGTTTCGGCAACCAGACCACGGTGCAGCATGCCGTCAAAAACAGGAATATTCAATGCCACTGCTGCACTCCAGGAATCGTGTCCATTTTCAAAGATGTTATCAAATTGGGTTCCTACATATCCATAAGCACCGTTAACAGTTATGAAGGGCATATTCTCAGCCTTCTGAGCTTTCCGATTGCGACGCAAAATATCGGTAAAAACATCTACCGAGGCCAAATCGGGACGTTGCTGAGCCAGAAGCAAAGCTGTGTCGTCATTAATACGGTCTCGTTCAAGTGACTGGGAGTTTACCACGGAAAGAGGTTGTTCTGGCCGGCGCCCCATTAAGGCATTCAAGCGGGACCCCTGATTTCGCAAATCGGCTTCGGCGATATTCAAACGAGGTTGAATATTTGCCAAAGTTACAGCGGCCTGAAGAGTATCCAGCCGAGTGGCCATGCCCAATTCGTATCGCAAGCGCATGATGTTTAAAAGTTCATTCTGATTGGAAAGCTGAGCTTTTACGGCATGAATTTTTTCCGCTGCTTTTACAATATTGTAATAAGCGACCATGGTTTGTTCAGTAGTCTTTTGCTCAAAATTGGTTTCATTGAGTTTCTGACGATCGATCCCCAATCTGGCCGCACCCATGGCTCCGGAAACTTTCATGGGATTAATGTTCCATGAAAAATTCAAATTGGCATGCATAAAAGTTTGGGCTTCTATATCTTCAGCAGCTGGAATTAAAGAGCCAAAACCCCCAAGCCAATCTTCAAACCAAAGGGGTGATCCTGGTGGGGGAGCAAATCCACCTCCAGAACCTCCAAATGTAGAATCCAGAGCCATAACCGGGCTTCGGCTTCGGCTCCAGTCGCCCACCAAATCCACAGTGGGTAATCCTGTGCTGAGGGCTTGTTTCATTTGCCCTTGCAGCTCTGCCATACGCAAACGTTCGGCCTGCAGGGCATCGTTGGCCAGCAAAGCCTCGCTAACACATGCGGTTAAATCCATAACTGTTTCCGCTCCAGCTCGGGCCGCAATAGTGGAACCCACTTCTTCTGCTGGAGTAAAAACGGGAGTGTTATCCTGCTGAGCCATGGCAAACGCAGCATTCAGTTGCAAAAATACAAAAACAGCTATAGCACCCAAATGGCCCATACCTGAACGTCCATCGGAACCGGACAGTTTCATTTCAGTCGCCCTTCTTGTTATGGTGATCAGGATCACTGCAATGGCAGAGTGAGCCAAGAGTTTCAAGTTCTTTTTGAGTTCGGGGTTTGCGTGAGAAAGCATCGTTCAAGATGGTCTCTCCCACTTCTTCCATGAGAATGAGCCATTCTTCCCGGGAATGGGCTTCAGCTCTGCCGGTACAAATTTCTGTTGCCATTCCGTGGGTGAAAACCGCCATTTTCTTTAAAACAATGGTTCGTTCAATAAGAGGTAAATTTTCCATTTCAGGCAAAGTAGCCATGGTATGGAGCAACTCTTCCATTATTTGAAGACCTGGATCAGGAAGTTTCGAGGTTCCCACAAAAAGAGCCTCGTACCAACGAGGGTGCTGCCAGGTAAAATCCAAAACCCCTATCCCAATGTTCAGAAATACATTTTCAGTTGTGCCGGATTTAGTGAAATTCAACAAAATCCTGACGGCCTCTTTAACCAGCGCAGATCCCAATTCTTCCATATTCTGGAAATTACTGTAAACAGGGGCTGTCGATGACCCAAGAGCCTGAGCCAGGTTTCGAGCTGATAACTGATCAATGCCGGCTTGATCGACAAGGTTGAATCCCGCCTGCACAACATCCTCTGCTGTAAATACTTGTTTTCTAACCATTTCCGACCTTACTTCTGGATGGTCACCAATTTTTATGAATCGCATTACGCATGTTATATAACAGGTGTTGCAAATAAACGAAAAAAAATTGTCTCGGATCGGGAAAAATATTATAGGACCAGAAAAACCCCAATAACGGCCAAGCTCGCGGACAAGGCCTTTCGTCGGCCAAATGGCTCTTTTAAAACGATAGTGGCCAAAATAAGAAGATAAATAGTACTCGTTTGATTGAGCAGGGCAGCCTTCCCCGCAGGCAATAGCTTCATACCTGCAATCCATAATAGCAAAGCAAAATAAGAGCCCAAGAGAGTTCCCGGCAAGCTAAACTTCCAATGTGCAGCCGGTATAAAAACCCCCCAAATCTTCTTTCTATCTTTTCGAATTAAAGTGATGGGGATTAAAACCAAAAGTGACCCAAATTGCCTGATGGAAGTAGCCCACAGCACATTGGCTCCGTCCAGAACCTGTTTGGCCAGAACAATACCAAAACCGAGACAGGCCATTGCCCCCACACCCAAAGCAATACCCGTGAGCAATTGTTTTCGACTGGAACCAGGAGGTGGTTGAACCCTTGTCGAGATGATTAACCCTCCCACCATGAGGAACATTCCCAACAATTGAACCAGCGTGAATCTTTCCCCAAGCATGATAAAAGCAAACAAAAGAACGGAAGGGGAATAAAGGGAGTCCACAATGGCATTAATGCCTGCTCCCACTCGATTCAGGCTCATGTGGAAAAGGGTATCGGCAATGGCAATGGCAATAATCCCACTGGACATAAGAATGAGATAGTCCTGCCAGGGGGCCTGGCCAAAAATAGGCACCCTCATGATTTTCAGGCTAATAAAAAAGACCACACTGGTAATCCCCACCCTGAACAGATTCAGGGCCAATGGAGCAATGGTTGTCCCGGATTTACGGAAGAGAATGACCGCAACGGCCCAAACCATAGCGCAGGATAGGGCGAATAATTCTCCCAATTCAGTGCTCCGAATTTTCTAGGCTGTCCGGCAATTGTGGCTGGACAAAAGAGTCAATGGGAAAAGTTAAAAAGACCCGACAGCCATTATCGATAGAAGAATCTACCAGCATTCGACCGTGCACCGAGCGCATGCGTTCACGAATGCTGAAAAGGCCAAAACCACCACTTTTGTTATGAGATCCATTGCCACCACGTGAGGCATTCATGTCAAAACCGTGACCAAGATCTTCCACAAGAATAGTGAGGAAGTCATCCACGTGATTTAATATTATGGAACAATGTTCAGCCCCACTGTGCTTGCGAACGTTTGCTAAAAGCTCCCGTACTGACTGGTAAGCCATTGTGCGGATATCAATACTTAATTCCGGGCCTTCACCTTCAATACTGACCACGCACTCTATTCCGGTTCTTTCGGCGTAAGAATGAGCCAGCCAATTGATGGCGGCATCCAATCCAACTTCATGCAAAACAGGTGGAAAAAGTTCAAAGCTGAGGCTTCTTGCCTGGTTCATTGTATCGTCAATAATTTCAATAGTTTCGGTTACTAACAAACTCAAGTCATCTAATTTTTCCGGGTACTTCATCAAAGTGACTTTGGCCCGAATACCAAACAGCTGCTGAGCCAGACCGTCGTGAATGGCAGATGCCAATTCCTTCCGTTCCCGGTCTTCCACAAGAGCAAGCTGGCTACTCAGGGAGCGCAGGCGATCCTGGTAGTCGAGAAGTTTCTGTTCGGCCATTTTATTGTGCGTAATATCTTTGACCACCGAAAAAACAACCTGCCGATCCGGATAGGGAAAAGAGCTCCAACTCAGCCAAAGATAAGAGCCGTTTCGACGCCGGAAACGCATATCCAGTTCTTCCAGAGGCTGCCCTGAATGAAGAGAGGCAAACGCTTCACGAGAGAATTCCTGATCATCGGGATGAATAAAAAAGAACAGAGGCCGGCCCATGAGTTCATCTCTTGACCATCCGAGAATACGAACCCAGGCCGGGTTGATTTGCTGAAGGATGTTATCAAAACCCAAAACGGCCATCATATCGATGGACAAGTTGAACAGACGGTCGCGCTCTTCCTCAGCAGAAATGCGGGCAGAAATATCTGAAAAACTGCCAACCAGGCGGCAGGGCTGGCCGGAATCGTCCAGAATGGAAGTGACCCGGGAATAGACCCAATGAAATTTCCCATCTTTAAATTTGTGGCGAATTTCAAGGTTAACTTCGTCTTTTGAACCTTTTTTTAGTTGCTCAAGGCCCTCACTAAGGGTTGGAAAATCATCCTGGTGGATTAGATCTTTAAAAAATTTCGGTTCAGTGCCAATTTCATTTTCCTGATATCCAGTGGTTTTCAGAACCAAACCGGAAACATGAATGGTGTCTTCCACCAAATCCCATTCCCAAATGGCAGCTCCCACTTCTTCAATTCCACGCTTGTATCTTTCTTCACTTCCAATCAATCGCTGAGTGAGATCGTTCTTTTCAGAAACTTGGCGTTCCAGTTCCCGGTTTAGCTCATGGAGGGAATTTAGTGCTTTTTGGGCAACAGATTTTTGGTGCCTAAAGAATAAAATGGCGGCAACAAGTGCAGCGGAAAACAATGAAAAAAGCAGGATCCAAATGATGGGCATTGGCGAGAGCCGTTCGCTGAGAGAGGACTGGTATTGTTCTGAAGTTTTTAAATTAGACCATTGCCCCCCATCATGGCAATGGGAATTACTCTGCAGTAGTATTATTGGTGGGTGCAGAATTTTCAGGAACCGGCAAAGCCAACGCCCTTTGCACCATTTTCCCTACTTGCCAAGTAAGAATAACGAAGAACAAAACACCCAAAATCAGCATTGCCATTTCCAGCGGGTTTTCGCGCAATCCTTCCCGCCCCAGATCTCCGGTTTTCTGAGCCAAAGCCCCCACCCATACCTGAGCCGCCATACTCGGCAAAATGACTAATAATCCAATAAAATAGTTTTTGAATCCGGTTTTCCCGGTAGCAAGAGCATAAGAAATGATGCCATAATTGAAAGGAGACAACCGGCTGAGAATATTTAATCGCAGGGCTTGTTCCCCTGCAGCATTTTCCAGAGCTGACAGTTTGGGATTGCGTTGTATCCAGGCAGCAACAAAACCACGCAGCAGAGTCTTGCCCAGCAGGAACATCAGACTGCCGGAAATTAATCCGGAAGGAAATAACAAAAGCAGGCCCCACCAAGGCCCGTATAACATGCCTGCGGTGAAACCCAAAACTGATACGGGGAAACAGAGGGTTGTTAGAGCAATAAAAGCCCCCATGAAAATCATGAACCCGGAAATGCCACCGGCGGAGACTGTTTCCTGAACCGCAGGCCACCATTGCTTGCCAAAAATGGCCATCATGATAATGGCCGCCAATAGTAGTGTCAGCCCCAACAGTCTCCAGGGATTAATATTATTGTTGGCACTCATGGGCAAATATATCCACTTCGTTGATAAGGAGTTTAATAAAGGATGCCACAAGGCCGGGCCTCCTCCAAGGAGATTTCGCATTTCCGCCTTGTAAATGTCCGCTGGGAATTTCGTTTTGATCTGGAGTTGTTACCCCAGAAACATTAAGGTGGGGTCAGAACACTGTTTCCCAGACCCTCAAAAGGAGTTTTAATGCAGTTTGCCGGGACAAAATGGAGCCAGAAGGAAACCCTGATTCTTGGGGCCATTTTTCTATTGGCCCTGTCCCTAATGGCAGCCCGGATTAATGAGATGCCCATTGGGGCCAATACTGACGATGCCTATTATATAGAAATGGCACGATCGATTGCTGAAGGATTGGGCCCGGTTCTGAATATTGGACCGGCCACCCCTGTTGAAAATCCCAATATTTTTCCCGTAGGATTTCCCTATCTGCTCAGTCCAATGGCCAGAGTTTTTCCCGAATCATTAACCATTTTCAGGATTGTCCCATTTTTTGCGACTTTGCTACTGTTCCCCCTTTGCCTTTTATTGCCCGGTCCAAAAGCTGACAGCAAATTGAAAATTGGCCTGGTTGCCCTGGTGAGTTTGAACCCCTGGGTTGTAGGTTGGGCCGGGAGAATTTTGAGTGACAATCCGTTTGCTGTGGTTTGCCTTGCTTGCCTGTTGTGGGGCGGTCGGGTTTTATCGCTAGAGAAAATCGGTAAAAAAGATTGGGCCCTACTGATCGTATTGGCCGCTTTGGCGGTTTCCCTGCGAACAATAGGCTGGGCCCTTGTCTTTGCTTTCAGTTTTTCTTTGTTGTTCAGGAAACGATTTATTGCAAGCGTTCTGTTTCTTTTGTCAGTGACTTTTCTTTTGCAGCTTTTATTGTGGATCGGTCAGAATAACGGGGCTCTTTTTTCCGCTGCTTATCATACACAAATGGCTGGTAACTCAGGGAATGAATTGATTCAACTTTGGGTTAATAATTTCCATCACTATTTAGCTGAATTACCGGTGTTGCTGGTCCCTGTTTTTGGTGGTCCTTTGTCTAATATTTTTGTAACGCTTGGTCTTCCCGGGTTGTATCATCCGTTTTCCGTTTTTCTGGGCTTGGTTTTGCTTGGTTTGACCTTCCGGGGTGGTCTGCAATTATGGCACAGACCTGAAACCAGGGAGAAAATCCGTTTTTTTTGCATCTTCCTAATTATTTATGGCAGCGTGCTGTTGAACTTTGATGGGTACCCATCTGGAGTTCAAACACGCCTTTTGATTCCGCTTCTTCCGCTGTTGGTTTGGTTTATTATGGTTGGATCGTGGAGTTTAAATTTAGGATTTGGAGGGAGCCATAATTCTGCGGTTGGTTCATCAGCAAAGTCCCTAACGGTTTTCATTTTCATAATCATGATTGGCACCGGATTGGTTCATAATGGGTGGCGGATTATTCATCCTTTAAAAGACTCTGTTGAGGATGATGGCAGTGGTATTGTCAATCCTGCTGATGGGGCGAAATGGGTCCTAAAAAACACTGATGCGGAAGATGTGGTGATGGTTCAGGACCCTATTGAAAGACATATTCATTTTAGACGGAATGTTGTTGGGTTTCCGGATGAGATTTCAGAATCAGGGATTGAACAGTGGGTGGATGGAACAGGGATTGATTGGGTATTTGTTGGGCCTTCTTTGCATTTTAAGCCAAAGGTATTGGATTTGTACGGGGTGGAAGTTTTGAATATTCTGGAGCAAGATGAGATGGGGTTTTCTTTGGAGGGAATTACGGGAGAAGGGATGATTAAAGTATTTTTGGTTGTACCGAAATAAAAAAAGATCAACCGGTTATGGCTGATCTTCTAATTATTGGTGGAGCCAAGGGGGATCGAACCCCTGACCTCATGACTGCCAGTCATGCGCTCTCCCAGCTGAGCTATGGCCCCACTCGATTTCTTGTGGGGGCAAATATAGTCTCTTTTATTCCCGTGTCAAATTTTTCCACGCCCACATCTCTGCCTTGACTTTCGGCCTTTCAATTACTAAAATCCGCCCTTGAAGTTATCTCTTTCCCAACTCGGATTGAGATCTCCGCTCTGGTGCCGGAGTGGTGGAATTGGTAGACGCCCTGGACTCAAAATCCAGTGTACTTCACGTACGTGCGGGTTCGAGTCCCGCCTCCGGTACCATTTTTTCTCCCCTTATTTTATCTGAATACTTATACAAAGAAGTCCTTTGGACCTTCAATTCCCCTCTAAATCCCTTTTCCGGCACCTCTTTTGCATTCTTCCGCCTGGCAGAACAACAAAGTAAAGTTTTCATCCGCAGGCGGAGTCTTACAATGCATCCACAAAACCACGAGCGTCCCTCCCACCCAGCCTTGCGTAAATCCTGGGACAAGCTTCATTTGGCCAGCCGCGATGGCATCCTCAGCTCAAGTCAAATGACCCGCCTGCAAAGGGAAAGATTAACCGCCGCAGGGTTTTTGACCCCAGTAATGCGTGGCTGGTACCGTTTAAAGACTGCATCAAGGACTCCGGAAGCTCAGCCGAATATTTTAAACTTCCTTCCCGTTTATCTGGAAGACCGTTTAGGCGACCGATGGTGCCTGTCAGCCGAAAGCAGCCTTATTGCCAAATATGCTCCTGCCCAACACCAAAACCGACTGGTTGTTCTTTCCGATGTCAGCAGCACCACTGTCCACACTTTCGATTGCGGCTTCCGGCTGACCATTTACCAGGATGACCAACAACTTCCCACCCGCATGGATCAACTTGAAGGTTGGCAGGTTATGCCTGTGGACATGATTCTGGCCCGATTAACTCAGGCTCAATGGCAGCGTCAACTCCATTTGGTGGATCAGGCCCTTCCCTCCATCGAAGAATGGGACAGCATTACCTGGCAAATGCTCAGTGAAGAAAGGTACCAGTCAACCACTCGTCTGGCTGAGCGTCTCCTGGAAACCAATAATATTCAGGCAGCGAAAGTGGTCATTAATGGTTTAAAATCTGCTGGAATATCCATCGAAAAACCTGTTTCAAGCACTGTATCTCAACCCATTTCAGCCTTTAAAATAGAGCTCAATCCCGTTACTGCAAATGATGTTGAAGGGGACGCGACACCAAACAAAACCGAAATCCCTTTGGAAGCTCAATGGGAAGCCTGGAGTGAAAAACTACCTGAACCGGATTTCACCCCATCCAGTCTTACCGATAACATTTTAAAACGCCTTTCCCTCATTGAATTCTGCCTCCCGGACGATGCTCAAAACCATTTGGCGTTAAGCGGATATATCGCTCCCCGGGGAGCGATAATGGCCGACCTCGCAGGACCCGAAATGGCTGCCAACATAAACAACTGGCCACATTTATCATCTGAGGAACGAAAGAAATTGCCCGAAGGCCCTCTGCCTTTACCCGGAGAAATGGATCCTCAGGCCCTGGTTGCCATGAACGGATATTTGGAAGCTTTGCGCCAAGCCAAACGCAGTATCGTCCGCCTTATGGAAGGCACCGATTTACAACGCGTATTACGGCAAGATGTAAGAGGTGGGCGTTTAGCACTGATGGGCCCCAGCGCAGAAGCGGGATTAATCAGCAAGAGACAAATTTTGAGATATCGAAAAGATGTCCCGGAAATAGAAACCCGTGAAAAAATGGAAACTTTAGGCCAACTGATTGCCCAATGCCCCAACATACAATATCGTGGCCTGCTAAGCTTTTTGAGCATCATGACCCTCAAGCCCTGGGACACGGGAAATCAACGCATGGCCCTGTTGACTATGAACGCTTTGAACTCAGCTGCAGGGTTGCCTTGGACAATTATTCCGTCGAAAAACGCGGACGAACTAAAAACGGCACTCGATGTCGCAATGAAAACCAAAGACCCCTACCCCGCTCTTCATCTGATGAACAAAAACTGGGTCATCTAATAAAATTGAGGGGCGACCCAGTGGTCACCCCTCACCTCGCTTACGCGATCCGGCAGATTGCAAATGCAACCCAAAACTACCGGGTAGACATATAGGGATACGGATAATCCCTGGGAGCGTCAAACGTCTCTTTTACGGTACGAGGACTGGTCCAACGAATAAGGTTCAGGTAACTGCCAGCCTTGTCATTGGTTCCACTGGCTCGGCTGCCACCAAACGGTTGTTGCCCCACCACAGCACCGGTAGGTTTATCGTTCAGGTAGAAGTTGCCAGCCGCACCCTCAAGCTCATCTTTCATTTTAATCAGGGCCTTGCGGTCCTGAGCAAAGATGGCTCCGGTCAGAGCATAAGCACTGCTGGTATCGCAAAGACGCAGAGTTTTCAGCAGGTCTTTTTCTTCGTAAACAAATACGGTAAGCACAGGGCCGAAGATCTCTTCAACCATGCTTTCGTAATGAGGATCTTTGGCTTCAATTACCGTTGGTTCAATGAAGTATCCTTTTTTATCATCGCAGCCGCCACCAATAAGGATTTTTGCCTTACCCCTGGCCTTTTTGGCTCGGGTGATGTAGCCCTTGATGCTATCGAAAGCATGTTTGTCAATGACCGCACCCATGAAGTTGCGGAAGTCGGTCACGTCGCCCTGCTTAATTGTCCCCACCATGGCCAGCAATTCTTTTTTAACCTGTGGCCACAAATTGGCAGGAATATATGCACGGCTTGCCGCACTGCATTTTTGTCCCTGATACTCAAAAGATCCACGAACCAGGGCCGTTACCAGAGCAGTCACATCGGCACTGGGATGAGCAAAGACAAAATCCTTGCCGCCGGTTTCCCCGACAATGCGCGGATAACAACCATAGTTATGGATGTTGGTACCAATTTGTTTCCACATGTTCTGGAACACCGCGGTACTGCCGGTGAAGTGAACGCCACCCAGTTCAGGGCTTCCCATTACCGGATTACCAATTTGACCACCACTGCCAGGAACAAAGTTAATAACACCATCGGGCAGGCCTGCCTCTTTGAACAATTCCATCAAATAATGGCCACTGAATACAGAACTGGATGCAGGCTTCCAGACAATAGTATTACCCATCAGAGCCGGAGCCGTGGTCAGGTTACCGGCAATGGCTGTGAAATTAAACGGAGTCACAGCGAAAACAAAGCCATCCAAAGGACGTTGTTCAAGTTGATTCCAGATACCAGGTGAACTGGCCGGTTGTTCAGACATGATCTGCTGAGCATAATGAACGTTAAAACGCAGGAAATCGATGAGCTCACAGGCACTGTCAATTTCAGCCTGCATGGCGTTCTTGCCCTGTCCAAGCATAGTGGCCACGTTCAGGGTTTGGCGGTAGCGCCCGGCCAGCAAGTCGGCAGCTTTCAGCATGATGGCAGCACGATGCTCGAATGGCATTGCCGACCAGCCTTTTTTGGCCTTTTTTGCAGCTTTGATGGCCATTTTTACTTCCACGGCCCCACCTTTGTGATACTGACCGAGAATATGCTGGTGATTATGAGGCATAACGCAATCGGCCATTTGGCCGGTACGAATTTCTTCGCCCCCAATAACCATGGGAATCTCAATTTTTTCGGAAGCCTGCTTTTTCAGCATGGCTTTCATTTCTTTTTTCTCAGGGGAACCCTGTTCGTAGCCTTTTACCGGTTCATTTACAGGTACGGGCACTTTGTAGTTGGCGTTGGGCATGAAAACTCCTCGGCGGCTTAACCGCGGACTGCTGATGGGGAAACCTTGAATCAGCTGTTGAGAATCCCGAAATCATGGGTCCTGCACAGAAACAAAAACCCATTTACCTTACTGATTCCTGCACGATGGCAAAAACAAGTCAATTTGGCAAGAAGAACCACCCATAGAAGATAGTTGTCTCCGTTGTAAATCCTGTTATTATTGACTTTGAAACCGGAATCAGACCTTCCGGCCGTTTTGATTCAGCTCAGTCGTGTCCAAAATAGTCAAAAAAGGTGAAACAATGACTCAGGCTCCCAAAAATCTGCAAACCATTGAAACCCACATTCTGGAATTACAATCCATGCACCCTTCTGCCAGTGGCGACTTTACTGGCCTTTTGAGCGACATCACCTTTGCCGCAAAGGTAATCAGTCGTGAAGTTAACAAAGCGGGTTTGGTTGATATTATTGGAGCCACTGGTGACCAGAACGTCCAGGGTGAAGTGGTTCAAAAGCTGGATGAATTTGCCAACAATGTTTTTCTGAAATGCCTCGGGACCCGTAACCAGGTCTGCATTATGGGTAGTGAAGAATTGGCCGAGCCCGTTTTTATCGACTCTGAAGGGGGAAGTGGAAATTACATAGTTGTCTTTGATCCCCTCGATGGCAGCTCCAACATCGATGCCAACGTTTCCGTGGGAACCATTTTTGGTATTTGGAAACGCAAATCCCGCCGTAACAAAGTTGATAAAGAAGATCTGTTGCAGGCAGGGTGTGAACAAGTGGCAGCCGGTTACGTCATTTATGGTTCCAGCACTATGTTTGTCTACACAGCCGGCCACGGCGTGCATGGGTTCACTCTCGACCCCAGCCTGGGCGAATTCCTTCTCAGCCACGAGCACATCACCACTCCTTTCACTGGTAAAATTTATTCGGTAAACGAAGCCTACGAGCCTCAATGGAGTCCTGAAGTCCGCGAAGTGGTTCGTCAAATTAAGTACGGACACGATACCAAAAGCCAACGCACCGACGCCCCCACTTCAGGAGCTGGAAAATCTACCCGTTACATTGGTTCCCTTGTAGCCGACTTCCATCGCAATCTGCTCTATGGAGGCATTTATCTTTATCCGCCGACCAAGAACAAAACCCAGGGCAAATTGCGCCTCATGTGTGAAGCGGCTCCTCTGGCCATGATCGCCGAAGGCGCCGGCGGATACGCCAGTGACGGCAAACAAAACATCATGGACATTGTCCCGACCGATATGCACATGCGCGTTCCACTGTACATTGGCAGCAGGGGCGATGTCATGTGGATTGAAAATGAACTTTCCAAAAAAGGCTAAGGGCAAACCAAAAAAAAGGGCCGGGGAAAACCCCCGGCCCTTTTTTTATATTTGAAGCAAAATTAAACTTCTGGATCCATCTGTTTTTGCGTTCCTCTTTTTTCCACAACCAGACCCAGGGCCATGTTACCACAACGGGGACGATGGGTACTGCCAGCAGGAATAAGGATGGACTGCCCCTGACGAACTTCTTCAGTTTTTCCATCAATTTCCACCAACAGAGAACCTTCAAGGATGTGCACAAATTCGTCGGTGTCGTGTTGGTGAGTGATGTAATCGCCACTGTACCGAACAATAAAAGCATGGTACTGGTCATCGATGTCGGTGACCTCCACCGGACGAAAGACCTGATTCATACCACGAGCCATTTTCAGGGTATCGAACTTTGCCACAGCAAATTCTCCTTAAAGATAGTCCTGGCCTTATTGGCCGCTTTCTTCTATCAACAGGGCGGCCTCAGGGCTGTCCGGGAATTGGCCCAAAAGTTGACCACCCATTTCCCAGGCATCATCCTGACGATTCAATTCCAGAAAACAAGTCCGGCTTTTGAACATGGCGGCCGGTGCAAACTCAGCTCTCGGATATTGTTCCAGCAATTTCTGAAAATAACCAAGGGCTTCTTCGTACTCTTTTTCACCATAAGCCAAATCGCCCAGCCAGTAAAGGGCATCGTCAGAAATTTCACTTGTGGGATATTGTTTCAGGAATTCTGTAAACCCCTGCCGAGCGAGAGTTACGTTGCCCTGATCCCGGTCTAGAACAGCCATATCGTAAATAGCTTGCCCTTCTTCCACCAAAACACTTTTGGCAGCTTCTTTGGTGGGAACCTTGTATTCTCCAAGGGTCGGTAAACCTGATCGGGTGGCAAGCAAATCAACACGGGCCGACAAGTCGCGCATATATTCGGAATTGTCGTCCAGTTTGTTCATCAGCTGGTCCATTTTGGATGACAGCTGGGACAAACGGCTCATGCGCATGGCGCTGGTTTCATCTCCAACTGTGCTCTCCATACGCAGCAGTTCAGCCAAAGCTTCAACTTCCTGCAGCAGGCGTTTGTTCTCTGCTTTCATGACGGACATTTCATCGTGATTGTCCTGAACCGCCACTTCAATTCTATCGAGCTGAGGGGCGCAACCAGTAATGGCGGTCCCCAATAGGACCGCCAATACAAGCATTTTGGCATGAACCGAAGTCATCAAGAACCTTCTTTTGCTTATTTCAGTTTCTCAACTGTTTGGCAAAAACCACACGTCAAACTCTGAAAGCGGTGTTCCAAACGGCAATTTCTGAACTAAAATTTCCGGACAATAATTTCCGGACAATAATTTCCGGACAATCTAGGGACGTTCAAAGTGAGTGCGTCGGTTTTTTGCCCAAGCACCTTCATCGTGGCCATAAGCAAAAGGTTTGCTTTTACCATAAGAAGTAGTGCGCAAGTTACCAGCTGGAACACCCAGGCTAACCAGATAGTCACGAACAACCAAAGCCCGTTTTTCACCCAGAGCCATATTGTATTCCACAGTTCCTCGCTCATCGCAGTGACCGGAAACCATGATAGTCACACCGGCTTCACGAATGAGACGAGCGTTGGCTGAAAGAATGCTCATCGCTTCGTTGTCCAGGTCATATTGATCCAGGGCAAAGAAAACATCTTCAACACCAAAGTCTGCTGGCTCAAGGCTGGCGTAATCGATAGCTTGTTCGACAGGTGTTACAGGCTCAGCAACGGGTTCATTGGGAATTTCTTCCACCGGAGCAGAGGTTTCTTCGGCCCCAGGGTCAGTTTCGACTTCCTGATCTTTGGAACAACCTGTGAAAAGCATACCCACGGCCAAAATGGCCATAATAATGATCAGGGTGCGGCTGTTGATGCTACTGAAATTCATGCTGAAATACTCCTTTAAGAGTGGTTCAACCTGCTGAAGTCACTTTTCTAATGTGACCAGGCAGGGGTGGTGTCCGGATCGGGACCGAACGTAAGTTGACGAAAACTCTTTTCCTCAACGTCGCAAACATAAAGTTTGAAGACGCCGCTGCGGTCAGACGTAAAGACAATGTGTCGTCCATCCGGTGCCCAACTTGGGTCTTCACAATTCCCCCAGCCATTGCCAGTCAGGACCTGCCGGTTTTCACCGGTGGCATCCATCAGAACAATCTGGGTATTGTTGCCCTCTCGGGTGGCGTAAACGATATGTTTGCCGTCCGGAGACCAATCGGCCGAGTCGTTGTAGCGTCCTTCAAAGGTTCGCCGCCGCCGTCCCGTACCTTCGTCATCGATGATATATAACTGAGGAGTACCGGTTCTGTCACTGGTAAAAACCAATTCGCGGCCATTTGGGGCCCAACTGGGGCTAATTTCGATGCTTTTTGACACCGTCAGCCGCTTTATGATGCGCCCCTCCGGTGAAATCCGATAAATTTCCGGATTCCCTCCCCTGGATAATGCCAATAATAACTCCTGACCGTCAGGATGCCAGTCGGCACCATAATTCAGTCCATTTAACTCGATAACCGGCCGGACACTCCCGGTGTTGGTATTCAAACTGTACAATCCCTGGGTGCCATCGCGATAGCTGGTGAAGGCAATTTCACTGCCATCGGGCGACCAGCTGGGGCATAAATTCAGACTCCGGTTCGCAGTCAACTTTAATTCCCCGGCCCCATCATAATCCACGGCATAAAGGTCCGTCCGGTCCCGGGAACCCCGGCAGAAAGCTACACGTGTCATGGTGATAGCTGGTGAAGAGGAAATGAACTCAATAACCTGCTGGGAGAAGTGGTGTGCAGTGGTGCGGTACTGGCTGGGTAAAGGACGGTATCTTTTGCTAAAAATAAGCTGACGCCCAGGCCAGGACATGAAATTCAAATTGACCGTAGTGGGGGCAACTTCCCCAGTAACTTCCGCATCTCGCAAGGGGCCTTCCACAGTTCCTTCAATGGTATACAGGAAATCGAGAGTATCGCTTTCGGCTTCACTTTTTCCAGTCCTGATCAGTCCGCTGAAAACCAAATCGTTGTTAATAACTTCCTCCACCACATCAGCTGTGGCTACCGAGTTATTCCCCCCGGAAAGAACATCCAGCATGTTGACCAGAATGTCTGTCTTTAGGAAGGCCGTTTTGGTTAGGACAGATCCCACTTCAATACGGTCTTTGGCAGCCAGAGCCTGGCCCCCAAACACAACAAAAAGAAATATCAGAAAAAGGAAGTAACTCAGTTTTCTCATTGTCCACCTGATTCAAGATTAAAAGTCATGGTTACACCAAGGCTGTTGGCACCAAAATTTGCCGGCAATTGCGGAAGGCGGGTGGATTGAACCGCCCGCAAAGCTTCCCGATCATAAACCCCCACACCACTTTCCCGCACCAGAGTAACCTGCCCAATGGCCCCATTCCTCTGAATGATAAAATGAAGGACACAGCCAATTCCAGAATCGTTTCGGAAACCCATTTGACGAGGATTCCAGTTGCGCCCAATCTGACCTTCCATTACCGAGAGGTACCAGGCAAAAGGGAAGTCTGCATCTGTTCCAGCAACAGAATTTCCGGTAGCCAAAGGAATGATCGGTGTGTCTTCTTCCTCATTTACATCATCCGGATCATCGGAACTTTCGGGTTCCACATCGGGAATAATGTCTTTTGGCTTCTCTTCTTCTTTGGGCTCCGGTTTGTTTTTGGGTTCGGGCTTGGGCTGAGGAACCTCTTTGGGGGGCAACGCTTCCGGTTCCTTTGCCCGGGGTTTAGGAGGTTCTATGTTTTCCACAAGGTCCTCAGGAAGTTCCTCGCTGGGCTGCACTTTTGGCAGTTCAACTAATTTAACTCCTATTGTCCGAGGGGTTTCAAAAGGTTTTTGGTGAACGGTATTGCCAAACATGAGCACCAAGCCAATGGTCACTGCATGCACAAAAATAGAGATTGGCAATCCGCGAGTCATTTTAACCCTCGCCCACCGGTTGGTCGGCAACCAGACTGAGATTCAGGAATCCTTCCCTCTCAATGGCTGCCATGACCTTCAAAACAAAGCCGTATGGCACTTCTTCATCGCATCTTAAGTAGACGGGTATGGTCTCTTTCTGGTCGGCGTATTCAGCCAACAAGCTGGGCAAAGCTTCAAGAGATGCCGTGTTTTCCTTAAAAAAGACCTGCCGGTTGTTGGTGATGGAAATAACCGGGCCCTCTTTGACAATGGTGGAACGAGTCTCCGCTTCAGGAAGATTAACTTCCACTCCACCTTGTATGTAAGGCGCCGTCAGCATAAAAATAATTAACAGGCACAAAGTCACATCCACCAGTGAAGTGATATTGATTTCGGCCATACTGCTGAAAGAGCTGCGCCTTCTCATCAGATGGTCTCTCTTCCGTGCACTTCTGGACGACGAGACAGATCTCTGCCTGCTGAGCCCACAGCGCCGCTTCCGCCTCCGGCACGTTCTTCAAGGACGGTCCGCAAGCGTTCCATTTCATTGGCAACCAGGTCAATTTTCCGCACCAGCATATTATAAAAAATGACAGCAGGAATTGCAGTAGCCAGACCGGCGATGGTCGTTACCAGAGCTTCAGCAATACCAGGAGCCACAACAGCCAGATTGGCACTCTGCATGGCCGACATGTCAAAAAACGAACTCATGATGCCCCACACGGTACCCAACAGCCCCAGAAAAGGAGAAATGGTCACCGCAGTGGAGAGTAAAATCAGGTAGCGTTCCAGATTTTCCATTTCCAGATAAGTAACGCGTTCACTGGCGCGACGAATATCCGGGACATTCTGCAACCCATGTGTCTCCATTATTTGATTGGCCAAAGGCAAGTGGTTGTTCAGGTCACACCAATCAACAAACTCTCCCTGACTGAGGGAACCCTCCAGCCATTGATCGCATTTTTTCCAGAATTCAGAATGCCCTGATTTAATCCCCATCAGCAGACGGCCTTTATCTGCTAGAATTGCCCAGGAAAGCACTGACAAGACTAACAGAATCAAGAGAATACCCTTGCCAAAGAAAGTGGAATCCATAACCAGACCCATCAACTCTCCCGGGCCCAGTAACCCCACAAAGGGGACAGGGTAGATCCCTGAGGACAATGCGGAAATTTGTCCTGAGAACATAAAAGCTCCTTGAAATGTTAAAAAAGTGGGGATTTGGTCGAGCTCCATCATGACCGCATCCGTGCCAGACCATCCTTGGTCTGTTTGCAGGAGTTCCACCTGCTGGATAACTATTTACACAGGGCTGAGAAAGAAGTTCCCCGCCACTGCCTGAATTGAGAAATTTACGCCTGCCCTTTAAATACTTTCAGGGAGAACGCTTCCTCAAAATCAAACTTGTCCAGGAAATCGGTCAGATTGTCTTCTTCGCGTTTACGCAACAATCTTGCTTCCACAAGGTGAAAGACAATGCGCCCAAAATCCAGTGTATTGTGTACGCCCCAGGACCGAAACACATCCGGTGCCATGGGACCATAACGTTCCTTGCCAAGCAAAACGATCCAGTCCAAAAGGTATTCACCGGAAATATGGGCAGGAGTGGATTGGGATTGCATTGCCTGCTCAATGGCCTCCAAGGCAAACAAATAGGCATCGGCACGGAAGACCCCGCGCTTTTCAGCCAGTTTGTCGATGGTGCGTCTAAGGTTTGCGGCCTTGTTCATGGGCCCCTCCAGGGGTGTGGTCTCAAAGGTTGATACCCATCTTAAACCCTTTGCAGAAACTGTCAACCAATGGTCTCAAATAATCGTCTCATAAAGCTCAAGATATTGACGCATTACACAGGATGCACCAAAATCCATGACAGCATCCCGACGGGCTTCTTCGGCAATCATTTGCCGACCATTTTCGTCATCAATAAGACGAGTAATGACTTGCGCCATACCCTGCACATCGTCAGGAGCCCGTAAAAAGCCATTCAAGCCATCATTTATAAACTCTGATGCGCCCCCAACATTGGTAATCACTGGCACAACAGAACAGGCCATAGCCTCCAGGGCAACCAGGCCAAAACTTTCGTGCAGGGATGGCAATAATAGAAAATCTGCCACAGGTAAGACTTTTTCCAGTTGATCCACCTGTCCCAAAAACGAAACCAGAGGTCTGAGACCAATCTCCTGCACCCTGGCTTGAACAGCTTTGGCCTCCGGACCATCGCCCACCAGAACCAGTCGGGCTTTGTGGGTTTGGCATACTTTTTCGAAAACATTGATGACCGCAGGCAGATTCTTTACTTCTCGGAAATTGCTCGCATGAAGGATGATTTTTTCCTGATCAGGAGCAAGAGATTCTTTCAGCTCTTTGTCGACGGCGGGTTTAAAAATTCGTGGGTCAACAAAATTTGGAATAACTTTGATATTTTCGCCCACTCCAAACACGCGTTCGGTTTCACTTTTCAGAAAATTGGACACAGCAGTAACTGCATCACTGGCCTTGATCAGGAATTGGGTCATGGGGAAAAATGAAGGTTCTTTACCAACCAGAGTAATGTCGGTTCCATGCAGGGTGGTAATGATTTTCAAATCGCGGGGCTTCATCATTTCCCGGGCCAGGAAAGCCGCTGCCGCATGGGGAATTGCGTAGTGAACATGCAGAATATCCAGCTTGCACTTCAGCGCCACATCCTGCATGGCTGTGGCCAGACTTAAAGTATACGGAGAATTTTTAAAAACCGGATATTCCGGCATTTCGACTTTGTGGAAAAAAATATTATCTCCGTAAGCTCGCAGGCGGAAAGGCAAACTGCTGGTAATGAAGTGAACTTCACACCCATGACGAGCCAAATGCAACCCCAGTTCAGTAGCCACTACCCCACTGCCGCCCTGATCCGGATAGCAGGTTATGCCAATGCGAGGCATCCTCATGAGCGCCACTCCTGATCCGGGAAATCGTTAAAAACAGGAACCGCCAGGGTGCAAAAAGCTTCACCATAGCCACAGTTGGCAATACGTCCCCAGTGTTTGGCCCGGTCAGAAATTCTATCCAGAAAATGGCCATCATTAATCATGGTTGCCCGTCTGTTTTCTGCTCGAATAAATTGGCTGGAAAAACAGTGAAGGGCTTTTTCTTTTATTTCCCAGAAACCGTCAATGTTGAAAATCATCGATGGGGTGCCATTTGTCGGGCAGACCGAAAGAACCGTTGGAGTGATCCATAATTTGGCCGCATCACCAGGCACCTTGTTCCCCAATACCGAGCGAAATGGTTGAGCCACTGTTTGCAGTTCACCAAGACGAGCTAAAAATGCCGCCTTCACTACCAACTCTTTTGTTGCTATGTGGTCCGGATGCCGCACAGGGTCAGGGGCGGAAACGACCCACCTGGGTCGAAAAGTGCGCAATGCCCAAATCACCGCATCAATCTGATCTCGTTCGCATGGGTCTAAAAAGCCATCCGGCAATGAGAGTTGTATGCGCCCCTGCACACCAAGGACCTGGGTAGCAGCTTTGGCCTCCAGCCAGCGTTCGTCCACCGAAGCGTTGGTTCCCAGTTCACCGGCAGTAAGATCTACCAGCCAAATTTTGCGACCCTTGGCTGCCAGGGAAGCCAAGGTCCCCCCCATGCCAATTTCTGCATCATCGGTATGAGGTGAAATCACTAACAAATCACAACCCGGTTTCTGATCAGTCATGCTGCTTTGCCTTTCCATGGTCCAGATCGTTTTCAAAATCAGAATCTATTCGAATCAGAATTTCACTCCACTGCCCTTTAAGACCTCCTTCAAGATGCAGGCGGGCAGCTTGTTGAAGACTGTGACAAAAGTTCTCGCCCCAGGCCAAAACGCACGGAACCCAAGCCAATGTTCTTTCTTGTCGTTTTCCCCCGGGCAAAACCCACCCAGGCCAGAATTGAGTTTTCCGTTGCACAAAATTCTTCGCTTCATTTTCCAACAGAGAGTTCAGACCCTTGGTCCAGCGCCGGGTTCGTTTCTCTGCCAACTCGGCTGCTCTTTTTCCGGAAACAGAAAATTCTTTCTCCAGAATTTCGATTAATTTCTTTTGGCCCACAGAGGTGATTTTCCGGGTTCTGTCTTCGATAGTACTGCGATCAATTTCCTCAGGAATTAATTCATCAAAATCCAAAGGAATCACCGAGGAGAACAAACGAGGAATTAGCGGTGCCCTTTTGATGCCAAGGAATTCGTAGGCGGGTCGCAGTTGAGAAAGGTAGGATAATTCTCCTGGTCCCACCACTACTGCTGCCGGGGTCAGAAAAAAATCCTGCAATAAGGACCGCAACAAAACTCCGCAGCGCAAAGCAGATACATCAGGCAGGGAATCGAAATCAATCAAGGGAACCCGCTGGTTATTTTTCACTTCATAAAGAGGGCGCTTAAGACTGTTAGGACTCAGGGGCACAACGCCCCACTCACCCTCCATCACTGAAGATTCTGCTTCCACTCCCTGAACCACTTGAGGCAAAACAGGGATAACTTTCTTATAAAAATTTTCACAGCTCTGATGCAAACGGGGGTCATTTCCCCGCAGAATAACCAAACCGGAGTCGGGAAAAAATCGGCGAATCAGGTTTTCATTTAAAGCTGAAAAGCTGATGCCTTGTTTCTCCGCCTTCAGATAAAGCTTCTGAATATCCTGCCCCAACTTATCCGTTGAACATTCCCGGGTAACAAACTCATCCAACAAATCCAAGACAGGTTTTTCCAGTTCCGTGGCACGAAAAGTACCAATCATATCTGAGCGGATATTTCTTTTTGCGGTTTCCGGTTTTTGGGAAACCATTGAATGAGTAATAGGATTAATCAGTTCAGGATCCAAGGCCTCGGTCAGGTCATCGTCATCATCTCCAAGCCAGAAAACAGGAACCGAGGGCCGTCCATTTTCCGAACGAATCAAGGCCAGTTCAATAGTGGTGGCAATTTTATAAAGCACATACAAAGGCCCACCACCAAGGCCAGGCTGTTGGCCCGTAACTACTGCATCGGCAGAACCTTCAGCCAAATGCCTAATGTTCTTTCTGACGGAAGCAACATCGATTGAAGTCTCTTCAAAAAGATCCAGATCAGCCAACAATTCTTTTGCAAAAGATTTTGGAAAGGAGGAAGGGATATTTGGGGAATGTTTCCCGCAATTATCATGCACCAATTCGCGGATGCATGAGGAAGCCTGCAACGCCGGACTCAATTTCTGATTTTGTGAAGAATCGGATTCAACCCAAAATCGCCACAATTTATTCTGCTTATTCAAGTCTTTGAGACAAAGCCCTCTGTCCACTCGAAAGACCGATTCATTCATGTTGCTTTCTCTTTCCCATCATCGGCAATACACCAGCAGCCAACGGTCTCCATTTCCCAGTTCATCACCGAAATAGCTACCTGCCGAAGCCACCCGTTTCAAGCCGTGGGCCTGGGCTATTTCATCCATTTGTTCCAAAGAGAACACAGCAACTTTTTCGGTATACTCCAGTCCCTTTTCAGGCAAATCAAAGAGATGGCTCCGACCCTGCAGTTCAACTCTTTTTCGTACCACGCTTTCATCAGGAAAAAAACGACGGGTTTCGGTTACTCGCAAACCATCGATTTTCCTTTCCCTGACAAAATCTTCGCCACTGCCCAGTTCCGACCTTACCCGGTCGCAATTAAAATAATCAAAAAACCAATGGCCTCCCGGTGCCAGCACTCTGGCAATTTCAGCCACAACGGGGCCGTTGTCCGCTAACGCACCAAAATACCCAAAAGCGGTAAACAGAGACAAAACTGAGGAAAAACTGCGGGAAGCAAAAGGCAACCACCTCATATCAGAACGAACCAACGGCGGGCAGGCTTGTCTCTGGGCAGCCTTTTCAAGAAGTGATGCAGATAGATCCAGCCCCACTGCGGGAATTTCGTTCTGGGCCAACGCCTGCAAATGACGGCCATCGCCACAGCCAAGGTCCAGTACGGGTTTCTGACCATTTCCCAGCGATGCAAGCTTGGGCAGCAACTCAAAACAAGCACGGGCTTCCGCTTCATCGCGGTGAGCGTATATTACCGGATAATGAGCCCCAAAAGCCACTTCAAACCAAGAATCACTCATGATGTTTTTCCGGTTCATGAGCAATTTCTCCGGCAAGTTCCCGGTGTCGTTGAATGCTTGTATCAAGAGGTTGATCAAGCTTGGCCGGATAGTCGGGCGTAAAATGCAAACCCCGGCTCTCTTTTCGATCCCTGGCACACATGACTATTAGTTCAGCCAGTAACCCAATATTTCGCAACTCCACCACATCGGGGTTGACCAGATTTTCATGATACAGGACTTCCACCGTATCCCGTATTTGCCGGAGTCGGGCCAAAGCAATATCCAGTCGTTCCCGATCGCGAATAATTCCGACATAGTCCCACATAATCCGGCGAACTGAGTCCCAATCATGCTCCAGGACCATTATTTCCGGTCCCTGTGAATGAGGGTCCTTTCCTAACAGATCAGCGTCCCATTTTTTATTGGCCGAGGTTATGACCGGTTCCAGATCAACCATGGCCCCGGCGGCCTGGTCAGCAAAAAATACAGCCTCAAGGAGGCTGTTACTGGCAAGCCGGTTGGCTCCATGAACTCCTGTGCAGGCCGTTTCACCAATGGCAAAAAGCCCTTTCAGGTTGGTGCGGGCCATTTGGTCAACAGCCACCCCACCACACATGTAGTGGGCAGCAGGAACCACGGGAACAGGCTGCCCCGCCATATCCAGACCAAAACGAGCACAGTGCTTTACAAGATTGGGAAAACGGGATTCAATTTTTTCACGCGACAAATGACGAAGGTCAAGATACACACAGCGTTCACCACTGGTTTTTAGTTCACGATCAATGCTCCTGGCCACAACATCTCTTGGAGCCAAATCCTTCAACGGATGGTACCTCGCCATAAAACGTTCATCCCGCCCATTGATAAGCACTGCCCCTTCCCCACGGACGGCCTCACTGATCAAAAAGCTTTTCGCTTTGGGATGATAAAGACAGGTGGGGTGAAACTGAACAAATTCCAGATTATGCAACTCGGCTCCGGCTCGGAAGGCCATGGCCAGGCCGTCACCAGTGGCAATGTCCGGATTGCTGGTATAGCTATAAACTTTTCCGCATCCCCCAGTTGCCAGAACCACCGCATCGGCCAGGTAAGCCCTGCGGTGGTGTGTTGTACGATCAAGAACCAGGCAACCAACAATTCGATCAGGGTGCGACGCCTGCAAACCAACCTGATGTCCTTTAAGAAGCTCCAGCCCCATGTGATTCTCATGCACTGTTATGTTTTTATGGGCCAGGCAGGCAGCCAGTAACCGTTCTTCTATTTCACGGCCTGTCAGGTCCTTGCAATGTAAAACCCGGCGGCGGGAGTGCCCCCCCTCTCTGCCCAGAGCAAACTCATCATCCGATTCAGTAGAATCTTTGCTGAACTGAACCCCATAAGACAATAATCGGTCCACAAGGCGCGGCCCTGCTGCCACCATGCTTTCGACCACCTCCTGGTTACAAAGGCCATCACCGGCGGTCAGAGTATCATCTGTATGGTGAAAAAAATCATCCTGACTGGAAACAGCCGCCGCAATTCCTCCCTGGGCATAATTGGTATTGCTTTCCCGACTTTCTTTTTTAGTAACCACACGAACGGTTCCCTGTTCTGCCGCCAGCAGAGCGAACTGCAAACCTGCAATCCCGGAACCGACAACCAGACAACGACTGGTAAAGATGTGACCATTGAACGTTTGAGCCATTTTTCCCTCCAGGATTAACATTTTCAGGGAGTTACCACCAAAAAGTATCACCAGATCATCAAATATTCCTAAAGTCCAGGACCTAGAGCGGCGAAAATATAACTGACAGTGGAAAATTACCCTCATCCAGGACATCTGTCCACCCGGAGGATTGTATCGTGAATCGCCGAAACCTTATTTCAGCCCTGACGCTGGTAACTGTAATGCTCATGTTAACCAGCTGCTCCAACCATGACGGTAACGAGTGGAAACGCCTCGTTTGTGAAGTAGAGAATATCAACAATGGATATCCCCTGATTTCAGGATACCTTGATCTCGGTAGCAATCCAGATGATCCAGCCGACGATTCCCTTCCTATTGATTGGGTTCCGGTAGCATTTTACGCCCGGCCGTACAGCTCAACCATCGTCCTGCCGGAAGACGATGTCTCCAGTTGGTTCCACATTACCAACTATGATTTAATTTGGCATCCCGGCCCCAATGCACCCGATGAATTGACTGACTATAATGTCACCAATGCCATGACTGAGGCCCGAATTCCGGTCAATGACCACGGCATGGTCAATGTCTTGATTGCTGATCGGGTTATGAAAGAAGAACCCTGGTTTGTCTCGTTGTATAACAATCCAGGCGAAAGTTTCACTGCCGCCTGTGAATTGCGGTTCCACGGTCATGAAACCGGGAATTCCGAAAATGTGACCATTTCCGGTGGTTTTATGGTCACCTTCTTTGGGGTTGTCAGCGAAGACTGATTTTAGAAAAATCCACTGTTTATATGCGCTCAGCCAACCAATGGATGAGCGCATTTTCTTTTCCCCGCCAAATCAAATTCAGATCCAGAACCATTACGGGTCGCTCATCATTCCACACAGCCGACAGTTTTACCCAGTCTTTGCCGGTGGTTATCAGGCCTTCGGCCTGGGAAGATTCCATTTCCCTAAGGATACGCTGCACTAACCGCGGAGAAAAACGAGCATGATCTCTGCAACGTACCGAGAGGACAGGTTCACCACCCAGGCATTGCCTCGCCGAAACTTCAAATCTCTCAGGCCTCGCAATACCAGAGACCAGAGCCCATTTCCTGGTATCCCCCTCAGGCAGGCTGCCTTGAATGGTGCGCAAACCCACCGAGCGTTCAAAGGTAAAAACCGGTTGTCCCAGGGTACTCCGGGCGGGAGTCGCCTCGCTTCCTTCTACCAGAATAGCGGCCGCACGACGGGCCCCGGAGGAAGATTCACGCCAAGGCCCCAGGGGAAAAACGTCACCGGTTGCCGGCTCAAGAAACTCACATGATTTTTTTTCTTTTACTCGCCAGGAATCCAGAATGAGCAAATCAATATGCCGGGGTAAACCTTCGGTTTGGTGAGCATCTTCCAAAAGGATAACATCTGCCTGAATTTTTTCTTCTTCAATAAAACGTAACCCAAGAGGACGATTTCTAGATTGCACTACGGGCCAGGATAATTCAGCCAGAACGCCTGCCATCATTCGGGCTTCATCTCCAGCCAATAAATCATCAGCCTGAACCAAAAGAGGCCCTGGCAGAGAAGAGCCATAACCCCGGGTCAAAATAACTCCCCGCAAACCCTCGGCTGCCAGGCCTTGGGCCAGCGAAATCACAACGGGTGTCTTCCCAGTACCACCAAGAGCAAGGTTACCCACCGAAACCAACAACGGTTTTTCGGTTGGAGAGGGTCGGTTCAGCACCCGACGCTGAATTACTCGGTCAGTGATTCCCCCGAGCCAACGCGAAACAAGGCCGGGAGCAGATGGCAAACTGTCCGGACGAGTGAATCGGCGCACCATGCGCGGGCGAAAATCAACAATCTTCACTTTGACCTCCCAAAAAATCGGACAAATCTCTCTGGAACATCAGAACGTCTTCTTTGCTGACATTATTAGCCACTTTCAGGAAGGGTCCAACCTTCATTTCAATTTTGCTGAAAAAATATGGGACGTGGGTTTGGTCCCAGGTATTCAAAACCAATCGGGGTCGAATTATCGGCAAAAGTGGAACCACGGTAGCCCCGGTTAATGAAGCTAGCTGAAAAACTCCTGGATGAACCGTTCCAAAAGGTCCCTTGGGTCCATCGACCGCCAAACCAATGTGCTTACCCTGATTCAGAACTTTTCTTAATTTCACAAGAGCCCGACCCCCGTTTTCACCGGTCGCTCCCCGTACAAAATTAAATGCACTGCCAAGAGTGCGGACAAGAATAAGCCCGTCGTCACTCTCAGATACCAGAAGATGGGGTTTGAAAGGCTGCACATAGGCAATTGCACCAATAATATCCCGGTGCAGGCAGGCAAAAATCAGGGGTCCCTCAAGTTCGGTTATTTTTGATTGGGGATAAGAAACATTCAAAGTTGAATTCAAAATTCGCCAGGCAATTGGCGCCATGATCATTTTTAAGCTCTGGGAAAACAAATTAGAATTCCAGGTCAGACTCGTTGACCGCTGCAGGTTCTGTATTGTTTAGAATAGCCTGGGCGCTTCTTTGCCAAACCCCGGACTCCCCACATAACGACCGCAATTTACGGGCAGATTTATAAAATGAATCTCTTTCATTGGGTCGGGCAATCCAACGCAGAAGATCTCTGGATAAAGGCAAAGGTGCTGCCGATTCCTGCAAATGCTCCCTGATGATTTCCTCCCCCATAATGATATTACTCAACCCAATATGCGAAGTTTTGACCAGTCTCTTTCCCATCCAATGATTAAAATTACCGGTTTTATAAATCAATTCATGAGGCACACCGGCGAGGGCGTTTTCCAGGCTGGCGGTGCCGCTGCAAACCAAACCCAGATCAATTCTGGGCAGAACCTCGCACAAAGGTAACTGGGAAATATCCGCTGCAATGTCGAAAGTTTCAGCAAGATCGATAGGATCAACCCCAGGCGCTGCACTTACAAGAAATTTCGCTTCGCGGCCTTCAAGATGTCCCACCAAAGCCTGGCAAGTGACTTTGAGAACAGGCAAAAGGTGCTTCAGCTCCTGCTTCCGGCTGCCAGGGAATACTCCAATAGTTATGGGAGTCCGACGGTCCGATAAAACCTTTTCCCGACGGCTGACGTTTTGTTCAAATGAGAAATTTTCTCCATAATCATCCATCAAAGGATGTCCCATAGGGAAAACATTCAATCCCCTGGAAGCAAAATATTCTTCTTCAAAAGGAAGGATGGTACCCAGGCGGTTAACCTTTCCCTTAAAACTTGAAGTACGCCAACCACCCCACGCCCAATGCTGAGGAGCAACCAGCCAGAAGACATTCACTCCACGGCTTTTGGCCTTTCCAGCGATTTGGCCATTAAATCCTGGAAAATCAATGGGAACCAGTTGGTCAACTTTTTCATCATTGATGAAGCGATTTAACTTGCCTCGGATACGGTAAATATCAGGTAAGGCTTTAAAAACTTCACTGAATCCCATGACCGAGACATCTTCATATGATTGAATAATTTCCACTCCGGCTTTGGCCATTTCAGGTCCGCCCATACCCGAAATACGAACCTCCGGGGACAGTGATCGAAGAGCGGCTGCAAGAGCCGCTCCGTATCGATCCCCGCTGGCTTCACCGCAGGAAATAAAAATATGCCTTGGGTTGTTGTTCACTACCGGACGATTCCCCGGTCACTGCGCCGGATGAAAGCCATGAACTCTTCCAAACGAGGTGTTAATTCACAATCAACAGCCATTCGATCCATTGCCTGGGATACATTCAATCCCGAACGATACAACAGACGATAGGCTTTCTTGAGATTCAGAATATCGTTTTCTTCGAATCCCTGTCTTTTTAATCCGATACTGTTGATTCCCGCAACTTCAATGGGATTACCGGCAACCTTAATGAAAGGAGGCACGTCCTGAGGAAGCCGGCTGGCTCCACCCACAAATGAGAATTTACCAACCCGTACAAACTGATGAACAGGAGTCATGCCACCAATAATGGCATTGTCCTCCACTTCCACATGGCCTGCCAGATTAACAGCATTAGCCAAAACAGTGTTGTCATGAAGATGACAGTTGTGGGCCACATGCACATAGGCCATCAATAAATTATTGCTGCCAATGCGAGTTTGGTCGCCTTCACCCGTGGCCAAATTGACGGTAACGTACTCACGGAAATCGTTGTTGTCTCCAATTTCCACAAACGTTTGTTCCCCTACAAATTTTTTATCCTGTGGCTCGCTACCAATGGCAGCCCCATGGAAGAAACGGTTGCCGCGTCCAATGGTCGTATGACCATCAATTAAAACAGAAGAATTCACCACACAATCGGGCCCCATAACCACGTCGGGACCGATGATGGAATGAGGACCAATTTTTACATTGTGACCCAACCGGGCCGAGGGATGAACCACGGCAGTTGGATGAATATCGGCTTCACGGACCGGACGAGGGCCTACACCTTTATTAATTTCGATAGGATCCAAAACTCTCCTCCTTGGGAGAACGGGGTCAACTGTCAACCACGGTTGACATAAGATCGGCTTCGGCAACCAAGTTGCCATCGACCCATGCCGTCCCTCTCATTTTGCAGAGGGGACCGCGCAGTTTAACCAACTCCAGTTCAAATCGCAACTGGTCACCCGGAGTTACCGGGCGTCTGAAACGAGCATTATCAATACCACTGAAGTACACGAGTTTACCTTTCGGGTCTTCGGCAGCACTCATCAACAAAACACCACCCACCTGAGCCATTGCTTCGGTTATCAAAACCGCCGGCATGATCGGATGGTTGGGAAAATGTCCCTCAAAAAACGGTTCGTTAATAGTGACGTTCTTTATACCCACAACCCGCTTGCCAGGTTCCAGTTCTAAAATTCGGTCCACCAAAAGGAACGGATAACGATGGGGCATAATTTCCATAATGGAAGCAATATCCCAATATTCAGCATTTCGCGGAGGATAAATCCGTGGCATGCGTCTTTCAATTTTTGCCAGCATACGAGTGAATTCTACATTCGTTGCATGGCCTGAAAACCTAGCTTTAATATGTCCCTGAATAGGCATACCCAGTAAAGCAAGATCGCCAATAAGATCCAGAATCTTGTGCCGTACGCACTCATCGGGAAATCTGAGATCCTTCCCACCGGCAATGGTTCCGTTATCAAAAACCAGAGCGTTGTCGACCGAGCCACCTTGGCCCAAGCCCATTTCCCGCAATTTATCCACATCGGACATCATCGCAAAAGTACGAGCCGAAGCTATTTCTCTACGAAAAGTGACAGGATCGAGGTCAATTGTCAATTCCTGAGTGCCAATAAGTGGATCTTCGTACTCCACTTTAAAGGTGATCAGGAAACTCTCAGCAGGTTCACCAGTCACTTCCACCAGGCCCTGTTGCAAAACAATAGGCTTGTTGATTTTGAAATACATTGAGGGCAAGCCCTGATCACAGATACCAGCTTCATCAATCATTTCAACATAACTGAGGGCACTGCCACAAGCTGGAACCGGTGGTTCTCCACCTTCCAGAATGATCTCACAATTGGTAATTCCACATCCAGATAAGGCTGCCAGAACATGTTCCACTGTATGAATTTGAACATCGCCCTGAGTTAATGTCGTAGCCCTAACCAAATCCTTGTCTTTGGGAACACTTTCCACAACGGCTTTTATTTCCACAAGGGAATCGGCATCATCAACCGTTTTGCCAGGAGCAGGCACTTTAAAAACCAAGCCTGTGTGTTTTTCAGCCGGGGCAAAAGTCATGCGAGACTTTTGGCCGGAATGCAGCCCGATTCCCTCAATGGAAACCCGGCTACTTAATGTTTTTTGCAACCGTATCAAGGGTTGTCTCCTTTACGTGCGGAATTTCCGGCAGGGCCCGGGTTATTCTTTGATTCAGAGGAAGTCTGACTCGAAGCCCCAGCGGAACCTTCAAGCCTGCGAACTTTCCTAATCAATTCAGGCAATTTGCGCATGGCACTGAAAAGCCTGAAGGATTCCTTTACATCAATGGCAGGCACGCCAAAAACAGTGGCTCCGGCAGGAACATCTTTAAACATCCCCGATTTGCCTGCTATTTGAGCTCCATCACCAATATTAACATGGTCGGCAATCCCAACCGATCCACCAATGGCCACTCCATTACCAATGATACTACTGCCACCAATTCCCGTGTGAGCACTGATAACGCAATGAGAGCCAACCTTCACATTGTGCCCCACCTGAACCAGGTTGTCCAGCTTGGTCCCCTGTCCTACACGTGTAATTCCGGTTGTGGCACGGTCAACACATGAACCGCTACCAATTTCCACATCATCTTCTATTAGCACAATTCCGACCTGAGGAATTTTTTTCAAACCCTCAGGGCCCGGTAAGAAACCAAAACCATCAGTACCAAGACAGACGCCGGCATGAAGAACCACCCGGCTGCCCACCTGGCAATTTTCTCTAATTGCCACCCTTGAATACAAACGGCAATCCTGGCCTATGGTGACATCAGGGCCGAGACTTACATGGTCAGCAAGGCGAGTGCCCTGCCCCATGGAACATCCTGCTCCGATTACACAATAGGGTCCAATACTGACCGCTTCAGAAACATCTGCCGTTTCATGCACAACAGCTGTTTCATGAATTCCCCGAGGAAAAACCCGATCCAAACTGACTTCAAAATTCTTCAAAAAGTCAGCAAAACCAATATAGGGTTTGGACAGTCGAATAGCGGGTAAATGACTGTCTATGCCAGGCGGAATAATTACCGCTGAAGCCTGGGTCAACTTCAGGGCTTCGAGGTGCGAGTTGTCGGTAATGAAAGACAAATCACCGGCACGGGCATCTGATAAACCAGCAGCACCGGAAATTTCAGGATCCGCACCACCGATCAATTCCCCCTGCAGCATCGTGGCAATCTCACTCAACTTCATATCGCGCCCGATTCTCCCCTTTTAAACAAGTCCCCTTACCCGAAGGCAAGGGGACTATGTTTGATCACTTATCTCTTATACTGAATTTCGCCGTATTTAACTGGCCTGTCAACAAAAAACAGGATTATGAATAACGACTTTCATTTGGAGCACAAGCAGCTCTGCTGGAAAACATCCGGAAAACACCTGGCCAACTTCTGAATTAATTGTCTTCGCCTTTGGCCAAAGCTGCCAAAACATCATTGGTCAGATCCTTATCTGAATCCAGATACATAACATTCAAAGTGGCTGTATCGATAATGAGGCCGAAACCTTTTTCTTTTCCGATTCGCTCCACAATGGTTTTCACCTGGTCGGTAATAGGAGTGATTTTGCTATTGAACTCAGCTTCTGCCTGTTGCTCAATGGACTCTTGAAATTGGAAGTACTCAGCTTTTTTAGTTTCAAAAACCTGATATTTTGCACGGAGAGCTTCTTCACCCAAAAGTAATTTTTGGCTTTCAATTTCTTCCATCAGGTTTGTCAGTTCCTTTTCCTTGTCGGCAACCTGAAGTTCAAGTTCCTGCAGGAATTTCTGGTACTGTGCCTGAGCATCTTTAGCGGCTTCGTATTCTTCGATGATTCTCCGGGAATCGATAACACCCAGAGGTTTGTCATCGGCAGCTTCAGCAACTGGGGCCATTCCGGCCACCGATCCCATAACAATAAAGGCCAAGACAAAGGCCGAACTTACAAACTTTAACCGACTACTAACAAACATCTTATCCTCCAGCTCTAAAAGCCAGTTATGACAGCTTTTTAGAACATGCTGCCAATGGTGAAGTGAGGCTCCCATGAGGGACCTCCCAGTCTATCGAAACCATAACCATAATCAAAACCAATTGTACCCATCATGGGCACTTCAACACGAATACCAAAGCCGGCGCCTTTGCGCATGTTGGCAAAATCAGATTCCCGGAAACTATTCCAAACATCGCCCATATCCAGGAAAGACAAAAGCTGAATTGCATCGGAGACTGGATACAGTAGCTCGGTATTGAAAATAGTGAAATACCGGCCACCAATGAAGCTGGGGTTGCCGCGAGGCACAACTTCAAGATCACGATACCCACGCAAAGGATAACGCCGATTTCCACCGAGTCGGTATCTCTCCCAGTCAGGGACATCATCGGCAGAATCCAAGCCGTGCAACAAGCCGAAGAACCCTCGCATATGCAAAGCTAAACCTGCAGGCATTTTCTGATAAATACTATGCGAGAGGACGTGTTCCTGAAAATCGATTTCTCCTCCAAGAGGACCACCGGCAAATTCAAAGCTGTAACTCGTTTTTGAACCCCGGGTGGGGAAAAACGGACTGTCGGTACTGTTGCGGCTCATTGTCAACCGGATACTGCTCTTGGTTTGGGGCCACTCAACCTGATCCAGGCGCTGGAAAGGAAGATCGCTGGTACCAAGACTCTGCTCCAAGTCATCGAGGTAGGCCACATAACTGGGGCTGAAACTCGAAAGTCTGGTTTCACTCAACTCATATCGCAAGCCCACCCGGCTGTAACGGGTATTGGGAATTCGTCGGCCAAGACGCACACTGAAACCACGAATACGGCTTTCGTAAAAATCATCGAAGTTGTATTGGTACCGATCAAAGATATCGGCCCCCACCAGGGTGGGTGTCCCCATGAACCATGGCTCAGTAAAACTTAAATCAACATAACGACGACGACTACCGAACTGCCAGGTCAGACCTAAATTCTGGCCTTTACCCCTGAAGTTAGTTTCGGCGACCTGAATAAAACCACTGGCACTTGTTTCAGCACTGTAAGCCATACCAAACATAAACTGGCCGGTTTGTTTTTCCTTAACCTTCAGAATCATGTCCACATCGCCATCTTTGGTGGGGCGAATATCGGGCTGAATATCTTCAAAAAAGCCCGTTTGGAAAATATCCCGAATGGTCGATTGAATGCGCTGATTACTGAATTTATCGCCGGGGAAGATGCGCATTTCCCGCAGGATTACCTTGTCGTAGGTTTTGCTATTGCCGCTGATTTTAATATCGTGGATGGTTGCGGGCTGGCCTTCGATAAAAGTAAAATCAACGTTCACCACGTTATCCGTAATGTCGCGGTTTGGCTCAACGGTAATGTAAATATAACCTTCGTTGGCATACAACTGCTGCAGGTTGTCCAAAGTCAGAAGATATTCATCTTCCTTAAAGACCCGATCTTTTTTAACCCACATCTGTTCGGCAATTAACAAATCATTAAAAACAGAATTCCCGTTCCAGCTGATATCGCCGGTAATGTACTGAGACCCTTCAGAGATATGAATTTCGATGTCCAGTTTTTCAGGGTCATCCTCCCGGAAATTCAAGTCCACCTTGTCAATGGTTGCATCAAGGAAACCTTCATTACGACATTTTGTAATGATGCGTTCCTTGTCTGCTTCAAATTCACCTTTTTTGAAGGTACCGCTTTTCAGGAAACCACGGGTTCCCTGCTCCATGGAATCTTTCAAATCATCGGCGTCGAGTTGATCATTTCCCAGGAAGGTGATGGTCTGAACTTTAACTTTTTTGCCCTCAATAACCGAAACAACAAGGTCTTCCATGTTATTGGCATCGATTTGGGTGCTGTCGGTGTGCATGGCTACATTGTAGTAACCTTTTTCGTAATACAGTTCTTTAAGAGGCTGAAGATCACGGTGGACAGCAGCCGGATTGGCAAACTGACCCACATGAACAGGAAAAGCTTCCCTCAGGTCGCTGGCTTTTACTTTGTCGTTTCCTTCAAACCGAATGCTGCGAATACGAGGAAATTCCACAAGATTGATGGTCAGGCGAATGCCCCCCGAGACATCCTGCGCATAGATGTAAATATCGGAAAACTTTTTGGTGGCAAAGAGGCTGCGAATACCCTGGGCAGACAGATCCCGGGTCAGAAGCTTACCTTCTTCGAATCCAGACCAAGCAAGGACCTGACGGGCCCCTACGGTTAAAGCACCGACCACTTCAATCTCCTTGATGGTCGGCGGGCTGGCATTTTGTGCTTGTGCCAGTGTACTGGCTAAAAGAACACAAACGACCAGATAAAGTCGCAGGAAGGGCTTCATATGTGGAAAAGAACTCCCGGAATGAATTTAATGGATTTATTTTCGCGGTTGCCAACATCCTTGTTGGTCCGCACCATCGAAATACCTACCCCATACTTGCAGGGAAGTTCCGAAGGTTCAGGCTTTATTCAATCATCCCCCAAAATAAGCAATGAAGGAGCAATTGTGAAGCTGAACTTGTTTT
>JAAEOA010000354.1 GCA_024223715.1 bacterium | reverse complement strand
GAATTGAAAGTTAAAGCTGGTGATTCGGTGACACAGGGTCAGGCACTTCTGGTCATTGAAGCCATGAAAATGGAAACGGCTATTTCTGCCCCCGCTGCTGGAACGGTCAAGGCTGTCTTGGTTGCAGCCGGCGATTCGGTAAGGGAAAATCAAACTCTGGTGGAATTGAACTGAACTGATTTAAACTGATCTGGCCGGCCTGAAGGAGATATTGCTACATGGAAATCCTGAATGATTTTCTGCAAGTTGGAATAATGGGTAATTTTGCTTGGGGCAATATGGCCATGCTTGCTGTGGGCTGCCTTTTTATCTACTTGGGTATTGCTAAAGACTACGAGCCTCTTTTACTGGTTCCTATTGGATTTGGCATACTTGTGGGAAACATCCCGCTTGCCGAAGGTATGAACATTGGAATTTATGAGAATGGCAGTGTGCTCAATGTTCTTTACAACGGAGTAACCCAGGGCTGGTATCCTTCTCTGATTTTCCTGGGAATTGGGGCCATGACGGATTTTTCATCCATGCTTTCCAATCCGCGACTCATTCTTCTGGGGGCCGCAGCTCAGGCTGGGATTTTTATCACTTTTGCAGGCTCCCTGCTTTTGGGTTTTCCTGAAAAAGACTCCGCAGCCATTGGCATCATTGGTGGTGCCGACGGTCCCACAGCCATCTTTTTGTCCAGTCAGCTGGCTCCGCATTTGCTGGGTGCCATTGCTGTGGCGGCTTATAGCTACATGGCTTTGGTTCCGGTTATTCAACCCCCTATTATTAAACTGCTGACCACGCGTAAAGAGCGCCTGATTAGAATGAAGCCTTCCCGGCCTGTCAGTAAAAGGGTGCGAATCCTTTTTCCCGTGGTGGCGTTCATAATCTGCGCCAGCATTGCTCCGGGTGCCATTTCATTGCTGGGCTTCCTGTTTTTCGGGAATCTTTTGAAGGAAAGTGGGGTAACGGAACGGTTGGCTAAAACTGCCCGGAACAGCTTGATCGATATTGTGACTATTCTTTTGGGGCTGTGCGTGGGAGCCAGCACCGATGCGTCTCGTTTCCTGACTCCTGCATCCTTAAAAATTGCCCTTCTGGGTGCTGTTTCTTTTAGCATTGCCACCGCAGCGGGGGTTCTGTTTGCAAAACTTATGAATGTTCTGGGGAAAGATAAAATCAATCCCATTATTGGTGCAGCAGGTGTTTCGGCTGTCCCTGACAGTGCCCGAGTTTGCCAAATGGTGGGGGCCAAAGAAGATCCCAGCAATTTCCTGATCATGCACGCCATGGCCCCCAATGTGGCCGGTGTAATTGGATCGGCTGTGGCTGCTGGTGTTTTCCTCTCAAGGTTTGTTCAATAGTATCAAAAAAGTGGCCACTTGTTACTTGAGTGGCCACTTTTTTCAGCATTTTTTCCTGCTTAGTTTTTTCAGTCTAAATCAATGCCTGAACTGCTTTCAACCTGCTCCAGATATTCTTCCAATTCATCGGTATCTAATTCTCCGGCCAAGGACATAAGCTTTCCAAGGTCAAGATCTCCGACAATATTAATGAACATGACTTCTTCATCAGGGGAAAAAACCACAACCATGAGGCCCACCATATTGTCATTATGGTATTTGGTACTAATGGTGGTCAGCTCATCATCATCTTTAAATTTCATGAGATTGTCCCAGTCGTCTTTTTTCAACCGCTTGGCGATAACCTCAACTGCTTCTTCAGCTCCTTTTACGCTGTATTTGTCCAGGGAATAGGCGCGCATTCGCAAATGGTGAACCATGGTCAGTAACTCGGCAATCTCCGGGTCATCATTTTCTTTGGCTTTGCTGATGACATCTTTGAGTACCGGGCCAAGGTCAATGTCCTGAATTTGGTCAGCGTCATTGGGAATGTCGATGAACTCAAGGTCGACATAACCGGGCTGGTCGGTTTTTGCAGCCAACGCTGTCTGGCCCAAGGACAAAAGAACGAGGGTTAAAATGAAGAGTTTAATTAGGGGGGTACGCATTAGGCTTCTCCTTGCAGGTTTTTTGTTAGCAGCAGCAATGATTCGCCAACTGCATCGGGTATTTCACGGATCAAGACATTCTCCAAAGCGTGGGTCTGGTTTTGTTTGATGACACGAAAAACCTGGCCCAGGGCATATTTAGCTTCATCGGTGGCCACACTGATTTCCCCATTTGAGTAGGGACTTGCCGGGCTGATCTCAGGCTGAATAGTGGCTTCGGGCAGAAGAAGGACCAGGGCCAGTGCGGCTGCCACCAGGGCTGAAGCAGGTAACCACCAGAACTTCCCGTCACGGGTTCTTTGGTCGTCGTCATCAATGCTCTGCATAATGTTTCTGGAAACCGAAGCCGGACAGGTCATTGTCGGCAATTCACCCAGAACAGACAGCAACTCCATTTCCATGGAAAATTCTTCCAGACAAGAGGGGCAGGTTTGTAAATGCAATGCAATTTCATCTCTTTCGCAGGCAGAAAGTTCCCCGGCAGCATAGGGTGCAATCAGGGGGTTAATGTGCTGACAATTTCGCATTATCCGATCTCTCTTTGATTGTTACCTGAAAACATTTGATTTTGGCTCAAGTGTTCTTTTAAAATTTTCCGGGCCCGATGCAGCCGCACCTTTATGGTGCTGGCTTTCAGGTCCAGCATTTTGGCAATATCCTTAATTTTCATATCCTGAAAATAGTGAAGCATTAAAATACTGTGGGTTTCAGCGGGTAATATCTTCATGGAATCCAGGAGGTGATTTTGACGTTCAGTGTTTTGAATTTTGCTTAAGGGATCACTATTCTCCCCACCGGGATTTTGCAGAAAGTCAACGGCATTTTGATCCGCAACACCAAAATGGGTGCGAACTGTTTTTCGACGGCGGGACAGATCTATGCAAAGGTTGTGGCAAACCCTCAATAACCAGGCTTTAGCTTGTTCACTGTTCAATTCACCATCGTAGCGCCATAGCCTCAGGAATGTTTCCTGGGTGGTATCGGCCGCATCATCGGCATCACGCAAGTTGTACATAGCCAGGCTATATATTCTGTCCCGGTATTTTTGCAGATATTGTATGTAGGTTGTTTTGTTCATGATGCCTGTAAGACGGATCGGGCACCCATTTGGTTACATGACAAAAAAAACCGGGGTCGTAACCCCGGTAAAAAACACTTTTAGAGGGATATCATCACCCACCCGGCTCAGGATCAATAACCACTAAAACATCACCAGGATTCACAGCCTGATTTACTTCAACGGGAATGGAAGTAACGGTTCCTCCAACAGCAGCACAAAGTTCATTCTGCATTTTCATGGCCTCAACCACAATTATTGGATCGCCCTGATGAACTACCTGTCCTTCATGAACCTTAATATTGACAATCAAGCCGGGAATGTCGGCATTAATGGTTCCACTGCCCACGCTGTCTCCCAGGCTTTCGAGAGCCTGTGCGCGCAGTTCGTCCATAACCGTCATTTTAATGGGGCGGCCATTTAGAGTTACGGCAACATTGCCCTTGTTGTCGAGTCCGGTCACATGAACCAGATGCATACGGCCAGCATGGTGAATACTCATGGCTTTTCCCTGCAGTACAGGCCAATGATTCATAGGATGCAGGGGACCATTATCGATGGCAATCTCTGTGTCGTCACCTTGTTGGGCGACCAAGGCACCGTATTGCTCATCATCCACATTCAGTATGTATTTCTTTTTCATCCACACAAGGAGGCCTTCTTCCGGAACTGATTCGTTATTTGTTGTGGGTCATGGACATTCGAGCACTAAGAGCCCAGGCAGATCCACATTCTTTTATCTGAGAACCCTGAGGGCGGGTTCCACGCCGGGTGGCTTCGAACAAACTTACGGCTGCAATAACTGCCTCGGCTTGGCCTTCATCCAGCTCAGGCATGAAGTTATGAGGATCAAAGCATTCGTCCACGAAGTTTGTCGTGTAGGTTCCATCGGCAAAAGACTCTTGATTCAGGGCCCAGCGATGGAAAGGAAGGTTGTGCACTGGTCCGTGCAGAACCATTTCTTCAAGAACCCTTTTGGACCGGGCAATACACATATCACGGGTTTCCGCCCAGACAATAAGCTTAGCCAGCATGGGGTCGTAATGAATAGGAACATCGAAGCCCTCGTAAATGCCTGAGTCAAGCCGTACACCCAATCCCTGAGGGACTGTTAAGGCGAGTATTTTTCCAATGCTGGGGGAGAAGTTTTTGCTGGCATCTTCAGCATAAAGCCGGAATTCCATTGACCAGCCCCGCAGGCTGATTTCTTCCTGCTGATAACAAAGACCTTCACCCTGGGCAATCAAAACCATTGCCCGGACCAGATCAGTGCCCGTAACCATTTCTGTGACCGGATGCTCCACTTGCAGGCGGGTGTTCATTTCCAGGAAATAAAACCCACCGTCAGGCGCCAAAATGAATTCAACCGTTCCAGCGCCTCGATAGTTAATACTCTCAGCTGTTTTTACGGCGGCATCACAAATTTCCTGGCGCAATTTATTGCTCAAAGAAGGCGACGGACACTCTTCAATGACTTTTTGATGGCGGCGTTGTACAGAACATTCCCGCTCAAAAACATGGATAGCTTTTCCCTGGCCATCACCAAGAACCTGCACTTCAATATGCTTGGGGTTGGTAATGAATTTTTCCACAAAACAGGCATCGTTGCCAAAGCTGGCTCCGGCTTCGCCCATGGTTTGCCTCAAAGCACTGGCCATTTCCGAAGATTCATTGACTACTCGCATTCCCTTGCCACCACCACCAGCGGTGGCTTTCAACAAAACGGGATAGCCAATGCTATCGGCAATGCGAATAGCTTCTTCAGGATCAGTGACTGCTTCATCGGTGCCAGGGACGACAGGAACCCCACTGGCTCGCATTTTTCGGCGCGAGGAAAGTTTGTCACCCATAACGGCCATGCTTTCACTGGTTGGCCCAATAAAAACCAAACCGGCCTTTTCAACTTCCTCAGCAAAAAGACCATTTTCAGATAGAAAACCATACCCTGGGTGGATAGCATCGGCACCGGTTTCTATGGCTGCGGAAATGATTTTTTCAATTACCAGATAGCTTTCCGATGCGGGAGCTGGCCCAATAAATACCGCTTCATCAGCTGAAAGCACATGCAAAGCAGTGCGGTCGACTTCCGAATAAACGGCAACAGTTCCGATGCCCATTTCTTTCAGGCCCTGCATAATGCGTACGGCAATTTCACCGCGATTGGCAACCAGAACCTTTTTAAATTTCCTGACGCTCAAGTCGTTCTCCCTACAAAGGTATGTTGCCGTGCTTTTTACCAGGCAGTTGTTGTTTTTTACCCCGAAGATTGTTCAGGGCCATGATCAGTTCCCGTCGAGTATCGGCCGGCTCAATAACATCGTCCAAATAACCTAAGCCAGCGGCGATGTAGGGATTGGCATATGTCTCGTTATATTCTTCAATCAATTTGGCCCTCAGTTTGTCCGGGTCATCGCTGTTGGCGAGGTCTTGACGGAAGAGAATGTTAACGGCGCCTTCACTGCCCATAACAGCCAGTTCAGCCCCGGGCCAGGCCACATTCCAGTCGGCCCTAATGTGTTTGCTGTTCATTACATCGTAAGCTCCACCGTAGGCTTTGCGAGTAATGACCGTTAACTTCGGCACTGTGGCTTCACAGAAAGCGAAAAGTAATTTGGCTCCGTGTTTGATGAGTCCACCAAACTCCTGATCGGTACCGGGAAGGAATCCGGGCACATCTTCAAAAACAACCAGAGGTATGTTGAAGCAATCGCAAGTGCGCACAAAACGAGCACCTTTTTGGCTGGTCAGAATATCCAAGACACCGGCTTGAAATTTTGGCTGATTCGCAACAATTCCCACTGATTGGCCATCGAGTCGGGCAAAACCGCAAATCAGGTTTTGAGCGTGTCGTGGTTGAACTTCCAGGAAGTCGCCTTCATCGACAACCAGACGAATGACCTCCACCATATCGTAAGGTTTTTTATTATCGTCAGGAATGATGCTGTTGAGTTTTTCTTCACGGCGGTCTGGAGTATCGTTGGGTACGGTGCGGGGGGCAGATTCCAGATTGTTTTGAGGCAGGAAGCTGAGCAGGCGGCGGGTCATCAGCAGGCAGTCTGCATCACTGGCGGCCATAAAATGAGCAACACCACTTTTCGTGTTATGAGTATTGGCTCCACCCAGTTCTTCAAAAGAGACATCTTCATTGGTGACCATTTTAATAACATTGGGACCGGTAACAAACATGAAGCTGGTCTTGTCCACCATGAGTGTGAAATCAGTGATGGCCGGGGAATAAACAGCCCCACCAGCACAAGGCCCGAGTATAGCTGAAAGTTGGGGTATCACGCCACTGGCCATGGTATTGCGATAAAAAATTTCGGCATATCCGGCCAAAGAACGGACGCCCTCTTGAATGCGGGCTCCACCGCTATCGTTAAGACCAATAACCGGACAGCCGTTTTCCAGGGCTAAATCCATTAGGCGGCAAATCTTCATTGCGTTGGCTTCACTCATGGAACCACCAAAGACTGTAAAATCCTGAGCGAAAACATAAACCTGTCTGCCATCAATTCGACCCACGCCTGTTACCATGCCATCACCGACTGGTCGATTCTTGTCCATGCCCAATTCATGATTGCGATGCCGAACAAAAACACCAGATTCCTGAAAACTGCCTTCATCGAGCAGAAGATGGATGCGTTCCCTGGCCGTTAAGCGACCACTTTCATGAATTTTTTTCATTTTCTTATTGCCTCCGCCACCTTTTGCTTCGGCACGCAGGTCGTCCATTTGTTGTCGGTTTTCCTCGAAGGATTTGGCCATGATTATCCTCAGTTGGGATTTGAGAAAAAATATCGCACATGAAATACACGTGAAGTACAAAACGCGCAGTTTGGAGTTTCGGAATGTACCTTGTTGGATGAAAACAGTCAACCGTATTACTGACTGGTGAACCGTTAAACAGGAGGATAAACAAAAAATTCGGGAATCAGAATTGACCCTCTTGTTTGCGAAGACGAACTTTTTCAACAATGGAGGCAAGATCACGGCTACTGGTCGGTTTTAAAATAATTTGGCTGATTCCTGCCTCCAAAGCCTTTTGTTCGTTAAAGGAATCTCGGAAGCCGGTCATAAGAATAACAGGAATATTCGGACTCACTTCGTGGATTTTTCTGGCCAGGCGAACCCCCGACATATGGGGCATTATTTGGTCAGTAATAACCACATCAAAAATTTCAGGAGTTTGGACATAATCCACCAGAGCCTTGCGGCTGTCCAAATGCTTGATGACACGATATCCAAGGCGTTGCAGGCCAAGAGTTGTAACTCTAGCAACCATTTCGTCATCATCGACCAAGAGAATGGTTCCTTTTTCCTGTCCGGAGAATGGGGGTTCAGAAGCTTGATTGCCGGGGGTTGCAATAGGCTTTGCCAACTGCAAAGTGGGAATTCCATTCTCAGTAAGTCGAGATACATCGGAAACTTCTTCATTTTCACTGCTTCCAACAACCTGCCAGGCGATTTTTGGAAAATAAACATCGAAAGAAGTACCCTGGCCCAATTTGCTGGATGGAATGATAACTCCATGGTGTTCTTTGAGGATGCGAAGGATTGTATTCAGTCCCAATCCCAAAACGGTTGTGTCCGGGGTGGAATCAGCAGGTGAACCGGCAATGACAGCCAGAGTTTCTTTGTTCATCCCTTTGCCATTGTCTCTGACAGTGAGTTTTAAATATTTTCCGGGGCTCAGATCCTGAGGGTTGGCCTTGTGCCATTGTTCGATACTGCTGGTCGATAAGCTGACTTCAATCAGACCCTGGGATTTGTCAATGGCCTGTACAGAATTATTTATCAGATTCATCAGGACTTGTTGCACCCCGGTGGTTGAGGCCATTACAGGCTCACAGCGTGGGGGAATATTCTCAACCAGTTGAATGGAAGAAGGCAAAATATCTTTGAGAAATTTAAGAGTTGAGCGAACGGTATTTACCAAGTCGATTGGTTTATGGGCTTGTTCGGCTTGCCTGTTAAAATCACTGATTTCATTTAAAAAATCGCAGGCCATGTGGCTGGCTTTAACGACCTGTTCCAATTCCGGCTGGACTTCTGATTGTTTGGGAAGGGCATGAACAACCATACGTGTGTGGCCAAGAATAACGGACATCAGGTTATTCAGGTTATGGACTATGCTGCCAGCCATTATGCCCACCGCCTCGTAGCGTTGGGCCTGAATTAATTGTGTTTTCTGGAATTGTTCGGTTTCCTGCAATTGGCGAATTTTTGCTTTGGCCTTGCGCCAGAGGCGAAAAAGCACCAGACAACCACCAAGCAGACTAATCACCAGTATGCTTAAAATAAATTGTGGTATGCCAGCAATGCCCATTGCTTCTCCCAATTATTTACATTTTAATAGGGACTGGTTACCCACGAGGACATTCTCCAACCACATAGTATTCAAATAATTATCAATGGCAACAATAAAGGGACGAACCGGGGTCCGTCCCTATATTGTTTTCCATTATTTGCCAATCGCCTTTTACCAATGTGGATCAACCAACCGATAAAAGCATCAGGGGTTACCGGTACAGAGCTTTGATAGCTCCAAAGGTAACATCTTCAGTGGCAACGGAGCAGTCAACAAGTTCGATGCCATCAGCGAAGGCTTCGAGCTTGAAGTTTCCGAAAGAATAATAGTAGATACCGGTGGCACTACCGTAACAGTCTTCAAGCATTACAGTGTCTGCATCGTACCAGAAATCGTCAAAACGAACGGTGGTTTCAACAGTTGCAGCGCTTCCATCAGAAGTAGCAGCAGTCCACTCACCATAACTGAGAATTTCATTAACAGTCATTGCATCGGTAATGGTAACAGCACAGCTTTCCCAAGGTTCGCTATCGGCGGCCAGGTCGGCAGCAGTTACTAGACTGGGAGTAGGTACAGCCTGAGAACCAACTTTGATCAGCGAGCCATAAACGCCAGCAGCTACAATGTCGATTTCGGACAGGTCGTAGTACTCAATGTACTCGCCACAGATGCATACAACATCTCCAGCTACCATTCCGTGAGGTTCATTGCTGCCAGTATAGACCCAAATGCCGTTGTATTGGCTATAAGGGGCTTCAGCAACAAATACGCCGTTGTCAGTTGTTGCAGTCACCACAACTTCACAAGGAGTCACCAGAGAATTTTCCGCCACAGCACCAGTTTGGATGTCGTAAATGGCAGTTCCCTGCGCAACACCCGCGATCAGCAGGACAAACATTGCGAGAACAATTTTTTTCATGGAGTCCCTCCACAGCTGGATTCAGCTACCAAAATCCACCTCCGCTTGAAGCAGAAATTTAGTGACCAATCCAAGGGGTCAGTTGCATTTTTCATCAGTTGTCTTGAACCAATTAAAGTGCCAAAAACAAACGTTTTGAAGGATTGTTTGATGACACGAATGGTTCCCGTTGACCATTTGATGAGCGAAACGGGTGGGCGTTACCCGTGACCGCACATTACCACCGTGAATGTACCGTGTCTACACAAAAAACAATTATTTTTGACTTAATTTTCAAGGGTGAATTGGAAGTTTTGAACAATGAAAACATTACTGTCGTCATCGTGTTTTAGATAGCCACGGGAATCCTCTGGACGCCGCGAACTTGTCTGTTATTGTTTTAAAAAGTTCATTTCAAAGAAAGGAAACTGACATGGCTTTCAATAATATTCTCGTTGAGGCTTCTGCCGGAATAACAACTGTGACGGTTAATCGCCCAGATAAGCTTAACGCTTTAAATACAGAAACTATTTGTGAACTGAACCAATGTTTCACAGGCCTGGCTTCCGATGATGAAACCAGGGTGGTGGTTCTTCGAGGTGCCGGTGAAAAAGCATTTGTCGCCGGAGCTGATATTAATGAATTGGCTCAAATGACTGCTCCCGAAGCTGAGTTGTTGTCCCGTGGCGGGCAAAAACTCATGAATTGCATTGAAAATCTTGGCAAACCAGTTATTGCTGCTGTCGGCGGATTTGCTTTGGGCGGAGGCTGTGAGTTGGCAATGGCCTGCACCTTCCGTTATGCCTCCGCCACTGCCAAGTTGGGGTTACCGGAAACCGGCTTGGGACTTATTCCTGGTTTCGGAGGCACCCAAAGGTTGTCACGGCTGGTAGGGAGAGGCAGAGCTTTGGAATTGGTACTTACCGGGAATATGATTTCAGCTGAAGAGGCTTGTATTATGGGCCTTGTAAATAAGGTATTCACTTGTGATGATCTTATGGATGAAGTCATGAAAATAGCTGGAGTGCTGGCCTCAAAGAGCACCCTGACATTAAAAATTGCCCTGCAGGCGGTGAACAATGGCCTGAATATGAACCAGGACAGTGGTTGCCAATTGGAGGCTGCATTGTTTGGTGTTTGTGGTGCATCAGATGATGCCCGTGAGGGTTGCGCCGCCTTCCTGGGCAAAAGAAAGCCTGAATTCAAAGACAGCTAGTGGGTATCTTTGGTAAATCGGGCGAAAACTGTCCGAAATGCCATCCTGTTTTTTGAGAAACATTTCTTTTCAGAAGCCCGCCAATGGTTATCTTGGTTGGGAACAACGATCCTGTAACCCTTCGTGTGAGGTGAACCCATGATCGATAGATCAACCGTTGAAGTTCCTACCATGGAAGTCAACCCCGAGCTTTGCAAAGGTTGTCAACTGTGTATTGATGTCTGCCCAAAAAGCGTCATCGATATCAGCGACAAGCTCAACAGCGCCAGCTATCACCCGGCTTTTTATACGGGCGAAAATTGCACCGGCTGTTCACTTTGTTATTACGCGTGTCCGGAACCGGGCGCCATCGTCGTAGTCAAGCCTTAATGCAATCAACCTGACGGGAGAATGTCCATGGCAAGACAGTTTATGAAGGGCAACGATGCTATTATCGTTGGAGCCCTGGCAGCGGGTTGCCGAGCCTATTACGGCTACCCTATTACACCGGCCAGCGAGATTGCTCACGCTGCCGCACTGCATTTCCCCGCCCTTAACGGCGTATTCATTCAGGCTGAAAGTGAAGTTTCGGCCATTAATATGGTTTATGGTTCAGCCGGTATGGGCGTGCGAACCATGACAGCCTCTTCCAGCCCCGGATTCAGCTTGAAGCAGGAAGGCCTCAGCTACTGTGCTGGTGCAGAATTACCCTGTGTCGTGGTGAATATTGTTCGTGGTGGTCCTGGTTTGGGTAACATTGCCCCTGAGCAGGCCGATTATTTCCAGATAACCAAAGGTGGCGGTCACGGTAACTATCGTCTAATCACCCTGGCTCCCAATGGAGCTCAGGAAATGTGTGACTTGACCATGAAGGCCTTTGACTTGTCCGATAAATATCGCAACCCAGCATGCATCACTGCCGATGGTATCACCGGACAAATGATGGAAGTTGTGGATCTGCCTGAAGCCCAGGAACTGACATATGACCATTCCGACTGGATGGTTGATGGTACAGCGGCTACGAAGAAGAATCTCATCAGCTCCATTGTTCTTGAGCCGGAAGACCTTGAAGCTCACAACATGAAACTCGATGCAAAATATCAGGACATCATGGCCAACGAGGTTATGTACGAAGAGTACAGGACTGACGACGCCGACCTTATTGTTGTGGCTTATGGTGTGGTCAGCCGCATCGTTTACAGCACCATTGACCAGGCCCGGGAAAACGGCATGAAGGTTGGACTGTTACGGCCCATCACTCTATGGCCCTTCCCCACCAAAATCATCAGCGAATTGGCTGACAAACTGGCTGCTCGCAACGGTAGTCTGCTGGCAGCAGAATTGTCCACTGGCCAGATGATTGAAGATGTGCAGCTTGCCGCCAACGGCAAAGTTCCTGTCCATTTCTACGGCCGTTGTGGTGGCGTGGTTCCTGGTGGCAAGGAAATGCTTGAGCAGTACACCAAAATTCTTGAAGGAGGGCAGAGCTAATGAAAATCTTTGAAAAACCAGATGCCTTCTATCAGGTGTTCGAACGCAAAAGTGGTCCAGCCAAAGAGGCCACTCACTATTGCCCCGGTTGTGGTCATGGCAACATCCACAAAATGATTGCCGAAGCCATGGAAGATCTGGGAATCACCGATCGTACGGTTTTTGTTTCTCCAGTGGGCTGTTCGGTTTTTGGTTACTACTACTTCGACTGCGGTAACTACCAGGCTGCTCACGGACGTGCGCCAGCAGTGGCAACTGCGGTAAAAAGGACCAATCCCAACAGTATCGTGATTTCCTATCAGGGTGATGGTGACCTTGCGGCCATCGGTACTGCAGAAACTATTCATGCGGCCAACCGTGGTGAAAATATCTGCGTATTTTTCGTGAACAATGCCATTTATGGAATGACTGGTGGTCAGATGGCTCCCACCACCATGATTGGCCAACGCAGTACGACCACTCCTCAGGGTCGCATCAGCAATACTCACGGAAATCCTATTAAAATGGCCGAAATGTTGGCGACATTGCCGGCTCCCACGTACATCGAGCGTGTGGCCATTGGGCATAGCAAGCACATCATGAAAGCCAAAAAAGCCATTCGAAAGGCTTTGAAAATTCAGGCCGAGGGCAAAGGGTACAGTTTCGTGGAAATTGTATCTGCTTGTCCTACCGGGTGGAAGATGGATCCTGTCATGTCTCGCGACTGGTTGGTCGACGATATGCTGCAGCAATTTCCCCTCGGTGTTTTGAAAGACGAGTCTGATAACACGGATGAAGGCGCTTGGGATCGGGTTTGTGACGAATACAACCCCGACACGGTCAACGCCTACATCGACCGTTTAAAGTCTCCTCTGGAAACCGATGAGACCCGCCCGCTGGCCAAAGATTTGCAGTGCAAGTTTGCCGGTTTTGGCGGTCAGGGTATTTTGACACTGGGTCTCTTCTTGTCCCAGATTGGCATGAAAGCCGGCTTGCATGTGAGTTGGTTCCCTGCTTATGGTCCGGAAATGCGTGGCGGAACAGCTAACTGCTCGGTGAACGTTTCCGAGAACCGAATCGGAACCCCTCTGGTCGATCATCCCAATGTGCTGGTGGTCATGAACCAACCTTCGCTTGATCTGTTCGAACCTGAAGTTCCCGATGGCGGTACCATTATTGTCGATACTACTGTTGTCGAGGGACGACCAGACAGTGATCGCTTAAATGTGGTGCTTATTCCGGCTAGTGATATTGCTGATGAAGTGGGCACACCCAAGGTTGCCAACGTGGTGGTTCTTGGAGCCCTTTGTGCTGCCACCGAAGCTTTTGACGCAGACTTCGCCATGGATACGCTTAAAGCGGTCATCAAAAAACGTAGTCTTATTGACATGAATATGACTGCGTTCATGCGAGGTTTTGAATTTGTGAAAAATGGGGAATAGTTTCCCTCGATAGCGGAGTTCAAAACTCCTTCATCGTACTCGGAAAAAGCGACCGGCTCCCCTTTTTCGGGAGGCGGTCGCTTTGATAAAAAGTGAAAGGCTGAGCAATGATTGTTGGAATTCCACGATCCCGTACCATCGATGAACGTCGGGTTGGATTGCCCCCACGGGCGGTTGCTAATTTGGTGGCCCGTGGCCGTACCGTCCTGGTGGAACGCAAGGCGGGAATGGGAAGCGGATTTAGTGACCGCCAATACGAAGAGGCTGGCGCTCGTATTGTTCACAATATCGATGAAGTCTATGGTCGCGCCGAGACTATCATAAAAATGAATGCACCGGCTCCCGTTGAATATGATCTCATCAGGGAGAAGCAAACAATTGTTGGCATCATGAATCTGGCGGTTGCCGATTCTGAATTAGTGGATCTGTTTCTGGCTCGACAGTGCACAGTTATAGATTTTGCCACAATAACGGATGCCCAGGGCTTGCACCCGGTTTTGCGGCCATTATCCCAAATTGCTGGCCGAATGGTGCCGCAGATTGCTTCCCGATATCTGCAAACCGACCATGGCGGACTTGGCATTCTTTTGGGCGGCGCCCCGGCGGTGCCTCCGGCCGAAGTTGTGATTATTGGAGCTGGCACTGTTGGACGTAATGCCGTTCGTGCCTGTGTTGGAGTGGGGGCCCGAGTGACCCTGTTGGATACCAGCCATGATCGCATAAGTGAAATTGACTGGGCCTTCCCGGGCCAGGTGACAACCTTCCGGGCCAACGAGGCAACTTTACGAAAAGTGCTTTCTTATGCCGATGTTGTGGTAGGAGCAGTCCTCATTCCCGGGGCCAAAACGCCTCATTTGGTCACCAAGGAAATGATTGGCGGACTGCGGGAAAACAGCCTCATCATTGATATCAGCGTGGACCAGGGCGGTTGTTTTGAGACCAGTCGACCCACTCGTTTGAGTGACCCCACATATGTCATCGATGGAATTGTTCATTATTGTGTGCCCAACCTGACCAGCCTGGTTGCTCGGTCGGCCACTTATGCCCTTTCCAATGAAACACTTCCGTACATTTCAGCCATCAGCCAGGGCGATTTACCCGATGCATTGGAAAGGGAGCCATATCTTGCCAGTGGTATTAATATTATGGGCGGGAAAATAACCAACGCCCGCCTTGCGGAAAATCTTGATGGTTCATGGGTTCCCTTTGAAGACTTGATGACAGGGGGTTCCCAGTGAATTGGATGCAGAATTACCGATCAAAATTAGTGAGTGCCTCCGAAGCGGTTCGGGGCATCAAATCCGGAGACAACGTCTATCTGGGCTCCGGATGTGCCGCACCCCATGATCTGATAACTGCAATGACTCAACGAGCAGATGAACTAAAAAATGTTATGGTTATCCACCATTTGACTCTTGGCGATGCTCCATATGTTGCACCTGACATGAAAGGGCATTTTCGCTGCAACGCGTGTTTTGTCGGAAGTAATCTGCGTGAAGCAGTGAACGAAGGCCGCGTCGATTACATACCCGTTCATTTGCACGAAATGGCACGCATGTTCAAACGGGGAGTAGTTGCCCTAGACCATGCCCTGGTTATTCTGAGTCCTCCCGATGAACATGGGTTCTGTAGTTTTGGCATTGAAGTAGGGGTTACAAAACCTGCGGCTTTGTCTGCTAAAAAAATTGTTGCCGAGGTGAATCGTCAAATGCCCAGAACCCTGGGTGATAGTTTCATTCATGTCTCGAAAGTTGATGCTTTTGTTGAAGTGGATCGAGATCTTGATGAGTTCAGGCCTCAAGCTCCTTCTGAGGTTGAAAAAAATATTGGCCGCAACGTTGCCTCGTTAATCGAAAATGAAGCTTGTTTGCAACTGGGCCTTGGGTCAATACCCAATGCTGTTTTGCATTTTCTCGATGACCGGCGGGACCTCGGTGTGCATACTGAAATGTTCACCGAAGCATTGCCTCACCTAGTCGCCGGTGGCATTGTCACCGGCGAAAAAAAGAACTTTCATCCGGGAAAAGTGGTTGCAGGTTTTATTATGGGCACTCGCGAAGTCTATGATTTTGCCCACGACAACGCTCTGGTCGAATTCCACCCGACTGATTATGTCAATCACCCGGTAAACATTGCCCGTAATGAAAATATGGTCGCGGTCAACAGTGCCATTCAGGTGGATTTGACGGGGCAGGTTTGTTCTGACTCCATAGGAGAAACCATTTATAGTGGGTTTGGCGGTCAGGCAGATTTTATGCGTGGGGCTGCCATGAGCAAAGGAGGCCTGCCCATCATTGCGCTTCCTTCAACCACCAGCGACGGACACCTCTCCCGGATCTCACCAAATCTGGATCAAGGGGCAGGTGTGGTCATCACCCGGGCCGATGTTCATGTGGTAGTTACTGAGTATGGGGTGGCCCATTTGCTGGGTCGAAATGTAAGGCAAAGGGCAGAGGCTCTAATCAGCATTGCACATCCCGATTTTCGGGAATCACTTTTATCCTCAGCCCATGAGCGCGGGCTCTTTGGTAAGATTTTCCCTGGCGGAATTCCTGGCTAAAAATCAGGCTGGAGAAAGTTCCATTTCTTCTTCGGCCACATCTTTGAATTCCTGGAGAATGTTTTGCACTTCATCCAGGTTCTCAACAAAAAGATCCACTAGGCGTGGCTCAAACATTGTACCGCTATTCTCCTTTAAAAAGTCCACGGCCTCTTCCACAGTCCACGCTTTTTTGTAGGGCCTTCTTGTGGTTAGTGCATCAAAAACATCACACACGGATGTGATTCGGCCTTCCAAGGGGATTTCCTCAGCGACCAGACCATTGGGATAGCCTGTTCCATCCCATCGTTCATGGTGCGACATGGCAATATCGTAAGCCATAGTCATCAACTCATTGTCACCGTTGGCTAAAACTTCGCCACCGAGAGTGGTATGGGTTTGCATGATTTCCCGCTCTTCCGATGTGTGAGGTCCCGGTTTTAATAGAACATCATCGGGAATACCGATTTTTCCAATGTCATGCATTAAACTGGCGGTGGCCAGTGTCTGGCATTGTGATGTTGACATACCCAAAACTTTTCCCAGCAGTGAACACAAATGGCTGAGTCTAATAAGGTGCATGCCCGTTTCGTTATCGCGTGTTTCGGCAGCCTTGGCAAGGCGCATCACGATGTCTTCCCGGGTTTGAACCAGTTCTTCAGTTCTCAGTGTGACCATTTCATCCAAATGATCTTTGTGCTTTTTTAATTCCAGTTGAGTACGCACTCTGGCTTTAACAATGACCGGATGAAATGGCTTGCGGATGTAGTCCACCGCACCCATATCCAGGCCTTGGGCTTCTTCCTCCACATCAGTTTTAGCCGTAATAAAAATCACGGGAATTTCACTGGTTTCAGGGTAGGAGCGCAAGCGGGCAGTGACATCCAGGCCACTGATGCCCGGCATCAAAATGTCCATCAGAATAAGGTCCAGACTTTCGGCTTTGGCAAAGGCAACATTCATGGCTTGTTCGCCACTTGTGGCGGCCAGAATTTTGTAGTTTCCGCCCAGGGCATTGGCCAGGGCTTTAATGTTGGCCGGTTCGTCATCAACAATAAGGATGGTTTCCATTTCAATCTTGTTTCTCAAAGTGTCCTCAATTGTTTGTGATTTTCAGTTCATTATCAAAATCAGCCGATAATTTCGCCAGAATTGAACTGGCTACAGTAAAATCAAAGACCATAAGAGCAGTGCTAATGGCTTCAAGTTTTTCACCCGGGAAGTGAGATTCAAGTTCCGGGCGTAATTCCTCAAAAATGTCCTCAACCTGCACATCTCCTTCATCGACAAGATCACACAGCGACTTGAGCCTGGTATTCAATTCCTCAGGTGGGATGGTTGGTGACGAAGGTGGTTCGTTTTTGACTAAACTATCAATACCAGCCAAATAAGTCTTCATGGAGGCAACAACCATTTGCATGGAGTTTTTCAGTTCCGGAGCAACAGTTTCTGGAAGACGGCCATTTTCCCGGCACTGGGTTTCCAGGTCAGCAGCTAATGAGGTCACAATTTCGACAGACAAATTACCGGCTGTTCCTTTGAGAGTATGGCACAGATGTATGGCTTGATCCTTGTCTCCAATAGCCAAGGTTTTATTAATGAGTTCGATATCATTGCCGTGTTGGTTAACAAACATTCTGACCAACTTATCAAACAGTTTCTTTTTGTAGCTCAATCTTTTAAATACATCGTCAAAATTGAGACCATGGATATCGACAGAGTCATAAGAGGCAGGAGGTTTTATCGATGTTTCACTGACAAGATCATACGAAGTTTCTTCATCGTTCATGTCACCGAACTCGATATTCAATTCATGGTCAATGTGGGCCAGTACCTTGTCCACCAGCTCAGTGGGCTCCACGGGTTTGGCCAAAAAGTCATTCATTCCAGCTTCAATACAGACCTTTTGGTCCTGGGCCTGAGCGTTGGCCGTCAGGGCCAGAATTGGTAATTGCTCAGAAGAAATTTCCTCACGAATCAAGCGCGTCGCAGAGGGACCATCCATGATTGGCATTTGCATATCCATTAAGACTAAATGGAAAGGACTGTTGAGCGCTTTGTCAGCTCCCTCTTTTCCGTTTTCTGCCAGAGTAATCCGGGCGCCTCTCTGTCGCAGAATTTCGCCAATAACTTCCCGATTGATTTCGTTGTCGTCCACCAGCAAGAGGCTGATGTCTTCAAGAGGTAGGCCGGGATTGGTCATTCCATTGTCTTCTTTTTCAAACATTTTTTCCAAAAATTCATTAGCAGCATCTTCGGCCATTTCTTCAAAAGGCAAGGTAAAGTGAAAAGTTGTGCCTTCGCCAAGTTTGCTCTGGACCCAGATGTTTCCTCCCATAAGTTCGGTCAGTTGCTGGCAAATGCTCAAACCCAAACCAGTTCCTCCAAATTGTCTGGTGGTCGAGGTGTCAGCCTGAGAGAAGGAAGAAAACAGTTCATCCAAACAGTCTGGAGAAATACCGATTCCAGTATCGGTTACTGAAAATATCAGGAAAGTTTGGTTGCCCATTTTTTCCCCTCCAGTAACTTTTAGCGAAATGCCCCCTTTTTTGGTGAATTTTAGTGCGTTACCCAAAAGATTTACTAAAATCTGACGCAAGCGAGTGGGGTCACCAATGAGCAACTCAGGTACTTGTTCCCGTTTGTTTGTAAAAAATAAATTTCTGGCCATGACTCTTTCGCTGAACATATCTGAAACCTGAGAAATGACTTGTCCCAGATGAAAGGGAATCACTTCAAATGTCATTTTTCCCGCTTCAATTTTTGAGAAGTCCAAAATGTCATTAATAATGTTCAGCAAGCTGTGAGAAGCGTTGTCCAGTTTGGTCAAATACTGCAACTGTTGTGGTGTGCTATTAATTTGAGATAACAAATCTGTGAAGCCAATGATTGCCCCAAGGGGGGTGCGGATTTCATGACTCATATTTGCCAGAAATTCACTTTTTGCTTTGTTGGCATTGGCAGCTTCATTTGAAGAATCATTGGCTCTATTGAGGGCTTCTTCCATGTTGGAGTTGGCCAATTCCAACTCTTCTTTCAATTCCAAAAGATCTTTTTCGGACCGCCATTGAGTTGTTTTGATCCGACCAATACCCATAACTGCGTAAACTTTTCCATCAATATGCTGCAAAGGGTGCTTGTGCAGATCTACCAATTCCGGACTTCCATTGGGTCCATCCAGCCAGATTTCGCTAGCCAAACTGCGACCTCGGCGAAGGAAGATCCGGTCATTGGACGATATGGGAGATTGATCTTTTGGAATTCCGATTTGTTTATCTGTTTGGCCTTTGATTTTTTGAGGGATTTGTCCGAAAAAATCAGCAAAACTCTGGTTGCAGTCAGTATATTGGCCGTCAAGATTCTGTTGGAATACCAGGTCGTCAATTCCAAAGAAAAGGCCTTCAATGACTGATTGTTCATCGGCAAGTTTCTGAAGTGCTGTCTTTCTCTGTTGAGAATTTAACCGGATTGCGAGAACGGCCAAACCCATAAGCCCTACAAAATATCCGGTCATTTTATAGACAAGAATTTTTACTTGCGCAGATATTTGCCCTGATTCCGTTGTGGCCAGAATCCCAATGTTGTGATTGCCAATTTTAATTGGGCTTAAGGCGGTCATGGAATTGTGGTTTTTGTGGATGGGGCATGCCGTTTCAAATATTCCAGATTGGCCATTATATATGTTGGAGACCAAGAGGTTCTCGAGGTGTCTGTTTGGTTCCAGTGAAGAAGCCGCAAGGTAGTTAGTTTCCTCCAGTGGAATGAGCCACCAGGTTTGAAACTTTTCCTTATTTTTAAATTCATGGATATCTGAGTGTAACAATTGTGAGATTGAAAATTCAAAGATTATGGCACCCAATTCTGGTTTTAGACCTTTAATCGATTGGGTTAAAACAAGGTAATCATCATCAATACTCCACTTTGTCCCAAGGCTTATTTGTTGATGGAAAGTTAATTTGGTTTCGCTGTCCAAAAGGTAAGAATTGTTGGCACCCTGCTGAAGCGAAGTCAGGTGTCCCGTTCCCAGGGCCACGGTAGATTTCTTGCAACTGGGAGAGTACTGCACCATGAATATTTTAAGATTCGACAAAAGAATACGATGAGCCGCTTCTTCAGTACTTTGCAGGGAGTTGACGGAGTATTGTGCGGACAAAGCCTGGGCAATTTTCTCCATGGAAGAGATGGTTTTGGACAAATCCAGCTTCGACTGTTGAGCCGCCGTTTCAAGCTGGTGCGATACCTGAGTCCGTGATTGTTCGATAACTTGTTGGAATTGAAACAATAGCCCAAATAGAACTAGGGCCATGAGGATGTAGACCGAAAGTAAAACTCCTGAGCCACCTTTTGTTTCTTCGGTTGGAAATCTTGATCGTGATTTTTTCAAGTGAAGAATCCCCTGGTAATTTAATCTTTTCTGGCGTCCTTATCCTTATTACATCGACCTAAAATGGCCTTTCTTTAGATTTGTCCTTTCACTGCCATTGACAAATAGACAGGCTACTGACATTATGTCTAAAAAGTAAACCTCTCTGCTTATCCTGGAGTGTGGAAAATGGCAGACCCCACTGAGGGCCGATCAAATCTTGAGAATACTGGTTCCAAAAGATCTGTGCCTCCCGGACCCGACGAAGCAAAGGCGACAATTCTAGTTGTCGACGATGAAATAGAGCTTGGCCGCGCGCTTAGTAAGCTATTGGGACGCAATGGATATCATGTCCTTACGGCCTCCAATGGCGAAGAAGGTCTGGCCACCTTAAGACAGAATGAAGTTCACCTTGTTCTGTCTGATCTGCAGATGCCCAAAATGGGAGGGTTGGATTTACTAAAGGCCGCCCAGGTCATTTCTCCATTTACTGAATTTGTCATTATTACAGGCCATGGAACCATAGAAGCAGCTGTTGGAGCCATTAAAAATGGCGCGTATGATTTTATTGAGAAGCCTTTCAGCACGACAACGACCCTAAATGTGGTTGGCAAGGCCCTCGAAAAACAACAGCTGAAAGCGGAGAACCAGAAATTACGCCAGCAGTTGGAAAAAATTCAGGGTATGAACGACATCATTGGCAATAGCAGGCCGATGCAAATTGCTCTCGACACTGCATCTCAGGTAGCTCCCAGCACGGCAACAGTTTTACTAACGGGTGAAAGTGGAACCGGAAAAGAGGTTTTTGCTTCTGCACTGCATCGTCTCAGTGATCGTTCAACAAAAGCCATGGTGCGTGTCAGCTGTGCTGCCTTACCCGATAATTTGCTCGAAGCCGAGCTTTTTGGTTACGAACCTGGTGCTTTTACCGGAGCTGTGGGCCAGCGCAAGGGGCGTTTTGAAGTGGCCGACGGAGGCACTTTGTTTTTGGATGAAGTGGGCGAAATGTCCATGACCACGCAGGTCAAGCTGCTTCGGGTTCTGCAGGAAGGGGTTGTCGAGCGCCTTGGCAGCAGTGTGCCTTTAAATGTCGACGTACGTATCATTGCTGCCACCAACGCAGATCTGGAACATCTTGTGGAATTGGGAAGCTTCAGGGAAGATTTGTTTTATCGCCTGAATGTGATTAACCTCGAATTACCACCACTGCGTGCCCGTGGGGGTGATGTTATTCTGCTTGCCAATTTCTTCCTGCAAAAATACAACGAGCGTAATAAAAAGAACATTTCCGGCTTCACCAAAGCCGCCACCGATGTTCTGGGTCGTTATTCGTGGCCAGGCAATGTTCGAGAGCTGGAAAACGCCATGGAAAGAGCAGTGGTCATGTGCCGCGGTGATTTTGTGGATGAACAAAATCTGCCAAAAAATGTCGTCGAAGGACGTCAAAGGCTGGACGCTCTGTCCCTTCCAGTTGGCACCACCCTTAAAGATGCAGAAATGGCCTTAATTGAAGCAACACTGGAAAGCACTCAAGGCGATAAAGAGACTGCGGCACGTATTCTTGGCATCGCATCACGCACCATCTATCGAAAAATCCAGTAAATGGTGGATTTTGTGGATATTTGGCACCTTGACCGTGTTTTTAAGGGAGACTATATTAGCGCCCTGTCAGGACTCCTGACATTTTCAAACTAGCTTGCTTCTTGCGAGAGTGGCGGAACTGGTAGACGCGCAGGATTTAGGTTCCTGTGGGGAAACCCGTGGGGGTTCGAGTCCCCCCTCTCGCACCAATTTTTTTTTGGAAGCTGGGCCTTTCCCGCTTCCTGACTCTTGACCAAAGTGAGGATCCATTCTCATGTCCGAAGAAATCAAGGCTGGCGACAAAAAAGCCGTTCAAGGCCCCATACAAACCACCCTGGAAGCTCCCGAATCCTGGAAGCGTGTGGTCAAAATTGAAGTTGATCGCACCTTGTTCGACAAGGAATATGCCGGCCGATTGAAAAAAGCGGCCAAGAGTCACCAGAAACCCGGTTTCCGCAAGGGGCACACTCCGCGGGCCATGGTCGAGCGTGAACTTGGCGATATGATCCGAATGGAAGCCACCGAAGAAATTATTCGCCAGGCATGGATGATGGGCCTTTTGGAAAACAAACTCCAGCCTTTGACTGATCCTGCCCTGGAAAATTTTAAATTCGAAGATGGTGACCCAATGACCTTTGATCTGGTCGTTGAAGTTCGCCCTGAAGTTGAGGCCAAAGACTACGAGAACATTTCTGTTAAAAAACGGGAAGTTCAAGTGGAAGATAAAGATGTTCAGGATGTCCTGGAACGCCTTCAGGAAAGCAAGGCCACCTACGAAAAAGTAGATCGAGCTGCCGAAAAAGATGATCAGATTCTTTTGGATTTAATTCCTCAGGCTTGGGATGGTGAACCAGACGGTGGCAAACGTATAGAAGACCAACGCTTAATCATTGGTGCCGATGGCAATCTGGAAGCCTTTAATGAGGGTCTTTTGGGTATGAGTGCCGGAGAAGAAAAAGAAATCGCTGTCACCTATCCGGACGAACATCCCAATGAAAAGCTTAAAGGTCAGGCTGTGGCCTTCCTTTGTGTGGCCAAAGAAGTGGCAGCCAAAGTGGTACCCGAATTGAACGACGAATTGGCCGGTCAGGTTGCTGAAGGAAAAACACTTGAGGAATTGAGTACTGAAGTCCGCTCCGATCTGAAAAAAGAAGGCGAACGCAGGGTGGAACAGGAACTGGACCGACAAATCCTCGATGCTATTTGTGATGTCAATGAAGTGGATTTACCGCCCAGCATGGTCAGCAATTACCTCGACAGTGGTGTTGAAGAATTGCACCGCCGGAACCTGCAGAACGGCCGTCCCAATACTGACGAAGAAGATGCCGAATACCGTGAACTGGGTAAACCCCACGCGGAAAAGGCCTTAAAGGGCATGTTGCTCCTTGAAAACATCCGTTCACAAGAAGATATCAAGGTTACCGATGAAGATGTCGATGAACGAATCGAACAAATCGCCGGTGAAAATGGTTTCGAGGTTGACCGATACAGGGAATTTGTTAACAGTGGTGATGAAAAGCAGCGTCTTGAATTTGACCTGATGGAACGTCGCACTTACGATTTCCTGCTTTCTCGGGCTACTGTTGAAACAGTGCCCACCGATACGGATATCTTTGGAGAAAAGGAGAAATAATGCTGGTACCTATGGTAGTCGATCAGTCCAGTCATGGAGAACGGGCTTTTGATATTTATTCACGTCTGCTGAAAGATCGCATCATCTTTCTGGGCACACCGGTTGACGATAACATCGCCAACCTGATCATTGCTCAATTGCTGTTTCTGCAGGCCGAAGACCCCGAAAGGGACATCTACCTGTATATCAACAGCCCTGGTGGCAGTGTCACCGCCGGTCTTGCGATCTACGATACTATTCAGTACATTTCCAATGATGTAGTTACCATTTGCATGGGACAGGCAGCCAGCATGGGAGCTGTGCTCTTGGCTGCTGGTGCTGCGGGCAAACGCTCGGCTCTGGTTAACTCCCGAGTCATGATTCACCAACCCCTTGGTGGTAGTCAGGGCCAAGCCAGCATGTTGGAAATCTACACCAAGGAAATTCTGAAAATCAGGGACAAGCTCTACGATATTCTTGCTCTGCATTCAGGCCAGGCTCACGAAAAAATTTCCGTAGACAGTGATCGTGACTTTTTTATGTCTGCTGAAGAAGCTTGCGAATACGGACTGGTTGACAAAGTCATCAAAAGCCGTACCGAAGTGGAAAATATTGAAGGAAAAAAAGAAGACGATAAGAAGAAATAGATTGTCTCGGGGGAACTGATTTCCCTGACAGGTGTTTGGGTTCTGGTTGGCTGTCTTGCTCGCCAGAACCACCAACCGGAGGAAATATGAAGCGTCGTCAAAACGGCAGTCCCCAGATGATTAAGTGCTCTTTTTGTGCCCGTGGGCAAGATGAAGTTGCCAAGTTGGTTGCTGGGCCTTCGAGCGTCTATATTTGCAGTGAATGCATTAAACTCTGTAATGACATCCTTGAAGGGGAGTTGCTGGAGGAAGCCACCCTGGCCCCGCCGACCTTCCCCAAGCCTCAGGAAATTCTCGACTTCCTTGATGAATATGTCATCAGTCAGAATGAAGCTAAGGTCAGTCTTGCGGTTGCTGTTTATAACCACTACAAACGCATTCATCAGAAATCCACCAACGATGGCGTTGAAATTGATAAGAGCAATATCCTCCTATTGGGTAATACTGGTACCGGAAAAACCCTTATGGCACAAACTCTGGCCCGTTTCCTCAACGTGCCTTTTGCCATTGCCGATGCCACAGCACTTACCGAAGCCGGTTATGTGGGCGAAGATGTGGAAAACATTCTGGTTCGTCTGCTGCAAGCTGCTGACTACAATATTCAGGCGGCTGAACAGGGTATTGTCTATGTCGATGAGATCGATAAAATCGGTCGTAAAAGTGGCAACCCATCCATTACCCGGGATGTCTCCGGTGAAGGCGTTCAGCAGGCCCTTTTGAAAATCCTTGAAGGAACGGTGGCCAATGTCCCTCCTCAAGGTGGACGCAAGCATCCCCAGCAAAAATATTTGGAAGTTAATACCAAGAACATCCTGTTTATTTGTGGTGGTGCATTCCAGGGGCTGGAGAAAATCGTTGAGCGGCGTGTGGGACGAAATGTCCTTGGTTTTGGTCGCACCGAAGAATTTAATATCAGTGAAGAACGGGAAGAATTTCTGGGGTTAGTGGAAAGCCAGGACCTTATGAAATTTGGCTTAATTCCTGAGCTGATTGGACGGTTGCCCGTTGTCACTCATATGCATGAACTGGATCGTGATGCCATGGTTCGAATTCTGCAGGAACCTCGCAATGCCCTTACTCGTCAGTATCAAAAATTGATGGATATGGAAGATGTGAAACTTACCTTCGAAGCGGGCGCTCTGGAAGCCATTGCTGATTTAGCTGTGGACAGGAAAACAGGTGCCCGTGGTTTGCGTTCCATTCTTGAAGGCATTATGCGGGAAACCATGTTCAAGGTGCCTTCTCTTGAAGATGCCCGGGAAGTTATTGTCTCCCGTGAAACAGTTGAAGATGGCCAGGAGCCGGATATTATTTCCGGAGATTCTGGAGATGAAATAAAAGAAGCCTGAGAGAACCCACCCCGTTAATGAGGTGGTAAAATTCAGGCTTTGGCGCAAGCTGCGAAAACATGGCGAGGCGGACTTCCAGCAGGATGTCCGCCCAATTTTTGAAAACAAGTCAATTTCAAGGAGTGGCATGAGCACCACGGATTTTATAGTTGAACGCGATGGAGAAGACCTTCTTTTACCAGGTAGTTTGCCTCTGTTGCCCCTGCGCGATGTTGTTGTTTTTCCTTATATGGTAACTCCACTTCTGGTGGGCCGACCTCGTTCCATTGCCGCTGTGGAGGCAGCCATGGAGCAGGAAAAATATCTGTGTGTGGCTGCGCAAATGGAAGCCGAGAATGAGGATCCGGGTCCCGAAGAAATTTATGCAGCCAGCACCGTGGTTAAGGTTTTGCAAATCATTCGCACACCGGATGATACTTTGAAAATTCTTGTTGAAGGTGTCGCTCGCGTCAGCGCTTACGAAGTTATTGCCGGTGATTTATATCACCGGGCTATTGTCGAACCTGTTGTTGAAGATTTGACAACCAATACTGAAACAGAAGCCCTGGGCCGATCCATAAAGCAACGGTTTAAGGAATATGTCCGTCTGAACAAACGTTTGCCCGATGAAGTTCTGCTGTCGGTTCTGAACATGGATGAAATTGGCCGTATGGCAGATTCAATCAGCGCCTACATTGTTGGGAAAATGCCCGTTAAGCAGGAGTTGCTCGGACAACCCAGCCTGCAACGGCGTTTGCGACAGATCAATCAGGTTCTGGCCGACGAACTCGATATCCTAGAAATTGAACAGCGCATTGACCATGAAGTTCAAAGTCAGGTTCAAAAGAACCAGCGCGATTTCTACCTGAACGAACAGTTGCGGGCCATCCGAAAAGAGCTTGGTTATTCTGGCGACGATGATTCTGAAATTGAAGATTACGCCAAGCGCGTGGAGCAGAGTTCCATGAGCGACGAGGCAGTGGATATTGCCAAACGCGAAATGTCACGTTTGGATAGAATGCCTCCCATGAGTCCCGAAGCGGCTGTGGTGAGGAATTATCTGGATACTTTGCTCGCCCTACCCTGGAGCAAAAAAAGTAAGGACCGCCTCGATACCAAAAAAGTTAGAAAGCGTCTGGATGCCGATCATTTCGGACTGGAAAAAGTAAAAGAGCGAATTCTGGAATTTTTGGCTGTCTTTAAAATGACAAAAAAAATGCAAGGAACTATTTTGTGTCTGGTGGGGCCTCCGGGTGTGGGTAAAACCAGCTTGGGTCGTAGCATTGCCGAAAGCATGAACCGCGAGTTTGTACGCATCAGCCTTGGTGGTGTACGCGATGAAGCGGAAATTCGAGGTCACCGGCGCACCTACATTGGTAGCAAACCGGGGCGCATTATTGAATCCCTGCGCAAAGCCGGTACCCGAAACCCGGTTTTCCTTTTGGATGAAATCGACAAAATGGGCAATGATTTCCGAGGTGACCCGGCTTCGGCTCTGCTGGAAGTCCTGGACCCGGAGCAGAACGGAAGCTTTAGCGATCATTATCTGGAAGTGGAATTTGATCTGAGCAATGTCATGTTCATTACCACAGCCAACAGTTTGCACACAATTCCGCCGGCCCTTGAGGACCGCATGGAGATCATCCGTATTCCGGGATATCTGGAACACGAAAAAATGGTCATTGCCCGCAAGTTTCTGGCACCCCGCCAAATGAAACGCAACGGTGTGGACCAATGGAAGGGCGGCTTCAAAAAAACAGCCTTCCAGGAAATCATCGACCATTACACGCGGGAATCCGGGGTTCGGAATCTGGAGCGTGAAATTGCGGGAATTTGCCGAAAAGTGGCCAAAAAGAAAAGCGAAACCGGACGTTTCCCCTTGGCGGTAACTGGTAAAACGGTGGAAAGTTACCTTGGGTCTGCTAAATACAGGCGTCGCCAGGTAGATAGGAAACCCGAAATCGGTGTGGTAATTGGCTTGGCCTGGACCATGGCTGGTGGTGAGATTCTGGAAGTGGAAGTAGCTTCCGTGCCTGGAACCGGAAAAGTTACAATTACGGGTAATTTGAAAGAAGTCATGAAAGAGTCGGCAGAGACGGCTCTGAGTTATTCCAGAGGCTGGTGTCGCGAAATGTCTGGGGAGTGGTTCAAGGAAAACCAGATTCACATTCATATTCCCGAAGGCGCCATACCCAAAGATGGTCCCAGTGCTGGCATTGCCATGGCCACGGCCATGATTTCCCTTTTGCAGGGTGTGCCCGTGCGAACTGATGTGGCCATGACCGGGGAAGTTACCTTGCGAGGCAAAGTATTGCCCATTGGCGGTCTTCCTGAAAAAGCTGTGGCCGCTTTGCGTGCCGGGAGCAAACATCTCATCATCCCTGCGGATAATGAACGGGATTTTAATGAGTTGGCTCCCGAGGTAAGAGACAAACTGAATGTACATTTGGTTGGTGACATGGCTCAGGTTCTGGACTTGGCTCTTGTAAAACCGAGGACCAGAAAAAAAGCCCCAATAACAAAAAGCAGAGCAAAAACCAAAACCACTGGTAAGAGAAAGTAGGGCTCATGGAGGTCAAGTTCATCACCAGTAGCCCCGACCTGAAGGGCAGGCCCGAGCTCATTTTGCCGGAGTTTGCTTTTATCGGGCGAAGTAATTGTGGGAAGTCATCTCTCATTAATCACTTCCTGGATCGAAATAAAATTGCAAAAACCAGCGGCAAACCTGGGAAAACCAGACTTTTAAATTATTTTCTGGTTGAAGAACGGTATTATCTGGTGGATTTGCCAGGTTATGGGTTCGCCAAGGTAAGCAAAGTCATGCGAGCTCAGTGGAAGGAACTCTTTAAAAAGTTCCTTCGGGACCACGAAAGGCCTCTGGCTGTATTTCATTTGATGGATTCCCGGCATAAGCCAACAAAGGAAGATTTGGAGTTTTCACAATTGGTTATTGAGTCAGGGCATCCATATGCCATTGCAGCGACAAAAATTGATAAAATTGGAACCAATTCACGGCCTGAGCATTATCAGGAAATCATTCAAACCTTGGGTTTGAGTGCTGAAATTCCTTTTTTCCCGACTTCCTCAGTAAAAAAACAGGGAAGAGAAGAAATGCACGCCTGGGTTGAAGCTCTAATTGAAGCTTATGAGCCTGAGGAATAGTTTTAAAGGGTTGCCGCTTATGGTGATTTGACGGCTGAGCCTCTGGCAGAGTATAATGATCGGCCTTTGAAATAATCAGGCCTGAAAGGTTTCGCAATAGACACTGGTGAACGCATGACGAGAAAACAATCCCCATGGTCCCAGCGCCTCCTGCGGTACACCACCGCAGGCTTTGGTGTTTTGTGCCTTTTGTTTTCCGGTTCATCTTCTTTTGCGACAGACTTGGACATGCTTCAGCTTCCATTGGCCTCACCTAATCTTTGTCTGGCGTGTCACACTCAGGAATCCCCTTCCCCAGGAGACGCTGAACTTAATCCCTTTGGAATCGATTTCCTTGAAAACGGCCGGGTCTGGGACTCCAATTTGGCCCAATTAAATTCCGACGGCGACAGTTGTTTGAACGGTGTCGAAGTGGGCGACAGTGACGGTGACGGGCAGGCCGATGGTAATGTAGAAGAACAATCCGGTAACCCGGGAGTGGTGGACAACTGTGGTTCGGCCGACCTTGTGGATGAAAAAACCTGGGATGCTTTGAAAGCAATGTTTGACGGGAATTAAGGTCCGAGCGATACTGTGGCTAAGATCTCGTCCCGGCCATCGGGTTTTTTTTTGGCCGGAATTATCGCAATGGCGCCTCAGATTGAACCTGACCTGAATCTGAATCGGGTTTCGGTTCCAGCGCCAATGCAAACGATGGAGAGTAAAGTGGAAAACAGAGTAGTCATTGGTGGACAATGGGGCGATGAAGGCAAAGGAAAAATTGTCGATACCCTCAGCCGTGACGTCGATTGGGTGTTGCGATATCAGGGTGGAGCCAACGCTGGACATACAATTCATATTGGTCCAGATAAACACGTTCTGCATTTGGTCCCATCCGGGGCACTTCACGATGGTGTTAAGTGCTTACTCGGTGGTGGCATGGTCATTGACCCCTGGAGCTTACGGGATGAAATCCTGGCTCTGGAACAAAAGGGTATTGATGTGCGTGACCGCATTTATATATCTTCCACAGCAGCCCTGCTGATGCCCTACCACAAGCGCCTCGACGAGCTCAAGGAAGAAAAACGCAAACGCAAAAGCATTGGCACCACCGGGCGGGGTATTGGCCCGGCTTATTTGGACAAAATCCAACGCACAGGCATGAGGATGGGGGACCTGCAGTTACCTGCTGAAAATTTGGAACGGAAAGTCATCGAAATGATTTTGTCGGCCAACGAGGTACTCAGCACCACTTACGATGCCGAGCCTTTGGCCAGTCGTGTTCTGGCAGAAGAATTGGTGGTATTAGCCCAATTTCTCGCCCCAATGATTGTGAACCCTTACGAGGCTCTGAAGGGTGTGCGTCAGGGAACCGAAAAAGTGCTTTTGGAAGGCGCTCAGGGAACTTTGCTGGATATTGACCATGGTACCTACCCATTCGTTACAAGCAGCAACAGCACCATTGGCGGGGCCATGACCGGCTCCACGCTCTCGCCAAGAAGCATCAGCGAAATTAATGGTATTTTCAAAGCCTATCTAACCAGGGTTGGTAATGGACCGTTCCCAACCGAGCTTCTGGGAGAACAAGGCAATGAACTGCGTGAAGCCGGGGGCGAATACGGGGCCACTACCGGCCGGGCCCGTCGTTGTGGCTGGTTCGATATGGTTGCTGCCCGTTATTCAGCCGATATCAACGGTCTGACTGGTGCGATCATCACCAAGTTGGATGTTCTCGACGATCTGGAAACCATTAAAGTGGCTGTTGGTTACGAAGTGGACGACGAGCCTCTTGAGTTTTACCCTGTCGACGGAAACATCCTGCCCCGCTGTCGTCCCGTTTACAAAGAATTCAAAGGGTGGTTGAAACCCACAACAGAATGCAGACGTTTGACTGATTTGCCTGCAGCGGCCCGAAAATATCTGGAATTCCTGGAAGCGGAGCTCGGTTGCCTCATTGTTGGGGTCAGCGTGGGCCAGGACCGGGAACAAATGATCTGGACGGAAACCGGCGTAACCACTTAGTCCTTTTTCTGGTGAATTGGGGCTCATTTGAAGGTTAAATACTGCATCTGAGCCCCGTTAAATACCAATTTGAGATATTTTCAAAAAAGGACGCATTGTTTTTTTGACAGCACCCCTGCTTCGGCATATATTGCTGTCCGTCACGGGAACGTGATTGCGGATTACGGTGGGCCACTAGCTCATCAGGTAGAGCATCTCCCTTTTAAGGAGGTTGTGCCAGGTTCAAGTCCTGGGTGGCCTACCAATTCACCGCCGCAATGGAATATTTTGTACTATCCGGGCTGTCTGATACAATTTTGTGTATCGTGTCCGGTTTTTTTGTGCCTTTTTACTTTTTTTTTGCTATTTCCAATTTTTTTTCAAAAACTACTCAAGTTTTCCTTCGGCTTGCCGATAACAGGTTTATGAGGCGAAAAATACCTTCGTCTCAGGTTGGTGGTCTCCCTGGCACAGGGTAGGGCCGTCACCGTCCGCAAATGGATTTACGGGTGACACAAAAGGATTGTTAACATGAGCTTTCGTGTGAATTCACCGAGTCAAAGCACGTTGTCTTCTTTGCGAAATTCGCAAAAGAACCAAAATAACCTGCAAAAGACGATGGAAAAGCTGAGTAGTGGCAAGAGAATCAACCGTGCGGCCGATGACGCAGCTGGTCTGGCCATCGCCCAGCAGATGGGAGAAGCCCTCAAAGGGCTTGAACAGGGCATGGAGAACGTCTATGACGGCCTCTCCTTAACCCAGGTAGCCGATGGTGCCTTGGATCAATCATCGGACAATTTATTGCGCATGCGCGAACTGGCGATGACTGCGGCCAACGGAACGCTGAGTTCCGGCCAACGCGATGCTGTTCAGGCTGAATTTGACAGTCTGAAGGCCGAAGTGACACGCATTGCCGATTCAACTGAATTCAATGGCAACAAGTTGTTGGATGGGTCAGCTGGAAGCATGGACATTGCCACTGGTACCAGTAGCAATGGATCGCCCGATGTTCTGAGTCTTGATCTTTCGGAAAGCATGGATGCCACCAGCCTGGGGCTGGATGCAACCTCTGTAAGTGGGGCTGATGGCAGTGCCGCCCGCAGTGCTTTTGACGATATCGATGCCGCTTTGGACATGATCAGTTCAAAAAGATCAGAGTTTGGCGGTTTCAGCAACCGTTTGGTTAGTGCTCAGCACAGTCTGGCGATAACCGCCGAGAATACACATGCCGCCCAGTCTCGAATTGTCGATGCTGATATTGCGGTTGAGGCATCTCGAATGGCTAGCCAGCAAATTCTCAATCAGATGAGCACTTCGGTGCAGATTCAGTCTCGGGGATTGGCGGGAACGGCGCTGAACCTACTCAAATAATTTCCCACAACGAACAAAAAAGGGGCGCCGGCAATTCGGCGCCCCTTGTCTTTTTGCTCAGCTATGGCTGCTTATTTATTACCGTATTTTTTGGTCCAGAGTTTATCAAACTCTTTAACAGTCTTTTCGAACATATCCATAGCTGCCAAGATTGGATCCGGCTTTTCCAGATCAACTCCGGCACTGCTCAGAATATCCAGCGGAGGGGCAGAGCTTCCGGCAGAAAGCATATTTTCCAGATATCGTTCAGCTGCTTTTTTCCCATCTTCTTCAATCAGATCGGCCAGTGCCACACCACTGGTAATACCGGTGGCATAAGTGAACACGTAAAAATTGTAATAGAAGTGGGGAATGAAGATCCATTCGCATTCATCGTCAGGGCCCAGTTTAAAACCGGGACCGTAGTACTCAGCAATCATGTTTCCGTATAGCTCATTGAGGAAGCTGGCGGTCAAAGGATTGCCTTCTTCGGCATGTTCATGGAATCGCAGTTCAAAATCGGCAAACAAAGTCTGACGGAACAGCGTGGTCCGCAGGCTTTCCAAGCGCTGATTAAGCAGCATGAGTTTGGTGTCCACATCATCGGCTTCTTCGAGCATGTAGTTGGTCAACAGGGCTTCGTTACAGGTTGATGCAATTTCAGCCAGGAAGGTTGTGTAGCCTCGGTATTGGGGCGGCTGAGTTTTGGACGCATACACGGAGTGCAACGCGTGGCCAAATTCATGGGCAGTTGTGGAAACGGCATCGAGGCTGTTGTCGAAGTTGTGTAAAACGTAGGGATGCAAGCCGGCGGCCAGGCTGCCATTGCTGTAGGCTCCACTGCGTTTGTTGGCGTTGGGATAAACATCGATCCAACCGTTGGCCGGGTCCATTCCTTCTTTCAGATAAGCTACGTATTCTTTTCCCAGAGGCTTGAGGGCTTTGGTTATAAGCTCACGGCCTTCGTCGTAGGTGTATTCCACATCCAGACCGGGAATCATGGCGTTGTTCAGGTTGGGGAAGGTCATGGGACCATCAACATCCATAACTTTTTGTCGCAACTCGATGTACTTATGCATGGTCCGGGGAAGGTTCTCACGAACCGTGGAAACCAGCATTCGGTAGGCATCGGTGGATATGTTATCGGGGCTCAGAGAGGCTTCGAGACAGCTGTCATAGCCTCGGGCATCTTTATTCAGGATGTGAGATTTAACCACACCATCGAGAAGGGCGGCGAAAGTGTTTTCATACTTGCGTAAACCACCAAAAAAGACCCGGGTGGCCTGGGCCCGGACATTGTAAACCTCGCTGGATCGCAAGCCCGACCAGCCACTGAGGGTCACGGGAATGGTATCGCCATTCTCGTCTACAATGCTATCGAATTTCACATCAACCGAAAGCAGAGTTTCGCTGACTTCACCAGGAACTCCACCAAGACTTCCGCCCATGGCCAGAATGCGTTCTTCAGGGGCGGTGAGGGTGTGTTCCTGCTGACGCCATAATTCACTGAATTCATATTCGAATTGAGCTAGTTCTTTATTTTCTGCCATCCAGCCTATGATGGTCGCCTTATCAATACTAAGCAATTCAGGTTCCATCCAACTGGTGGCTTCTCCAAAGACGGGACCCAGAAGACTGACTTTGCCGCTCATTTGGCGGTAGTCGCTATTGCCCATGTCCACATCGAAAAGAGCGGATGAATAAGTGCGTAAACGTGAAAAACGGTCTACAAGAGAGTAGACTTCCTGATTGGCTTGCAGAAGGATTTCTGGAGATTCTCCCAGGCGACCCTGGAATCGTTTCAATTTGGGAATGTCCTCATTCAAGGCAGCTAATTCTACTTCCCAAGCTTGCATGTTCGGGTAAAGGTCCGTTTTACTCCATTGGTATTTCTCGGGAATTTCCGAACGGGGGACCGATGGATCCGGTTCGTAACCGGCCAAAGCAAGGGTTGAAGAAAGAGCGAAGATGAGCATTAGAGCCAGACTAATGATCCGGCTGTGG
>JAAEOA010000353.1 GCA_024223715.1 bacterium | reverse complement strand
TGAGTGCCTTCGCCATCCAGAGAACCAACATTCAGTCCCCCATCAGCCGTTTGGAAAACAAAGTTGATATAGTCGTATCCAGGCCCACTGTCATGATTGAGCAGACCAGAGACTGTTATTTCACAACCTTCAGCTGGATCTTCAACCCTATAGCTGATGCGCAAAATATCGCTCCAGGAATTGCCATATCCACCTTCAACATCATCTTGGTTGCAGGCGGGAATGCTTTCATCGCCACAGTACATGGCCATGTTGCCCGCACCGTGAGGAGAGTTGTAATCGCTGAGGTGGAAATGATTTTCAGTGGGCTGGGTGACATCCCAATGAGTCCAGCCGTTCCAGTCTGGATCTCCACTTGGGTTTTGAAACTGACCATTAACCTGGGCGCCGGAACCCCAGGGGCCAATCAGAATGATCGTGTCCCGGCTTGACTTGGAGTGCTCCGTACTGCCTCCATGAAAAACACCACCAGCACCCAATGACCGTTCGGGTAAATCTCGAGCTACCGCACTTTGGAACCAACTCAAAAATATCATCAGACCAACAATTGAAACATACCGTTTCATGACATCCCCCGTTTTGTTATTTTACTAAAGCCATTTTATTAATTATTACTTCACCGGCGGTTCGCACTTCATAGAAATAAATCCCCGAAGAAACCTGCGCACCCTGTTCATCTGTTCCGTCCCAAATACTAAACCCAATACCAGCCTCACGATTTTCGTCCACCAGAGTTCTGACCCATTCACCTTTCAAGTTATAGACCTTCAAACTCACATGCCCCGGCTCAGGAATATTGTATTGAATTTTTGTACTCGGATTGAAAGGGTTTGGATAATTACTGACATGAAATTTTTCAGGCTCTGGTAGGTCAGAAAATGGACAATTGGAGGAATAACCAAAATAATGCAAAACACTAAAAAGCAGGGAACTGGAGAAGACTCCAGGAACTGGATGAGGGCTGCTGACATCTCGGAAAGCAGAAACGAAATCATATGGAAATGAGATGACCCGATAGTCCTCTGTTTCATTCAGGGTTGCGGCCGAATAACTGTATGCAGCCACACCGTCTGGAGAGGCAAATCGGGCCAGACGTTGGGCCCCTGAGCCAGCTTCCACCGCATCGATAGAATTTACGGTTTCGCATGAACCAACTGCCACCCAAGTCATATGCGGTGAAAACACGGAATTTCCAGATTCCGTAATGACCAGAGGGTTGCTTTGGTTTTGAATCAAATTGTGGATGTAGGAAGACTGGAATTCGAGATTCAAGTATGTGTGCAGAAAATTCTGACAGGCAGCTCCGGAAGTTGCCAAATCAGATGCCAGACCATCACCGGTAGCAAATAACTGACCATTATTCGTTTCCAGCCAGTTGCTTAACAAGCCGACATCGTTGCCCGGACCGTTTACCTGACCATCGGAAAGAGTGAACTGGTTTCTGCTTTCGGACGAATAAAGGATGGTCTCGTACCCAGCCAGCAGTTCAGGTGTTGCTCGCCCACCTAAGCCATTTCCAAGACCTGAGTCGGCGCCATTGGTAAAATAAATATCTATTTTGTCCCCTTGGAAGAAACCACTGCGATGAAGGGAACTCAGCCATTTGTCCTGTACTGCCTGTTCGCCAGAATCGTTCCAGAATAAAATCGGAGGTTGGCTTCCTGAAGAATGAATACTTGGCAAAGCATGGACCTGAAAACATGCGGGGTAGGTTTCAGGGGAATTGAACTGTCCGAATTGAGAAATGTCTTTAGGCAAGGTGTTTGTTTGCGGATCTGCATTGTTAACTTCATCGGTAGCCGAAAAAAAGTAGTGCAAGATATCGCCTGGAAAAAGGAAACCACTATCGGGCAAGTCGTAGGAAAATTTGCCCTCAAGGGGATTGCCTGTGGCATCCAATACCGGTTGTCCATCAACAAAACCATTGGTTTCCCAGGCCGGATCACGCACCGAATCAAAGACCGGATTGCGATTCATGCTGTAGTTCAGGCGGTTCTCCACCAGAACTCCGCCTGACCTGAGATGAACGACTTCACAGACCAGGGAATCGCCGGGAATGTTGGCAATGTCGTCCCCTTTGTTTGTGGCGGCATCGAAGCGCACATTGTTTGAGGAGAGATTGTCCATGTTCAGCTCGCCCGCTTCAGGCCAATTATCGTTGGCCAGGTCAATTTCACGAGTGGCTATAGCAGGACCATCGACAGGGAAGGCGGTTAGACGGACGTTGTCGAAATAGGGGGCTGGGGTTCCGTCAATAACCGGAAACCCCCAAACCTCAAGTATTTGCACACAAGCCAATTGGACTTGAATATGTGACAGGCCAGGAGTCAGTAAATCAGAAATTATATCTCCGGTGCGAGTATATTCCGGACCACCATAATAAAAAATATCTCTAGAAACCCACTCAGCGGCAAGTGTTTCTTCTTCGGAAAATCCCGACCGAATACTCCACGTGTAATAAATTCCCGGAGAATCAAGACTCAGGTCTTCGTGTCGGAAAACACCGAAAACCAACTGAGCGCCATTAGTGTTTTCACCGGGCCAAGCAACCACAGGGCTTTCAATTGCATTATGCAGTTCTGCATCTGGATTAGTCTGAATACCTGCTCCACCGTTATAGTTAACCACGTACCCCCCAGGCCCATAACACCAATTCTGACAATAAGAAGGCCCCACACCCGGCACTTGAGTGCCGTCATCAATAAAAGCAACCTGAGGTGAATAGTTTGTACGGCAGGGGTCAATATCTTCCAAGCCCGTCCATATTTGCGCAAAATCTCCCGTTCCCAACGGATAGGCTAACACCCAATCACCCATACCATTGGAAAAATCTTCCGTGTAGTCATAATTGCCATTGGAACAAACAACATGAAGGTCATCTACAGTGCAGGCACCGCCGCCACTGAATAAACAATCAACATCGGAATAGGTACCGTCGCTTTTGAAGTGAATATCAAAGCGAACTTCATCAGAATTTTCCCCGACATAATCTGCCACATCATAGTTCATGGTGTGGGAAAAATTAACTTGAGTACCCTCGCCATCCAGATAAGCAACATTCAGTTCGCCATCAGCCGTTTGGAAAACAAAGTTGATATGGTCAAATCCAGGCTCACTGTCATGATTGAGCAGACCGGAGACTGT
>JAAEOA010000352.1 GCA_024223715.1 bacterium | reverse complement strand
TAGGTCAGCAGGGGTGACAGTTGCCGAGTCTCTGGATCAATTTGAAGATTTGATCAAAACATTTACGCTATTGGCAAACAAAAAATTTGCTGGGCTAAAAGTAGGCATTATTAGCAATGCCGGCTTTGAATGCAGTACGGTAATGGATCGTTTGCAGGGGTTGGAGCTGGCCACTTTTGACGATCGTTCTCAAAAAGTTCTGGACGAAATTCTGCCATCGTTTGCTCATCGAAGCAATCCCATTGACTGCACTCCTATGACCGGAACCAACGCGTTCGTAGGGAGTTGTGGGGAGATGTTGGCCAGCGATTCTGTAGATTTAGCCATTTTGGCTTCGGTTCCGGTCACTCCCACTTTAGATAACCTGCCAGCCTCCAAAGACGGGGTTCACAGGGAAAACCTGTTAGGAAAAAATTCTCAACCCTCAAAAATGATCAAAATAATTCAGGCTTCTGCTAAACCCGCCGTTGTTGTGGTCGATTCTGGAGTGTTGTATGACCCTATGTGCCGCATGATCGAAGAATCGGGCATACCGGTGTTTCGGAAAATTGATCGGGCCGCAATGGCCTTGTCCGCATTCTGTCAATCTCAGGGAGTTCAAGGATGAAAAAGTTCTGGATAGTCTTTTTGGTGATCGCCGTTTTTGTAGGCGGTGGTATGGGACTGATGTTTTATTCCTTCTCCCAATTGGATCAGGCTGTTGCCATTGATGGTGGGGTGCTGATTTGGCAGGTTGGAGGATCTTATCCTGAAGAGCGAGACGATTCTTTCATCGGGCAAGTTAGGGGAGCTGACGAAACTACTTTGTCTGAAGTAATTTTTTCTCTCCACCGAGCTGCTAAAGATGATCGCATTACCGGTCTGGTCATGGAGTTTGGCGGCCTGGGGTGCGATTGGGCAAAAATTGAAGAAATTCGTCACGTTCTCGCCGAATTTAAAGAAAATGACAAACCCGTTTATGCTTATTTCGACGGGGCCGGTACTCGTGAATATGCTTTGGCTGTCATGGCCGATGAAGTCTATATGTCACCCGAAGCCAATTTGATGGTTCTTGGGGTTACGGCACAATTGGATTTCATGAAAGACACTCTCGATAAGCTGGGCATGGAAGCGGATTTCATACATGTGGGCAAATTCAAAAGCGCCCCCGAAAGAATGACTCGCAGTGAAGCCTCTGACGCCAACCGTGAAATGATTTCCAGCATTGTTGACGACAGGTTCGAAAAACTGGTGCAAATGCTTGCTGATGGCCGGAAAGTGAGCACAGCCGAAGTTGAAAATTGGATCAATAAAGGAATGTTCGATGCTGAAACGGCTTTAAGTGAAGGTCTAATCGACCGGGCTTTGTATTTCAACGATGTCATTGAAGAACATTTTCCTGACGATGAAACCACAGCTTTTGCCGATTATATTCTGGACCGACCGGACATTGGGGAGACCGAGAAAACCATCAGTGTCATTTATGCCACGGGTGTTATTATGCCAGGCGATAGCCGATTCGATAACTTCCAGGGTAAAATTGCCGGCAGCCAGACTATTGTTGAAGAACTGGAAGCAGCCACTGAAGATGAAAACATTGATCTGGTAATTTTGCGGGTGGACAGTCCTGGTGGCAGTGCCATGGCCAGCGATCTGATCTGGAAAGCAATCGTCGAGTTAAAAAAAGAAAAACCCATCATTGTTTCCATGAGTGGCATGGCTGCCAGCGGCGGATACTATATTAGCTGTTTGGCCGATTCCATTTTTGCTGATCCGGGCACCCTGACTGGATCCATTGGAGTGTACGCCGGGAAAATGAGCCGCACCGGAATGTATGAAAAAATTGGTGTTCACCGGGAGTTTATTTCCCGGGGCGACAACGCTCTTCTTTTCCGCGATGAAGGAGGCTTTACCAAAAGCCAACGCGTTCTCTTTCAAAATCAAATGGATGGGTTTTATGAACGCTTCCTGGGCAAGGTTGCCGATGGACGAAACATGACCCGCGACGAAGCTCATGCTGTCGCCCAGGGTCGTGTCTGGACCGGGAGCCAGGGCCTGGACGCTGGATTGGTTGACGGCATTGGCGGCTTCCGTCGCGCTGTTGATTCAGCCAAATGGACTTTGGGTCTGCAAAAGTCAGACACTGTTTCAGTTGTAACTTTTGGAGAGGAAATGTCACCTCTGCAAAGAATGTTGTTACGCTCTTTGCGCCAGGGTGGAATGTTCGGCAGTATGCGTGGCCCTTTGGGATTGAACGACTCCATGGCCCAGGACTATTCCCGTCTGGCTGCTGTATTTCCGCAATTATTCGATACCTTGCGTGACAATGGCATGCTTGCTGCAGTTTCTCTGATGGATGGCCGACCAGTGGCCATGATGCCCTTTTCAGTGGAAATTGAATAACCAGTAGGGAAATCAGTCTGGTATTTAGACAAATCCAGTCCTTCAGGAAGGCCGCGCCACCAGAGTGCGGCCTTTCTTTCGTCTGATGAAGGCTCACAGACCAGAGGAGCTGCCTGATACCACAAACAATGATTGCGGTCCAGACTATGGCCCCACAGAAACAAAGCATGCCCCAACTCGTGAACCATGGCGCGCACGACATAAGGACGAGCTTCACTGGTGTTGTAGTTATTTCCTGCTCTGATGTGAATCCTCAAAGGCCGGCCCTGGTCATCCAGTCGTGTGATTTGTGATGAAAGGACCGGGTCCAGGGAACGATCGGGAAAATGGATCAGCCGAATTCCCCAAGGTGAGTTGGGCTCTATTTCAAACCAGGGGACTTCCGACCCTGAATTCCATATATGAACAGCTTCTGAAAGACAATCAGCCAGATTAACTGGACCATTTATCGCTTCGCTCAGGCGTACGGGGACAGGATAATCGGCCCAATGCACAACCACCTGGGAAAACCATGGTGTGCTCAAAATTTTTAATAACTCCAGCACTGAGTTGTAGTGGACTGAAGCAATCGGTTCCCTGGGCAACGGCAGGGGAACTGAAGAATATTCCAGACCCGGATATTCCTTGGGGGATTTCTTCTCTTGATCTGGTGGGCTCCAGAAAAATGAATGCCATTGCTGCAGGTCCTCAGGCACCATCAAAAGTTCACCCTTGGGCAGGGGAGTTAAAAAATCCCATTTCATTTTTAGGGATCCCGATGCTTCCGGCACTTCTATCAAATGCAATTGGGCTGAAATTGATTCAGACCCGGGTCTTGAACAGGACCACTGCCAGGGACCAGAGTGAATTTGCTGCCATGAAAGAAACGTCGGCGGATAAATACTTTCCATGGTCAAAGCTGGGAGTGGTGCTTCTGAAATATCTGGACTGGCAGGGGTGCAGGCTCCGGTCAGGGTGAAAAAGAGAAGACCAGCAAGGTGAAAAACAGATCTCATTGAAAGGAACCTCCGACAGGGGAATGATGTTCTTTATTGAGTATCAAACATCCTGCCAAAAGGCTGTTTTAATTGAGGTTGTCCTCAAGGCCTTTAAAGGGCCGAATGTTGGGAAATTGATTTTATTCCTTTGTTTCCGAGATTTTTTGCCGACAACCAGAGATGTCATTTAATAATCAGGTGAAATCTATGGATGACAGGGTACAGCAGTTGGAGCTTGCGAATGTTGGTTCCTTGAATTAGCCTGATCTTGTTTACCGGTATTAATTTAGAGGCGCCTGGCGTCTTTGGTCTTTTTGGTTGGTGCGAAAGGTTAGCGATGGATCCGTTTTTGGACGAACCCCAGTCTTCTGGTCCTGGTATTGATCCCATGGCCATGGTGCGAGCTTTTTGGCGGCGCAAGTGGCTGTTCATCATTCCCTTTATTCTCTGTTTCAGTATGGCTGCGGTGGCCATCAAAATAATGACACCTGTCTTTTATTCTGCCGGCCAGGTAAGAATTATTGTGGGCAATACTGAAACTGATTTGATCAACAACCCCGCCCGGCGTTACGGCTCACCTCGTCATGTGGACCGTCGGGCTCTTGAGGAAATGGATCTATTGCTCTCCAGTCCTGATTTCATGGAGAGAATGGTTCGTGAATTGAACCTGCACCTGGCCATTCGCCAAAATCAGACTCAGGCCGGGGGCACCCCAATTTCTGAAGAACAAGCTGTTATGCAGGCCATGAACCGGCTCAAATCCATGGTGCGAATAGAGCGCGATGGATCCCATCTTTTTCTTATCGGAGTCAGAGATACAGACCCGGATCAGGCATATCGAATGATTTCCCACATTCTGGATTCTTTCCTGGATGAGTATCGTGCCAGCCAACTGGCATTCAGGACCAGCACCCGAGATTTCCTTGAAAAACAACTGAAAGGTTATCGGGAAACACTTTTGGAAAATGAAAATGCCCTGACTGAATTTCAATCGGGTATGGCTTCGTCGACTTTGCGCGACAATCCCATCAATTCACGTAACCTCGGTTATGCCGAAGCCAACTTGAACCACATGCTGGATCGGCAACGGGGCAGTGACCGCACCGAAATGGCCGGACTAAAACAAAAAGCTCTTCAGGTGTTGGATCCTTTGCCTAAAACCAACAGGTTTAATGCTGATCCGGCAATTACAACGATCATTAACGAAATGATTGATTTGTCTCTCTCGCAGAGTCTTTTGTCGGCCACCGATCGTGAAGCGGAAGATTTTGAACTGAATTTGGTAAGGTTACGGGTTCGCCTGAATAATCAAATTGATACCATAGTCGCTACAAGTTATCCCAATTTGGGGTATATGGAACGCAATCACATCAGTCAGTACATTTATTTTAGCCTCTTTCAAAATGGCTTAAAAAGTGTTTCGAATCGTTTGGGCGATTGGGTTGGTGAGTTCCGTGATTTTACAGCCATGCAACCAGGACAATCGGCTCGTTTGAGTGAACTTCAAGCTGCTGTTACTAAATCAACCGATTTGGTCAATACCATGGAACAGGAAATCGTTACCCAGAATTTAAATCTTGAAGCCAGTCAGTCTGAGATTGGTTTCCAGGTTAAGGTTCGCCAGAAACCCGTTCGGCCGGTGGTGCCTATTGAACCCAACAAACAGAAGCTTCTTCTGATGGGGTTTTTGCTCTCCCTGGCCATAGGGAGCGGACTGGTGGTCGTGGCTATTTTACTGGACCGCTCATTCACCTCTGTTCAGGACATTGAACGCAGTCTTGGTTTGACCGTCATTGGTACTTTGCCGGTTATTCAGGATGATATTTTTGAGCGGAAGCGGAAACTGAAAATTCTTAGGTGGGTAACCATTGTTTTGGGAATTCTGGCCATTGCCGCTGTTGGATTCCTGGTGGTATATCCACGATTGAGCTAAAAGGTAATTTGCACGTTAATCGGGCGCAGCCCAGGAAAGATAACAATGAGTAACCAAACCAAAGGTCTCTTTGACATTGAATCGCCAATGGCCATTGAGTTGAGACGAATCATGATTCGCATTGGCCGGAACCTCGATCTTGACCGCAAGCGTGCCATCATGGTTACCAGTGCGGAAAGGGGTGAAGGCAAGAGTCTGTTCTCTCTGCATTTTGCCCTGGTTTTGGCTTATCACCTGCCTTACAAAATTCTTTTGGTGGACGCCGATATTCGGCGACCTGTTCAACACACCGTATTCCAGAGTAAGGTCACCCCGGGCTTTGCTGAAATGCTTCGTGAAAAAGCTGAAGCCGATGAAGCGGGCCGGGAAACTCAGGTAAAAAATCTGGACTTCATGCCGGCAGGAAAAGCCGGTGGCCACCCAAGCCGCCTGTTTGGTGGACACAATGTTCGCAATGCTGTGGAAAGAATGCATAAAAAGTATGATATCGTTTTGCTGGATTCACCTCCGGTGGTGCCCGTTAGTGATCCTTTGCACTATCTCGATGCTGTGGATGGCGTTATTTTTATGGTAATGGCCGGGCAGACACCCAAGGAGTTGTCCAAGCGCGGGGTGGAAATTCTCAATAGTGCGGGGGCGAATATTCTGGGGGCGGTTGCCAACAACCTGGGCGAGGTTTTGCCTTATTATTATGATCAGAAATATTATGGATATGAGAAGGGGAAAAAATAATAGGGCGCGGCCTTCTGACCGCGCCCTATTATCACTATTGGTTAAGCTTTAACTTTCATATTCCCAACCCATTTTCGACCCATAACCAAAAAGATTGAAGACAGAATGGCAATGACACCAAAAATGAGCCACATGCCTTCAGGGTCTTTGGCGCCTTCAGCTGGCACATATTTGTCGATCATGAATCCCGAGTACAGGGGAACCAGCATTTTGGTCAGGAACCAAGGCAGCTGGGCGACACCCATGTATTCACCGGTTCTACCTTCAGGAGCGATTTCCGCAGCATATTGAAGGAAACGTGGTTGCCAGAGGGCTTCACCCACAGTCATCACAATAAGATAGGCTCCAAGGGTCCAGATGTTGGTTCCCAAGGCCAGAAAGAAGGCTGGAGCCGCCATGGTGAAGGTACCAATGATCATCATGCTGTAGATGTTTTTCTTCTGAGTCAGGGCTGTAACTACAGGCACAAAGATGAAAATCAACAGCGGATTGAAGTTTGAAGCCAGCTCAAATTTCTCACCAATGAAACCATCGTAAGCACGGTTGATGTACTGAGGCAGAATCAACCAGTTGTATGTAAAGAGGGTTTGAACAGGAATCAGAGCAGTAATGAAGAAGGTAAATTTCAGGTCCCGCAAGGGATGATTCAGGAAATAGTTGCGCATTTTGTCGAAGAAGCCATCATTGCTTTCAGTTTTTTCGACAACTTTTTCTTCAACGGTTTCTCCGGCTTCCTTTTTCTTGGCTGCTTCTTCCTTTGCCATGGCTTCACGTTCAGCATTGGCTTGATCTTCAGCTTCTTTTTCAACTTTGGGATTAAGGATAAGCAGGGTCATGACCAGGGCCACAAGGGTTACTACAGTGTAGAACCAATAAACGCCGGTTATGCCAAGTCCCATATTATCTCTCAGGAGAAAAGCAAACGAAGGCAGGTATCCACCAAGGTTCATCAAGGCGTACAGCATGGCAAATCCCATGGCGGCGTTCTTGGGAGAAGTAAACTTCTTCACACCGGCATAAGCTGCTGGCTGGTACATTCCGTAGCCGATAACAATCAGGACCATACCCAATAAAGTGACAATATGCAGTGGTGACCACATACCATCTGGCTGGAGGCCCAAAACTGTGGGGGCCGCGGAAATAAGAACTCGTCCAATAAGCAGGAGGACAAAAGCCATCAGCAGCGTTTTTCGAATTCCTTTTTTGTCGGCAACCGTTCCCAAAAAGAACATGGAAATGGTGATTCCTGCAGTCAGAAACATGACCATATGGTGGGCTTCAATGTCGGGGTGGGGCAGACCCTGGAAAATAAAATCGGAGAAATGCATGGCTAGGTAGCCCAGCATTCCAAAATAGACCATTCCTTCAAGGAAATAAGCCAGGTTGATGCCCCACAGGGCCCGGGGGGCATTAAAGAGATCGATAAACGGTTGGGTCAATTGCTCCATGACGCCCTGTTGTTTTTCGGGAGGTCCGGCTGCAGCCATAATTCAGTACCTTTCTTTTATGGAAGACCGGCCCGAAGGTCGGTCATACGGGGTTATTATTCAAGGATGAGGCAGTCTATCACGATTCCAGCGCAGCTTCCAGCTTGTTACGCACGGCGGCACGACTTTCTGTTGCCAGGGTTTCACATTCCTTCATGGCCACTTTGGCTCGTTTCAGGGCATCATCGTAGAAACCGGGCTCACCACTCTGATCCAGCTCTTTAAGGCCTTCCAGATTGATCAGAACGTTGTAGTAGGCACCTTCGGCACCGGCCAAAGCGGTCAATACGGCAACTCCTGCATCGCTCAAACTCGGAGCGTTGCCAATTTCACTGATTTCTGCAGCCAGTTTCAGCAAACCAGGGATTTTTTCCAATACCGACAAAGGTACGCGGGTAGCCCCACGGGTGGCGTCGGCAATAGCAAGATTGCGAGATTTTTTCTGCTCGGCTGTCTTCTTAGGCAGGCCAAAGCAATCCATAACAACATTGAAGCTATTGGTATCGTCGTCTATGGCAGCCAGGAAAAAGTCTTTCAGGTCCTGACCCAGTTCAGCAATTTCTTTTACCCGATCCTGAACCGGCAAATAGGCCTTTTTCTTACCCACAGTGAGATTGCCCACCATGGCAGTTAGGCCAGCCGATTGAGCGGCGCACAATGCGGCCACCGAGCCACCTCCGGGGGCGGGGCTGTCGGTGCTTAAAACATCGACAAATTCACGGTTGGTCATGCTGACCAGTTCACCATCCACAAGGCCGGCCTGGTACTCAATGACCTTCTCGGCAGGATCGAATTCGCCCAGTTCACGCAGACCCATACTTTGAATGGCCGTTTCCAGAATCATTTTCCGGGGAATGCCAGCCGATTGATTGGCCTTTTTCAGGTAGTGCTTTCCGGCGGCCAGAAGGTCACCTTCAGGAATAAGGCCCACCAATTCACTGCCGGTAACCCGGGCCCCGCGATCCAGAGCACTGGCACTGCAGGCGTCGAAAGCCTGGTGAGGTTTGGTGATGGCCGTATTGACCAGGTTGATGGAAACCTGAGCCCGGTCGTATTCTTCAATAATCCAACCCACAGCTTTGCAGGCATCCAGCTTATAAGGACCAGGAACAAGAATGTTTTTATTGTTCTCGTCTTTTACCAGAACACCTTTGCCGTCCCGCTGGGCTCGGCCGGCTTCTTTAATATCAAGAGCGATTTGCGAAGAAATGCTTTTGTTCCGGGTGTTCAGATTAACATTGTAGGCCACCAGAAAACCACGGGCTGAAACGTTGGTTGCGCCGCTGCGGCTGGTCTGATCGTTCCACTGATTGGGACCAAAATCTGGTTTCCACTTATCGGTTCCAAGTTTTTCGGACAAAGCTTCGTATTCGCCTTTACGAACGAAAGCCAAATTGCGTCGTTCTTCGCTTGTGGCAGCGTCTTCATAGAGATAAACCGGGATTTCCAGCTCTTCACCGATGCGCTTGCCAACCTTGCGGGCAATCTCCACACATTCTTCCATCGTAACGCCACGAACGGGTACAAAAGGACAAACATCGGTGGCCCCGTGGCGGGGGTGGGCGCCTTTTTGTTTGCCCATGTCAATCAATTCGGAAGCTCGCTTGACCACCCGGAAGGCAGCTTCGGCAACGCCGTCGGGGTCACCAATGAAGGTGATGACGGTCCGGTTGGTATCGGCTCCCGGATCCACGTCCAGCAGGTGCACACCGTTCACATCTGAAACAACAGAAGTTACGGCATCGATAATGGCCGGATCGCGTCCTTCACTGATATTTGGAACACATTCGACTAATTTTTTCATGGTGAAACCCCTCAGAAATTTGGCGTGGGCAATGGGTTGATTTGGTCCTCTGAAAAATAGCCATCTGAGGGCCCGATATCCAGCCTTGAAAATTAATCAGGGGTTCCGATGCAACCTATGGGAGTTTTATGCGTCTGGTTTCATGCAGATCATAAGATTTCCACATTTCAAGTTTGGGAGCCCGGACGATGTCAATTCTAAAAAAACCAGTTTTCTTGGTATTCTTCCTTTTGTTGTTGGTTGTCGGTAGTGGTGCAGGGTTGTATTTCACTGATAATTTGCCTGCCGTGGGGCCATTGGCAAATTTAGGTGCCTCAGCTGCGACCGCCGATTCCACCGCCAGTGAGGAAGAAAAAACGGATAAACCAGAGATTTTACCCGTTCCTGTAGAACTGGCTCAGGCCAGCGCCCATGGCATCAGTGCCTATTACCGGGCGGCCTCGGTTATTGAAGCCGATCGTCTGGTGGACCTGACCAGCCGCACCGCAGGCAGGGTTCAGAGCATTGTAGTGGAAGAGGGCGACTGGGTGGAGAAAGACAGTGTTCTGGCGGAATTGGAGAATGCCCGGGAAAAAATTCAGCTGCAAAAAGCCGAATTGACCCTTTCAGATAAAAAACGCCTGTTGGACCGAAACAAGGAAATGCTTAGCGGCGAGTTGATTAGCCAGCAGGAATACGACGATGTGGATTCCAGCTGGAAGTTGGCCAAAGCCGAACGGGATTTGGCGGCCATTACCCTGGAAGATACCCGAATCAGGGCTGCTTTTTCCGGTAGAATAACCGACCGGAAAATTGTTCTGGGCCAGCAAATACCCATGAATACTCCCGCCTTTACTCTCGGCGATTTTGAACCTCTGCGTGTTCGCATTAATTTGCCTGAAGCGGTGGCCCGCAAGGTGTCTGCCGGGCAACGGGTTCTGGTTTCACCCGAAGCTCTGGACCATTCTCTGGATGCAAAAGTTGAAAGAATTTCTCCAGTTGTGGATCCAGCCACCAGTACCGTACGACTGACCTTGTTGCTGGAAAATGCCGATGAACTGGCCAAGGTGGGTGGTTTTGCCAAAGTACGCATCACCACGGATTCTCATCACGACGCTTTGTCTATTCCCAAATTGGCCCTGGTCGAAGAAGGTGCCTTGCGAAGTGTCTTTATTGCAGCGGCCGATACGGTACGCAAAGTGGAAATTCGTACCGGCCTTTATGATGAGACCCATGTGGAAATTCTGGAAGGCCTGAACAACGGCGAATTCATTGTAACTGTTGGCCAGGGCGGACTTCGCACTGGTGCATTAATTAAAGCTTTGAATGGCGAGGCTCTGGGTTATGAATCACCCAACGACGACTCTTCTGTTGAGGCGGACACTGTTGCAGCCCTGTCGGAGAACAACTGATGAAAATCATCCGCTTTGCTGTTACTCATCCGGTTACCGTATGGATGATTACTCTGGCTGCCATCGTTTTTGGGATGACGGCTCTGGGTCGACTGGACATGAGATTGTTGCCGGAGATTCGTTATCCGAGCCTCACAGTACAGACCGAATTTCCCGGAACCGCTCCGGTTGATGTTGAAAATTTGGTAACCCGTCCTTTGGAAGAAGCTGTGGGAGTGGTGCCTGGGCTGCGTAAGGTGCACTCCATCAGCCAGTCGGGAATGTCTCAGATTACTCTGGAATTCAACTGGGGAACGGCCATGGATTATGCCGCCCTGGACGTGCGTGAGAAAATAGAACTTGTCAGGTTGCCGGCCGAAACCAGAGTGCCTTTGTTATTGAAGTACGATCCGGCTCAGGATCCTGTTGTGCGTATTGGCCTGCAGGGAAATGTGCCTTTGGTGCGTCTGAGAAATATTGCCGACGATGTGCTGAAAAAAGAACTGGAAGCTTTGCAGGGAGTGGCTGCCGCTCAGGTAGCTGGGGGGCTGGAAGAAGAAATCAGAGTGGAAATAGACGAAACCCGTTTATCCGCTTTGGGGCTGCAAATTGGTACCGTCAGTCAGGCCTTGGCTTCCGAAAATATTAATGCCAGCGGTGGGCGCCTGCGCGATCGAAACAGTGAATATATTGTACGAACCTTAAGTCGTTTCGAAAGTCTGGAAGACATCGAAAAAGTCACCGTGGGGTTGGTTGCCGGTAAGCCCATCCGTTTGTCAGAAGTAGCCAGGGTTTACCGTACTCACAAGGAACGGACTACTGTTACCCATATTGACGGCCACGAAAGTGTGGAAATTGCCATTTACAAAGAGGGCGATGCTAATATTGTTGAAATGGCGAATCTGGTAACCGGTCACCTTGATGAACTGAGGGTGCGTTTGCCCGACTCAGTAAAACTGGAAGTTCTTTTTGACCAATCGATTTTTATTGCATCAGCAGTGAAAGAAGTTCGGAACAATGCTCTGGTTGGTGGACTTCTGGCTATCGTGGTTTTGTTTGTCTTTTTGAGGGATTTCCGCAGCACCCTGCTTATTGGTATTGCCATCCCCATTTCCATTGTGGCGACTTTTATTCTAATGCTCACCCGGGACGTTTCTCTCAATGTGATGTCACTTGGTGGGTTGGCCCTGGGTGTGGGAATGCTTGTTGATAATTCCATTGTGGTTCTGGAGAGCATTCACAGGCGCAGGGAAAAATCTAAACCCGGGACCGACCCCGGAGAAATTGCCGCAGCTGGTTCCGCGGAAGTGGCCGGTGCGGTTACTGCATCCACACTGACGACTCTGGCTGTTTTTGTGCCCATCGTCTTTGTAGTCGTGGGCGTAGCTGGACAAATTTTCCGAGATCAGGCTTTGACCGTGACTTTCAGTCTGGCGGTTTCGCTGATTCTCTCGCTGACTTTCACTCCAATGGCTGTGGCTTTCGGTCAAAGAGTGCGTGGTACGCGTTTGGGTGAGGGACAGCAAAATGAGGGTGGTTCAAGTATAAAACCAGCCAGCTGGTTTGAATCCTGGTATCAATATGCCAGCTCCAGATTTCTCATTGGACGAATATTGCAGGGTTTGGCTTTGTTCTTTATTCTCGGAGTTCCGCTGCTGGTCGGGCGTTTATTAAAACAGATCCTGTGGTTGTTGCGACATGTAGTGAACATTGCAATGTGGCCTTTGACTTGGACTTTTGAGCGGATTTTTCCACTGATTCAATCGTCTTATGAAGCGATTTTGAACTGGGCATTAAAGCAACGCATTCTGGTGATTATTCTGGTACTGATTCTGGCTGGTGGCGCGGTTTCGTTATGGCCCCGTTTGGGAACAGAGCTTGTTCCGCCGTTGGCTCGCGGGGAATTCACTTTGGCGTTGGAAATGCCCGAAGGCACACCTTTGAGTCTTACCGACCATGAAGTTTCCGCCCTTGAAAAAAAGTTAGCCAAGTTGCCAGGCATTGCTCTGGTGGCCGGTGATGTAGGTGTCTCTCGCGATGGTGAAACCAGTGCTCAAAGGCGCAAGGAAAACCGCGCTGAGGTTCATGTTCGTTTGAACGAGTCCACCTCCGAAGCTGAAGCCACTGTTCTGGAGAACATCCGGCAGGTATTGCAGGAACATCCTAAGCTGCGTATGAAAGTTCGCCGGCAAGCTTTGCTGGCCTTTGGCGCCCCTGTTGAAGTGGATATTTACGGCTACAGTCTTCCCGATTTGCAACGCACTGCCGACTTGGTGGGCGAAAAACTGGAAACAGTTGATGGTCTGCGTGATATCCGCTTGAGCATGGTACCGGGATCTCCGGAAGTTCAGGTTAGTTTTGACCGGGCTAAGTTGAATCGTTTTGGTCTGACCCTGGGAGGGGTATCAACCACTGTACGGGACAAGGTTCGAGGAAATGTCGCCAGCCGTTACCGTGACCGTGAACGTCATGTGGATATTCGGGTCATGAATAATAGCGAACAGCGAAATACTTTGACTGCTGTAAAAGATTTGATTGTTACTGAACGTGAAGGAATTCCTATTCCCTTAAGTGCCCTTGCTGATATGGAAGTGGTTCTTGGACCTTCGGAAATTCACCGCCTCGGAAGTAAAAGGGTGGCCATTGTTTCTGCAAATCTGAGTGGCCGGGATCTTGGTTCGGTTACCGAAGAACTCGAGATTCTGCTTCGGGAAATCACTTTGCCTGCCGGAGTATCGGTGGAACTTGGTGGCCAGAACGATGAAATGGCCAAAAGCTTCCGGTCCTTGCAAATGGCCATTTTGCTGGCTGTATTTTTGGTCTATCTGGTAATGGCGTCGCAGTTTGAATCTTTCCTTTATCCGCTGATCATTATGTTCACCGTTCCGCTGGCTATGACTGGCGCTGTTTACGGATTGTATCTTGGCGGCATGAGTGTCAGTGTTATTGCGGTTATTGGGGCCATCATGCTAGCCGGTATTGTTGTGAATAATGGCATCGTTCTGGTGGATCGCATCAACCAGTTGCGCCGCAACGGAATGGAGCTGGCCCTGGCCATGCGCGAAGCGGGGTCTGAGCGTCTGCGCCCCATTTTGATGACCACTTCAACAACAGTGTTGGGGCTTCTGCCCATGGCTTTGGGATTGGGTGAAGGGGCCGAATTACGGGCGCCCCTGGCCGTGACAGTCATCAGTGGCTTACTATTGGCAACCCTTCTGACTCTGGTTGTTGTACCGGTTATTTATTCCCTGTTCTCTCGCAGCGAAAAAGGAGCCTAGCATGTGGCTCACTTATTTCGCCCTAAGAAGACCAGTGACTTTGGCTATGGCCCTGGTCTCCATTGTCCTGCTCGGAGCCGTGTCCATTGCCAAACTGCCTTTGGATTTTCTGCCCCGGGTGGAGTTCCCATTTATTGCGGTATACATTCCGTACCAGAATGGGCTGCCTACGGAGAATGAAAAAGAAATCGTGCGTCCCATTGAAGAAGTACTGGCCACTTTGGGTGGCGTGCGTGAATTGAGAAGTTTCAGTGATTCAGATGCCGTTCAGGTGGGAGTGGTCTTTGAATGGGGTCGTGATGTAAACCTGCTTCGCATGGAAGTCAAGGAACGCATCGACCAGATTCGGGGCGATCTTCCTGAAGATATTCAGCAAATCATGCTGTTGACTTTCAATACCAATGACATTCCCATTATTGAAGGGCGCATCTCGGCCAAGGGTCGTGACCTGAGCGAAAGCTGGGATTTGCTGGACCAGAAAATTATTGCTCCTTTGCAGCGAATTCCCGGAGTTGGGCGGGTCCAAATCGATGGCGTGAATCCAACTCAGGCTTCGGTGTATTTGCTTTTTGACAAAATCATGGAACACAATGTGGACGTGAGCCATTTGTTCACTGAACTTCAGGCTGCCAATGTGGAATTGACAGTAGGCAGAGTTACCGACGGTGGATTGCGGTACGATGTGCGAACCGTCAGTGATCTCAATGGAGTGGAGGACCTGAAGGAACTTCCCATTTCGGCCAATGGCTTGAAATTGAAAGATGTTGCGGAAGTTCTGTATGGTGCGCCGGCTTTAAGTTATGGCCGCATTTTGAATGAAGAACCGGCCATTGCCTTTTGGGTTCAAAAGGCTTCGGGTTACAATACGGTCGATGTTTGCCGGGCTGTTGAAAAGGAACTGGAACGAATCAACCAGGACCCTGCTCTTCAGGGTATTAACAGCTTTTCCTTCTTCAACCAGGCCGATCAAATTACCGATTCGCTGAAAAGCATGCTTCAGGGTGGTTTTTACGGGTCAATTTTTGCTGTTGCCATTTTGTATCTTTTCCTTCGCCGGTTGAGCATGACCCTGGTGGTCTCCATTGCTATTCCCATTTCCATTCTGGGTACCACTATTTATCTGTTCTTATCGGGTAGCAGCTTAAATGTTTTGACCATGATGGGGCTGATGCTTGGTGTGGGAATGCTGGTCGACAACGCGGTTGTGGTTCTTGAATCCATTCACCGGCAGCAACATCTTGGAGCCAATCCTGTGGCTGCCGCTGCTCGTGGAACCAAAGAAGTGGGTCGTGCAATTGTGGCCTCCACCCTGACCACAATTATTGTTTTTGCTCCCATTGTTTTAAGCAAAACTGATGAAATGTCAGTCTGGCTGGGCGAAGTGGGAGTTACCATTAGCGTCACTCTGATTTTTTCGCTGCTGGTGAGCCTGACTCTAATTCCCGCCCTTTCCATACGCATGACCCGGTCGGATAATAAAAAGAGTTTGAAAGAAGCTCGCTGGTTGGTGGCTCTTAAAAAAAATTATCTGCGTGTATTAAATTGGACGGCTTTGAAGCATCCCCTGACGACAGCTTTTGTGATCATGCCCTTGGTTTTGATAATTACGGTTGTGGCCATGAAAGTTACAGATTTTAAACCGGACGTGGAAGGCGATCAGGGCATCCAACGGGAGAGTTTGCGTGTTGGGCTGGATTTCAGCGATCCGGTGGATAAAAAAACCGCCAAAGTGAATGTATTGAAGTTGGTGGATTACCTTGAATCGCGCCGTGAGGGATTGGGCGTTAAAGATATTTATGCCTGGTATGGAGCGGGTGGTGGAGCGGTTGTCCTTTTCTTTTCTGAAGGGGTGGTCAGCGATGAGTTTTTCCAGGAAACCAGGGAAAGTTTGCGAGCTGATCTTCCGGAACAGGCTGGAGTTGTTTACCGTTTTGGTGGCGATGATGGACAGGAATCCGGCGCCAAAACGTTCAGTCTGACAATTAGTGGTGAAGAAACGGAATATCTGGAAAGTTTTGTGGAAGAGGCCAAGCGTCGTCTTGCGTCCCTTGAGGGAGTGGGCGATTTGCTCAGCGACAACGACAATGGAAAATCTGAAATTCAAATCAAAGTGGATCCAGATAAAGCCGGTCGTTTTGGCATCTCTCCATCGACGATTTCTGAAATCATGGCTTTGACTTACCGGGGAATGCGCTTGCCGAGGTTGCAAACGGGACAAAAAGAAATCGACATGATTATCTCCCTGTATCCGGAAGATTCAGAGTCGCTGGAAAATCTTGCCTTGTTGACTGTTGGATCCATTGGTGGTCAATCGGTTCAATTGGGCCAGGTGGCCGATTTCCAATTTGGAGTGAGTCCGGAACGCATCTTCAGAATGGATCAAAAAAGTGGCATCACTATTAGTGGGACTTACGACGGAGAAAAGCTGGATGAAGTTTTGAATCTGATCCGTCCGCTGATGGATGGCATGGACCTGCCGCTGGGATATGACTGGAATTTTGGTTCCGAAATTGTGCGGGCCCAGCAGCAGCAAAATGAGATGGGTATCAACATGATTCTGGCCTTGGCCTGTGTGTTCTTTGTGATGGCCAGTCTTTTTGAATCACTGCTTTACCCGGTTGTGGTAATGGGTACGGTGCCTTTTGCATCTCTGGGTGTTTTCTGGTTGATGATGGCCACAAGCACACCGTTCAACATGATGGCTATGATTGGCATTGTCATTCTCATTGGCGTAGTTGTGAACAACGGAATTGTGCTCATTGATCATGTCAACAATCACCGCAAGGCGGGCATGGATTTGGATTCAGCCATTGTTCAGGCTTGTGGCGAGCGGTTGCGACCCATTCTGATGACTGCCGGTACAACCATATTAGGACTTATGCCCTTGGCTGTTTTTCATGGGGCTCATGTCGCAGGAGCTGAATATTATCCGATGGCACGGGCCATCAGCGGTGGTTTGGCTTCCAGTACAGTGCTAACTCTTTTGGTTTTGCCAACCTACTATAGACTGGCCACAGTTCTTGCCCAGTGGCTGGAAAAGGGGAAACTTCAATGGGCTCAAAACCGCCGACAAAAGGCTGTCAGAGGGCATTAGCGAATTAAATATGGGATAATTATTATTGCCATCTTGCCGTCTCAAGCCTATCATTTCAGCTGTTGACGGGGTTGATCACCAAATAGGGGTGACTGCTTTGTCAAATCACTCGTCTAGCTGGCCGGCTTACCGGCCCTGTGTAATTTTAGTAAAGGTGATTCGAAAATGTACACCCCAAGTTCTAACGATCGTGTGGCGATTTTTATCGACGGCGAGAACATCCATTACAGTGCCAAGCATTTGAACATGCGCTTGGACTACCTTAAACTATGTGGCAAACTGGCAGGCCCTCGCCGCTTGGTTCGCTCCTACTTTTATACCGCTGTCAGCAGCCAGTCTGAAGGCAAAATTGATTTCATCAATTTTCTGCGTCTCAATGGATTCAAAGTAGTCATCAAAGAGATTAAAAGTTTCAATGATATGGAACAGGGCGGCCGCAGTGTGCGCAGCAGCTTGGATATGGAAATGGCCATTGACGCCCTTACTCTCTCCGATAAATTAGATGCCGTTATTCTTTGTACTGGTGATGGTGACTTCCGTCCCCTGGTGGAAGCACTCGGTCGTAAAGGTATTCATGTTGAAGTCTGCGCTTTGCGCGAGATGACCAGCACCGACCTTATCGCGACAGCCGACCGCTACACTGACCTTGCTTCCATGAAGGAAGATATAGCTTTGGCTGGTGCTCCTGCGCCCCAGCCTCGGGAGATCAAAAACGATCTGCCACCAGCCGACAATGACGATGATTTTAATTCGTTCAAAGTACAGGATACCAGCTTCGATTTTTAATTGATAAAGCTGTTTTTACGCCGGCTCTTTTAAAAAGGGTCGGCGTTTTTTTTAGTAGCCAGAGATAAGTTGTTTAATATTTTGCGAATAAAGTTGGCTGATGGTTTGTGTTACTGGCCCGGGTTTTCCCTGACCTATTGATTGCGAATCAATTTGAATGATGGGCATAATTTGACGCACACTGTTGCAGAGGAAAACTTCATCGGCATTCATTAAATCGTTCTGGTGCAAATCTTTCTCCAAACAGGTCATTCCATTTTTTCCGGCCAGACTTAATACCATTTTCCGTGTGCACCCGTTTAAAATACGGCCATCATTTTTTGGCGTACAAAGGCCCGAAGAATTAACCAGAAAAATATTGCTCATGGCACCTTCGGTGATTCGATTGGTGGAATCTAAAATAATTGCTTCGCTGCAGCCCTGTGCCCTGGCTTGCCGCAGGCCGAGAACGGCAGCGAGATGGTTCATTGTTTTCAAGTGGGGGGAGTTGCCACGGACAAATTCGGCTCCCAAGGTGATGGCGTTCAGACCCTGGGAAATTTCATCATCCATTTCAGCTGATATGGCATGCACTGCACAAAGAGCAGTGGGCTGCAAAGTAGTTTGAGGTGCAACTGGGACCGGGTGAGTTTCATCTCCACCTCGGGTGATGGTGATACGGGCCCGGGCATCTGAATTTTGAAGGTTATTTAATTCAACCAACTCTTGCAGGACGATCTTGGTTTGTTCAAAACCAAGGGGCAGGTCGATGCAAAGTTCAGCGGTTTGTTCTTTCAAACGAAGCCAGTGGGTTTTCAGGTCTGCGGGGATGCCGTTATAGAGACGGAAGGTGGTGAAAATGCCTTCGCCAAAAAGAAAACCGGCGTCCCAGATGGAAATTTTTGCATCCTGGGCGTCAAGATATTGGTTATTCAGGAATATTTTCAATGGCAGGTCTCCGGTTTTTTCAAAACAAATTTTCAGGTTGGCTCTATAAAAAAGAAACGCCCGAAGATAGTACTATCTCCGGGCATTATTGACACCTGTTATTGACTGAATGACTCTTCTTCAGTTACCCAGCCTCTGCTGTCAAAGCACTGCGTGCCTGAATCAGCCGACCCAATTGCTGTCGTGTATCATTATTGTCCGCATCGGTTCCAATAAGAGTCTCGGCTACCTGACTGGCCTTGTCGATGGCTTCGCGGCAACCGTTACTCAATAAATCAAAGAGCTTGCGTCGCACTTCAATGGAACTGTTGGATTTCAGGTAATCTTCGCAAAGGGCAACAGCTTTGGCGCTGTTGCCGTCTGTTTGTTCAACATCGATCAAATTCAGCAAGGCGTTAGTGTAGGCCGGGTTTTTTTTGATCGCTTTTTTGAAATATTTTCGGGCCGAAGGCAGCTTACCCTGCATAAAGTCCATAACCCCAAGATTGTTCAGGGTATCAGAATCGTTAGGATTGGCTTTTAAAACCACAATGAAATCATCCCGGGCGGAATCGAATTTTTCCTGCCGGCTGCGCGATACGCCACGGTTGTAGTGAACATCAGGATTTTGGGGTAAGATCTGTAGTACCTGATCAAAACATTTTTCCGCTTTTTCGCTCTCGCCAAGGGCAGAATACATGGCTCCAAGGTTGTTGTACCCTTCCGGACGTTCCGGATAGGCGGCAATAACTTTTTCAAAAGCAGAGAGGGCTGCCATCAGATCGCCTTCTTCAAGAGCGGCGGTGCCAACTTGTACCAGAGAGGCCATATCATCGGCTATGGTTGCGTTTTGTATTTCCTGTGTTGGGTGGGTGACGGTGGTCATGGTCCACTCCTTGAATGGGGATGGCTGCGTAATTCAGAGAGTTAACCGGATTTTCAATGGTTGTCTGAATTCAGCCTGTTTCCAGATTATTTGCATTCATCCAATAAACGCAACCCTCGTGCCGAAAACATTAAACCCGGAAGAAAACCATATTGTGGAAAAACCAGCCTAACCTGTTGCAGGGTTCCGGGTTATAGATTCATGGTGCAGTACTATCCTCTTCCGGGAATTTGCAGTGGTTTTTTGGTTGATCAGAAAACAGCCAATAGTGCTCCAAAATCAAGGCCTACAATATGATTGTTGACAGATTGGCAGTGACTGTTATTTTTGCAACAAAATCATTCCGATGGTTGTGACGGTGAGTAATTTCCGGCCAACGGTCGGCCTTGGACTATCGAATCCCCCCCTGGGAGTCTGCATGTTCGAGCAATTTATGCCGGTTATTTTGGTGCTTTCAGTCGCCATAGCTTTTTCAGCCCTTTTTTTAGGGCTGAGTTTCTGGCTGGGACCAAAAAAGCCTTCGGCTGTTAAAAACTCCACCTATGAGTGTGGAATTCCTGTTCGTGGCTCCACCCAGATCCGCTTTTTTGTTCGGTTCTTCCTGGTGGCGCTTTTTTTCCTGCTTTTTGACCTGGAAGCAGTCTTTCTCTATCCCTGGGTATTGATGTACAACCAGCTGGTAGCCAATGGCCAGGCTGCTTTTGCCTTGGGTGAGATGGGCGCGTTTGTCTCGGTGCTTCTGGTTGGTTTTATCTACATCTGGAAGAAAGGTGGGCTCGAATGGCAGTAGATCTCGAAAGCCCCAGCAATTTTATCACCACGCGGTTGCGTCAGGCGGTCAACTGGGGGCGGAAGTACAGTTTGTGGCCGTTGCCCTTTGGGGTGGCCTGTTGTGCTATTGAATTTATGAGTACGGTCTCTTCGTACAACGACATCAGTCGTTTTGGAGCTGAATTAGTGCGTTTCTCACCTCGTCAAAGCGATTTGATGATTATTGCCGGCACCATCAGTTACAAACAGGCCCCAATTTTGAAAACTATTTACGAGCAAATGGCCGAACCCAAATGGGTGATTGCCATGGGGGCTTGTGCCAGCAGTGGTGGTTTTTATAACAACTACAGCACTCTTCAGGGAGCCGATGAGGTTATCCCGGTGGATGTCTATGTGGCCGGGTGCCCCCCAACCCCCGAAAATCTGCTTTTTGCCCTGACTCAAATTCAGGAGAAAGTTGAAAAAGAGGGCTTTGAAACGGCGGCCGAACGGCACGCTGCAAAAGAACAAACGGGATAAATTTTTCTTCAGACCGACGCAAGCTTTACCGTTTGCGTTTGAGGATGGAATCAGATGAGCCAGAAGCTTGTCGAGAGATTGAAGCAGGAATTCTCCGGAGAAATCATTGCTTCCGGTGGCATGCACGGTGATGAAACAGTTACTGTGGCGCCTTCATCGGTGGTGAAAATTCTGACCCACCTGCGGGATAAAGAAGGTTGTGAACAACTTTCGGATGTGGTCGGAGTCGATTACCCGGACCGAAAAGACCGCTTTGAGGTGAACTACCTGCTGCGTTCCTGGCAAAACAACCAACGTCTGGTTGTTAAGGTTGATGCTGAAGATGGCGGGGCAATTCCCACTGTCAGCAGTGTTTATCGTTCAGCCGATTGGCATGAGCGGGAAGTCTACGACCTCTATGGCGTTAAATTCGATGGCCACCCGGATCTGCGCCGCATTTTGTGCCATCATGAATTTGAGGGCCATGGCCTGCGTAAGGATTATCCCATTGAGCGGGGCCAGGAATGCAAAGTCCCTGAAAAACTTTTTACCGATGAAGATGTGCAGGAAGCTGCTCGCCGGGCGACAAATGTATTGACCGAATATGGCGGAGTGGTGGACGAAGTTTATCCCAGCGATTTGCTGATGGTTAACCTTGGTCCCAGTCACCCGGCAATGCACGGTGCCTTGCGAGCTGAAGTCCTGCTCGATGGCGAAACCATTCTCGATAGTAAAACCGAGATCGGTTACATCCATCGTTGTTTCGAAAAAGAAGCCGAAGACCATACCTGGGCTCAAGTCATGCCCTACACCGATCGCCTTAATTATTGTTCAGCCATGACCAATAATAGCATTTACGCATCGGCGGTTGAAAAAATGCTGGGTGTGGAAATCACACCCCGGGCTCAGGCCATTCGGGTCATTGTCAGTGAATTGGGTCGTATTATTGACCATTTGGTGTGTGTCTGCGCCAATCTGGTTGATATTGGCGCTTTGACCAACTACTGGTATTTGTACAACGTGCGCGAAAGCATTTATCAGTGTCTGGAAAAACTGTGTGGCAGTCGTTTGACCACTAACTATGCCCGCATTGGCGGCATGAGTCACGATTTTTACGATGGTTTTGAAAATGAAATTCGCCAGAAACTGGAAGAGTTGACCGCCGGTACGGATGATGTGCTGAAGCTGGTGGCTCGCAACCGCATCTTCCTGGATCGTACGGTGGATGTGGGAGTTATCAGCCAGGAAGATGCTCTCAGTTTTGGTTATACCGGCCCTTGTTTGCGGGCAACCGGCCTGAATTACGATTTGCGCACCCACGCGCCTTACTGGACCTACGACCAGTACGATTTTGAGATCCCCACCGGTGAAAATGGCGATACCCACGATAGAATTCTGGTTCGTCTGGCAGAAATGGTTCAGAGCAAGAGCATTGTTTTGCAGGCTCTGGACAAACTGCCCAGCGGTTCTTTGAATATTGAAGATCATTCCATTATTTTGCCGCCCAAGGAAAAAGTTTACGGCACCATTGAAGGTGTCATGAATCAGTTCAAGCTGATTTATGAAGGCATTAAAGTCCCTGCAGGTGAAGCTTATGGGTTTGGCGAAGGGGCCAACGGAGAGTTGGGATTCTATTGCGTCAGCGATGGCAGTGGAAATCCCTATCGGCTGAAAGTGCGTCCTCCCTGTTTCCCGATCTTTTCGGCATTCAGCCACATTGTCAATGGAGGCATGGTGCCCGATGCCATCGCCACTTTGGGAAGTTTGAATATTATTGCCGGTGAATTGGACCGGTAAAGCAAACCTGGACTGAAAAGTCTGTGGAAGGTTGATTGATGAGCAAGTCGCAGGAAATAAAAGATTTTCAGCTCTCTTCCGAGACGCTGGCCAAAGTTGAGGGGCTCATTGAGCAGTACCCCACCAAGGCCAGTGCTCTGATGCCATGCATCTGGGCCATTACCGATGAGTTGAATCATGTGCCTCTGGCCGGGGTCGACTTTCTATCTGAAAAACTGGAAGTCAGCAAAGCCCGGGTTAACGAAGTGCTGACTTTCTATACCATGTATCGCACCGAACCTCAGGCCGATCATGTGTTGCAGGTTTGTCACAATATCAGCTGCCACATTATGGGAGCCCGGGGTGTCATTGCTCATCTTGAAAAAAAACTTGGTGTGCGCATGGGGGAAAATACTGCTGACGGGAAATTCCGGCTCGAAGGGGCCGAATGTCTGGGCGCTTGTGGCCATGGTCCGGTTCTTCAACTGGGCAAGCATCTGCATGAAAATCTGAATCCGGAGAAAATTGACCGTATGTTTGAAGAATTCAAACGGGACGAAACTCCACGGGCCGATACTGACCGAAAACTGGAGGACTAAGGTGGCCAAAAGCGAACATCAAATCCTCTCGGCCCGGTTTGGGCGCAACGACGGGCACAAGCTGTCGGTGTACGAGAACGAAGGTGGCTACCGGGCCCTGCGCCTGGCCCTGGATGGCATGAAGCCTGAAGAAGTGCGTGACGTGGTGAAAGATTCCGGCTTGCGTGGGCGTGGTGGAGCTGGCTTTCCCACCGGCGTGAAATGGGGCTTTGTTCCTCAGGATGCCGACCAGGTTTATTTCTTCGTCAACGCCGACGAAAGTGAACCAGGAACTTTTAAGGACCGTTACCTGCTGGACTACGACCCGCATCAGACTATTGAAGGAACCATCATCAGCTGTTTCGCGGTGAAGGCTGACTTGGCTTATATCTACATTCGCGGTGAATTTGGCTGGCTTATTGACCGGGTTCAGGCTGCGGTGGATGAAGCTTATGCTGCAGGGTTTTTGGGTAAGAATATCCTGGGCAGCGGTTTTGACCTGGACATGATCGTGCACAAAGGTGCCGGTGCTTATATTTGTGGTGAAGAAACCGGGCTCATCAATTCGGTGGAAGGCTTAAAAGGCCAACCGCGAATCAAACCGCCTTTTCCTGCTGTGGCTGGCTTTTTAAACAAACCCACCATTGTTAACAATGTTGAATCGGTGGCTTCGGTCCCCTGGATTTTGAACAACGGCTCCACCGCTTACAAAAGCATCGGGACGGAAAAAAGCTGCGGCACCAAATTGTGGTCCGTCAGCGGACCGGTAAAAAAACCTGGTGTTTATGAAATTCCTCTGGGAATGCCCTTCCGCGAATTCTATAACGATTACCTCGGTGGCATGGCTGACGGTGAAGAGTTAAAAGCTGTCATCGTTGGTGGTTCTTCAGTGCCGGTATTGCCGGCCGCCGAAATTATGAATGTGCCTCTGGATTATGAATCTCTGGGGCAGGCTGGAACCATGCTGGGCAGTGGGGGCATGATTATCATCCCCGAGAGCAGCGACATGGTCGAGCTCATTCAGGTGCTGATGCATTTTTATTACGATGAAAGCTGCGGTCAGTGCACCCCGTGCCGAGAAGGTACCGGCTGGTTGCACCAGATCGTCAAAAAATTACGCAGTGGTGAAGGCACCGCTGCTGATCTTGAGTTGCTGGAACATGTGTGCAACGGTATGGCCGGTCTGACCATCTGCCCTCTGGCTGATGCAGCGGTTATGCCCATGCGCAGTTTTCTCGACAAGTTCCGCCCCGAATTTGAGGCCCTCATTCAGGAGACCGCGCCGGCAAATGCTAACAGCCGCTGGCCGCGGGGCGAGCAGGAGTAACAGGACATGGCCAAACTGACCATCGACGGCAAAGAAATCGAAGTTCCCGACGGAACCGGGCTTTTCGACGCCTGCAGAATAGCAAGGGGGGAACCCTTGCCTCATTTCTGCTATCACCCCGATCTGAGCATTGCTGGTGTTTGCCGCCTGTGCCAGGTGGAGGTAGAAGGCATGCCCAAGTTGACTATAGCCTGCAATACCGGTGTGCGAGACGGCATGGTCGTTCATACGCGCAACGAGCGGGTGACAAAAGCCAGCCAGCAAATTTTGGAAATGCACTTGATCAACCATCCGGTGGATTGTCCCATTTGTGACCAGGCCGGTGAATGCGGGCTGCAGAACCAATACATGAAGTACGGTCTTTACGACTCCAAGGTTCAAATTCAGGACAAAGTGGAAAAAGACAAGGCCAAGGTTATTGGCCCGCATGTTATTCATGACAACGAACGTTGTGTGCTTTGTTCCCGTTGTGTCCGCTTTTGCGATGAGTATACAAAAACCAACGAGTTGGGCATCTTCAACCGGGGCAACCGGGCGGAGGTCAGTCTGGCTGATGGCGTGGAACTGGACAATAACTACAGCATGAACACGGTGGACCTTTGTCCGGTGGGAGCACTGACCAGCCGGGATTTCCGTTTCCAAAAACGGGTATGGATGCTAAAGGCTGCCGAAAGCATTTGCACTGGTTGCAGTACCGGCTGCAATGTTCGGGTGGATTATGAGGCCGACCGGATTTTCCGTCTGAAGCCTCGTTTTAATCCTGATGTGAATGGCCGCTTCATGTGCGACAAAGGCCGCATGACTTACAAAGCCGTGCATTCCGACAATCGCCTCGGCGAGCCTGAATTTGGTGGCAAGGCCATCAATTGGGTGCAGGCGATTGAGGACCTCCAGGAGGTTGTTGCCCGGGACAAAGTTGGGCTCATTATTGGCAGTGCCCACCAGTCGGTGGAAGAGTTACACCTTTTAAAGGTTCTGAAAATGGCAACGGCCTGTCCTGAACTTATTGGAGGATTGGCTGATTCGGATAAGGGCGAGGCAGATGAACTGCTGGTCAGTGCCGATCGCACACCCAATCGCAAGGGACTGGAACTGCTGGATCTTCCTGAGGTGTCAGCTACTGTCATGGCCGAAAAAATAAAATCGGCAATAGGAACGGTGGTCATTCTCGGAGGCGACCCTGCCGAAAACGAAACTGTAGCCGAGGCCCTTAAAACCGGCCCCAGGGTTCTGTACATCGGAACCCACCGCAATAAAACAACAGAACTGGCTTCCCACATTCTGCCCGGTTGCACCTGGGCGGAAAAAGGCGGTATTTTTGTCAACAAGGACAACCGTCTGCAGGAATTCAAACCTGCTTTGAGGGGCAAAAACCAGGCGCGCGAAGATTGGAGGGTTCTGGGCGAACTGCTGGCTGGCGTGGGGGTACCTCAGGTACCGGACAGCCTGTCTGCTATTCGTGAGGCTCTCAATACTCTCCTTTTCAGCAATGTTGAATTGAATCTTAATCAGCTGACAGGCCGCGGTGTGCCGGTCGGAGGTGAGGCGGAATGACCATCATCCTGGATACACTTTCCAAAATTGGTTTCTTCTTTGCCCTGATCATGGGCATGGTTGTGGTGCTGATCTGGATGGAACGCAAAGGCGCGGCCTTCATTCAGGACCGAACCGGGCCCAACCGGGCTGCCATTGCCGGAGTTCGTCTGGCAGGACTGGTTCACCCGGTGGCCGATGTTTTCAAGTTGCTCTTCAAGGAAGACGTAACTCCTGAAAACAGGCATAAGGCGTTTTATAATCTGGCGCCCATGCTGGCCATGCTGGTCGCCATGAGCACCTACACGGTGATCCCTTTTGGCGACTACATAATGATTGCCGGCCGGAAAATCCCTTTGGTGGTGGCTGACTTGAATGTGGGCTTGCTTTACATTCTGGCGATCAGCAGTTTGGGCACTTATGCCGTGGTCATGGCTGGTTGGGCGGCAAACAATAAGTTTACCTTCCTGGGTGGCATTCGTGCCACCGCCCAGATGATCAGCTACGAATTGACCATGGGCATTGCTCTGATGGGATTGGTACTCGTTTTTGGCAGCTTGCGCATTACCGACATTGCCGCCGGACAAGGCGATCTCATTCTTGGCTTTTTGCCCAAATGGGGAGTGATTGTACAGCCCCTTGGTTTCCTGCTCTTTTTGACGGCTGTTTATGCCGAGACCAATCGCAATCCCTTCGATTTGCCTGAAGGTGAATCGGAAATTGTGGCCGGATTTCACCTGGAATACAGTTCCATGAAATTCGCTCTCTTTTTTATGGCCGAGTACGCCCACATGGTGGTTGGGGCCGCTCTGATTGCAACTTTCTATTTTGGTGGATACCAGATTCCGTTTATGCCCCGTGCGTACCTTGAAGCTCATGCCGGGAATTTGCTGACTGGCAAACTCATTGGTGTGTTTCTTGTCTCGACGATTTTTGCGGTTCTGTTTGCCCGCCGGGTGCAACGTGAGAAGAATAAATTTGGTGACGCCTGGGACCGGGAACCGGGTTTGGGAATGGGCTTGTGGATTCTGGTGGCTTTGGGCAGCTTGGCTGCTCTGGGCCTCAGGCCATGGACCATGGGGCCGGAAGCGGCTTCGGTTACGGCCAGTCTTTTTCAGGTGGGAATGTTCACCGCTAAAGTCGTTTTCTTTGCCTGGTTGTTCATTTGGGTTCGCTGGACCCTGCCGCGTTTCCGATACGATCAACTGATGCATCTGGGCTGGAAAGTCCTGTTGCCTTTGAGCATTGCCAACCTCGTCGTCACCGCTTTGGTGTCGGCAGTCGTCTGATCCGGGGAGTGTCATGAGTTTCGAAGGATTGCCCAAAGGGGCGACAAATAAAAAACTTTCGTGGCGGGACAGTATCTACTTCTGGGAGATTCTGCGCGGTCTGGGTGTGACCATGGGCCACCTCTTGCGCAACATCTTCAACACAGCAGATATGCCCACCATGCAGTACCCGGAAGAAAAGCGGGTTTATAGTGACCGCTTCCGTGGACGCCACCGTCTAATGCAAAGGGAAGATGGCAGCCCCCGTTGTGTGGCCTGCCAAATGTGTTCCACCGTGTGCCCCGCCGATTGCATCAGCATTGACGGTGCCGAACACCCCGACCCAAAAATTGAGAAATTTCCCGAGACTTTTACTCTCGACCTTTTGCGTTGTGTTTATTGTGGGCTCTGCGAAGAGGCCTGCCCCTGCGACGCCATCCGTCTGGATACCGGGATTTACGAAATTGCGGCCAACAGTCGTGAAAAATTCGTTGTCGACAAGGATTTTCTGTTGAACAACAAGACCGAAGGCACCTTTTAAGGACCGGAAAGAAGGATCGTTTTCATGGAAAGTTTTCTGTTCTGGTTCTGTGGCAGTTTGATGTTCCTCGGGGGACTGATGACGGTGACTCAACGCAACGCGGTGGTCTCTGCCGTGTGGTTGATTTTCGCCTTCGTTTGTGCCGCAGGTATCTTTGCCCTGTTATCGGCACCCTTTCTGGCCATCATGCAAATTCTGGTTTACGCCGGAGCGATCATGGTGCTCTTCCTGTTTGTGATCATGATGTTGCAGGGACCCACCCTTGAGGGTGAAGAAAAGCCTATTGGCAAAGGTTTGATCCCTTTGTTGGCAGTGCCGCCTCTTGCTATTGTAGTGACCATTATTGGTTGGGTCAGTAAAGACGGAACCCGACCTCTGGGCGATGCTCCTGCTGAAGGATTTGGGACCGCGGAAATGGTCAGTCAATTGCTTTTGGGAAAATACCTGCTGGCTTTTGAGTTAATCTCCATTGTCCTTCTGGTGGCCATCATTGGCGCCCTGGCTATTGCCCAGGGAGAAAGGAAGCTGCCATGGAAATAACCCTGACTCATTACCTGTTGCTTGCCGGGGCGGTGTTCCTGACCGGAATGGTTGGTTTCATTGTGCGCCGAAACGCCCTGGTTATGCTTATGTGCGTGGAGCTAATGCTCTGCTCGGTCAATATTGTGTTTGCTGCTTTCAGCCGTGTTCACGGCGATGGTGGCGGTCACGTTTTTGTCTTGATGAATTTTGCCGTCGCAGCCGCTGAAGCGGCCATTGGTCTGGCTTTGCTGGTGGAAATCTACCGCCGTCGCCGCACCGTGAATGTCGATGACCTCAAAGCCCTGATGGAGTAAAAGTGGAGAGCCACGCTACAGAAACTTTGCTGAGATGGATCGTTCTGGTGCCCCTGCTCGGGGCCGCACTGAACGGTCTGCTCAACAGGCGCCTGCCCAAGCAGGTCCCTGGATTGTTGGCCAGTGCCGCTGTTGGATTATCCTTCATCATGTCGGTGGTGGTATTCCTTAAACTGACAGGCATGGCGCCGGAAAATCGGTTCGTATCCGACTCGGTAGCCACCTGGATGGCCTACGGGAATTTCCAGGTCGACATAGGCTTTGCCATGGACCCACTTAGTGCGGTCATGTCTCTGATTGTCACTGGTGTGGGTTTTCTGATCCACATTTATTCCATCGGTTACATGGCCCATGATGATGGCTCCCAGCGCTTCTTTACCTATTTGAACCTGTTCATCTTTGCCATGATGACTCTGGTTCTGGGTGAAAATCTGCTGATGCTTTTTGTTGGCTGGGAAGGCGTGGGGTTGTGTTCCTACCTGCTAATCAGTTTCTGGTTCAGCGATGAAGCCAATGCCGCCGCCGGTAAAAAAGCCTTTGTGGTAAACCGTATTGGTGACTTTGGTTTCCTGATCGGCATCTTCCTCATTGGTGTCACCTTGTTGCCTCATCTTCATGGTGGCGAAGGCGTTTTCAGCTTCCGTACCATGCAGCACCATGCAGGAACGATGGCACCCATGGCTACGGTCATCTGCCTGTTGCTCTTTGTGGGGGCCACGGGTAAATCAGCCCAGATTCCTTTGTATATCTGGTTACCCGATGCCATGGCCGGTCCCACACCTGTCAGTGCTCTCATTCACGCGGCCACGATGGTCACAGCTGGTGTGTACATGATTGCACGGATGAATTTCCTTTTTGTTCTTTCACCGACTGCTTTAGGTGTTGTTGCTGTGGTGGGAGTTATCACGGCCATTTTTGCCAGCAGTATTGCTTTGGTGCAGAACGACATTAAAAAGGTTCTCGCGTATTCCACCGTCAGTCAGCTTGGCTACATGATGCTGGCCTGTGGAGTCGGGGCCTTTGCTGCCGGCATTTTCCACGTTATGACTCATGCCTTTTTTAAGGCATTGCTCTTCCTGGGCTCAGGTTCTGTCATTCACGCCATGAGTGACGAACAGGATATGCGCGTAATGGGTGGTTTGGATAAGAAATTGCCCATCACCTCGAAGACTTTCTACATTGGAACTATTGCTATCGCCGGAGTGTTTCCTCTGGCTGGCTTTTTCAGTAAGGATGAAATCCTCTGGAAGGCTTTCAGCAGTGGAAACCAAGCCTTATGGGCTGTCGGGTTTATTGCCGCTGGTATGACCGCTTTTTACATGGCGCGTCTGGTTGTTATGACCTTCTTCGGTGAAAACCGCGCTCCGGCAGATATCAAAAGTCATATCCATGAATCACCCCTGACCATGACCATGCCATTGGTTGTTTTGGCGGTACTTTCCATTGTTGGTGGCTGGGTGGGCATTCCACACTTTATGGGTGGACACAATCACTTTGAAGTATGGTTGGAGCCTGTCTTTGCCAGCCATGCTGCTCATGGTTCTCATGGCGCTACCGCCGCTGCAGCCGGACATGCAGCTGCCGCTCACGCCAATACCACCTTGGAATGGATTCTGGCCGGCTGCTCTCTGGCTTTGGGTATTCTGGGCCTGGTTCTTGGGTACGTGGTTTATACCAAAAAAATCTCTGTGGCCGACAAGTTCAAAAACCTTGGTGGCGGATTCATGCACAAGGTTTTGCTTAACAAGTACTACGTGGATGAAGGGTACGAAGCCGCTTTCCTGCGTCCTGGTTTCAAATTGAGTAAAGACATCCTCTGGAAGGGTGTCGACGCCGGCTTTATTGACGGCCTGCTTGTCAACGGGTCTGCCCTAGTGGTTTACCTGACCGGATCCATTTTGCGCATCTTCCAAAATGGGAAGGTTCGTTTTTACGCCTGGTCGTTCACCCTTGGTGCGGCTGCATTTTTCATTTACTTCAGTTTCTCCCGCTAGGAGGGCGCTGGTTTGTCGCTGATAACTGATAACATTCTGTCCTGGGTAACCTTTGTTCCATTGTTGGGTGCTCTGGCCCTGTGGACCGTGGTGCGCAAGGATAACCTCGCACGCATTTTTGCGTTGGCTGTGGCCCTGATCGATTTTGTGCTCTCGCTGCATTTGTGGTTCCACTACGATGCCGCCGGGGGTTCGGACATGTTCGTCGAAAAGGTGGCCTGGCTCTGGAACGGGCAGGTTAGCTACCATTTGGGCATGGACGGCATCAGTTTGGTTTTGGCCATTCTGACCACTTTCCTTGGGCCCATCGTGATTCTTTCCACCTGGAAAGCCGTTACCGACCGTGTAAGCATGTTCCTGGGTTTTGTCCTGTTTCTGCAGGCGGCAATGCTGGGGACTTTCTTTGCCCGAGACATGTTGCTGTTTTATGTCTTCTGGGAAGCCATGCTTATTCCCATGTATTTCATAATTGGTATTTGGGGTGGACAACGCCGCATTTACGCAGCTGTTAAATTCTTCATTTTCACCATGGTGGGCTCTGTGTTCATGCTGGTGGGAATTCTTTTCCTGTTCTTCCAGGCCGGAAGTATGGGCCTGACGGAATTTTTGAATCTGCACCTGGATGTTACAACTCAGCGTTGGTTATTTGCTGCCTTCTTCCTGGCGTTTGCCATCAAGGTCCCGCTGTTTCCTTTACACACCTGGTTGCCCGATGCTCACGTGGAAGCCCCCACCGCAGGTTCGGTTATTCTGGCCGGTGTTCTGCTGAAAATGGGAACTTACGGAATGCTTCGTTTTGCCATGCCGTTATTCCCTGAAGGGGTGGCTTATTTTGCACCCGCCATCAGCATTCTGGCAGTCATTGGCATCATTTATGGAGCGTTGGTGGCGCTGGTTCAACCGGATGTGAAAAAGCTGGTTGCTTACAGCTCTGTCTCTCACCTGGGTTTTGTGGTTCTGGGGTTGTTCAGCCTTTCACCCATGGGCATTGCCGGTGGTGTTTTCCAAATGCTGGCTCACGGCCTTGGCACCGGTGCTTTGTTCCTTCTGGTGGGTATTATTTACGAGCGGCGTCATACCCGGGAAATATCTGACTTCGGTGGACTGGCCCATCAGATGCCAGTATTTGCTGTCTTCTTCATGATTGCCACCCTGGCCAGCATTGGTTTGCCTGGCATGGCGGGATTTATTGGGGAATTCATGATCCTCTTCGGCACTTTTGGCAGTGAAACTCTTGCCCATGGGAAATTGATGGCCATTCTGGCTGCCACGGGTGTGGTTTTGGGTGCTATTTACATGCTCTGGATGTACCAACGGGTCTTCCTTGGCAAATTGAATAACGAAAAAAACAAAAATCTACCCGACATGAGTTTGCGGGAAATCATCGTCCTGGCACCCATTGTTGTCTTCATTTTTTGGCTGGGTGTTCGTCCCGGCCTGATTCTGGACCGCATTGAAGCCAGCATTGAAAAAGTGATCGCCCCATTGGTTCAGATTCATGAACCTCATGGCGCAGAATCGAATAATCACCACGCCTTGCTTGAAGGCGAAGACTCAAGTGCAGTCTTTGTGATCCACGATACGGAGAATAAGTGATGAATGGATTAAGCCTTCTCGATATGCCTCCTATCGGTTCGCAACTGTCTTTGCTTTTGCCGTATCTGGTTATTGCCTGTGGAGCTCTGGTGGTCATGCTGGTGGACGCCTTTGTCCGCACTCTGAAAAAAGATCATCTGTCCTATCTGACTTTACTGGTCCTTATCGGCACGGTTGTGGTTCAGGTTATTGGTGATCACAGTGGGGGAGTTCTGCTTGGCGGAGCTATGATCAGCAATGGTTTCACTCTATTCTTCAACTTCCTCTTTTGCGGCATTGCGGTCATGGCAACAATTTTTGCCACCGGTATTTTTGACAGAGAAGGGCGTTATCGTCCCGAGTTCTACCCGCTCATTCTTCTTTCCACTTTGGGCATGATGGTTTTGGTTGCCTCCAATGACCTGATCACTCTGTTCCTCGGGCTGGAAACAATGAGTCTGGCCACATACGTTTTGGCTGGTGGCGTTCGGGGTAACATTCGCAGCAGTGAAGCTGGCTTCAAATACCTCATTCTTGGTGGATTTTCGTCGGCATTCCTGCTTTTGGGCATGGCTCTGATTTATGGCTTCGCCGGAGCCACTGGTTTTACCGAAATCAATACCGCATTAAAAGGTCCTCAGCTGGATATGGTCCTTATTGCCATGGGAGCTGGTCTCATGCTCGCGGGTTTGGGTTTCAAAGTGGCCCTGGTGCCTTTCCATATGTGGACTCCCGATGTTTATGAGGGTGCTCCTGCATATGTCACAGGCTTTATGGCCACTGCTGTAAAAGCGGCTGGTTTTGGCATTTTATTGCGCTTCGCCATGCTGATGCAACCCGAGCTGGGCTTCAATTGGTTTGGTATTTTATCCGTTCTGACGGTATTGACCATGAGCATCGGTAACCTGGTGGCTCTGGTTCAAAGCAACATCAAGAGAATGCTCGCCTGGTCGGGTATTGCTCATGCCGGATACCTCATGCTGGGTATTATCACTTTTATCAGTCCCAGCTCCGGGGGTGCGGAAATGATGATGCGCACCCGGGAATTGGGTGGAGCTGCCGGCTCTTCGGTACTTTTTTATCTGGTTGGGTACGCCCTTATGAATCTGGCTGCTTTTGGCATCATTAACGTGGTGGGAAATAAAAGTGGCGAAGAGGGCGAACAAATCAGCCGGTATGCAGGCCTGGGACGCAAAAATCCCCTCGCTGCGGTTACTTTGGCTGTGGCCATGCTTTCTTTGGCGGGTATTCCACCCATGGTTGGCTTTATGGCCAAATTTTACCTGTTGCAGGCTGTGGTGCAGGCCGGTTTGATTCCTTTGGCTATTATTGCCGTGATTAACTCTCTTATTTCGGTTTATTTCTACCTGCGTGTGATTGTGCTGATGTACTTCCACGAACCGGATGACGACTCCTATACAGGCACTGAATGGGTCTCGGTGGTGACTTCATCGGCTCTGGCATTACTGATAATTTATCTGGGGGTTATGCCCGGTGCTTTTCACAGGGCAGCGGAGATTGTGTTCAGGAATTTGGTTTTCTAGGGGGAGGCCATAATGGGGCTTTATTTCAGTGTCTGGCGGAATTTTCTTAATTTTTCAGGGCGGGCGAAAAGGTCTGAGTATTGGGTTTTTGAAATTACGAATATTGTGCTTCTTTTCGTTTTTTTAATGATCATTGGCGGATTGAGCAGCAACTATGATGAATCCCAACCTGATCCGGCAATGCCTTTTTCAATCATTTATTTTTTGTTTGTTTTGGGAATAATGCTGCCAAAGTTGGCTGTGGGGGTTCGCCGATTGCACGACACCGGCAAGTCCGGTTTCTGGTTGATGTTGGGGATAATTCCTTACCTGGGGGGCATTGTCCTTTTTTTCATAATGCTCGGTGGCAGCGATCCCCACGATAACAAATACGGTCCGGCCCATGAAGTGGACCCCGATGTATTTGACTGAGAGTTTTGTATTTGACTGAAAGTTTTTTCCAAGCCTTAAGAAAATAAAAAAAGCCCCCGGATTCACTCCAGGGGCTTTTCATACAATAACTGAACTAAATCTGATCCACCGAAGTCACTTCGGGAATGGCTGCCTTCATGCGGGCCTCAATGCCCTGCTTGAGGGTCACCAAACTCATGGGACAGTTACCGCAGGCACCTTTCATGCGCACCAGAACCACACCGGTGTCGGTATTGTAATCAATAAACTCCACATCGCCGCCATCGGCTTGCAGGGTGGGACGGATTTCGTCCAGAACTGCTTCAATTCTATCGACCATGTCAGGGCCTTTCGATTTGGGTCATTCAAGTTTAATGCTTTCCAAAAAAATAAGGCTCTAAAACGGGATGTCAACTTCTGGTTAAGGTTGTATCGAACAGATGCTTGGCTTATGATCGTTACATTACAGAATACCCCTTCAGCTGAAACGGAATCAATAAATGCCCAACTCTCCTTCTGAACAACTGTCCCTTATTCGTAGGCTGGCTCTTTCAGCCGGAGAAACTCTCCTGCAGAGTATGGGGCAGGTTGGGCAGGTCAGTCGAAAAGACGCAACTGAGTTAGTCACCGATCTGGATGGCCGGGTTGAAGAAATGCTTCTTGAAAATTTGACTCATCATTTTCCAAACGATCACATTTTGGCCGAAGAAACCGGCACTCATAAAGGCGACAGCGGCCGTACATGGTATGTTGATCCTCTTGATGGCACCACTAATTATGCCCATGGCCTGCCCACTTTTGCTGTCTCCATAGCTTGCGGAACCGTTGAACAATTGGAACTGGCCTGTGTTTATGCCCCCTATCTCGATGAAATGTACCTTGCCTCTTTTGGAGGAGGAGCCGTTTTGGAACGACCCGCCCATGAACAAATCACAAATCTTAAATGCAGCCGAGTGGAAACAATAGAAGAGGCCCTGATGGCCACCGGTTTTCCCTACGTCCGGGACGAAAAAGTTGACCTGCAAACCGATTTGGTGGCTAGTTTCCTAAAATCAAAATGCCATGGCGTACGGCGCGCCGGTTCTGCTGCCGTAGATCTGGTCCACGTGGCAGCCGGCAAACTGGATGGATATTTTGAATTAAATTTGCGTCCCTGGGACAGTGCCGCTGGAACTCTTATTGCCCGTGAGGCAGGGGCGATTGTCAGTGGTTACGATGGCCAGCAGGATGCCATGCATTTCAAACATGTGGTGGCCGCGGCTCCTGGCTTGCACCAAGCGATTCTGCCGGTTATTCAAACTGCCTGGGAAAAGGAAAGATCATGAGCCGAGCCAATCTGATGATTCTGACTACCACATTTGCCAGTGAAGACGACGCCCGGCAAACCGCTCACCTTCTGGTCGATGCCGGCCTTGCCGTATGTGCACAGGTGGAGGCTCCCATGGAATCGGTCTTTCAATGGAAAGGTGCCATTTGTACCGAAACTGAAGTAAGGGTCACTTTCAAAATACTGGGAGAACGATTCGACCTGTTTTGCGGCGAGTTGAAACTAAACCACCCGTACGATGTTCCCCAGCTAATTGCCTGGCCGGCAACCTTCACTGAAATGGCTTATTTGCAATGGGCTCGCGGTCAAGGCAAAGGTGGACTTGGGAACAAAGTTGACGGTGGGAAATTGCCGGAAAACGATGGGGGTGAATAATGGTTGGTAGCTGGGAGTCAATTATTCCACCGGTATTGGCCATTGGGCTGGCGTTGTTGACGCGGCAGGTATTGGTGGCCCCTCTGCTGGGAATCTGGACCGGTGCTTTCATAATTGAAGGAAACGTTTTTTTTGCTTTTCTGCGTGTGGGCGACACCTATCTGCTGAATGCTCTGGCAGATAAAGACCATGCTTCCATTATTTTGTTTTCAACCATTCTTGGCGGAATGGTTGGCGTTTTATCGCGCAGTGGAGCCACTGAAGGCATTGTCCATTGGCTTCGGCAACACGTACGGGGTCGGCGAGGCGGAATGGCCAGCACCGCTGCCATGGGAACTCTGATTTTTTTTGACGATTATGCCAATACTCTGCTGGTGGGCTCGACAATGCGGCCTCTTACTGACCGCTTAAAAATATCCCGGGAGAAGCTGGCCTGGCTGGTTGATAGCACAGCTGCACCGGTGACTACGGTGGCTATCATCTCCACCTGGGTGGGATTTGAAGTGGGCCTCATTCAGGACGCCATGGCCCAAATGGGAAGCGGGGGCCAAGCCTATACGTTTTTTCTAAGGTCTTTACCCTACAGTTACTATCCTTTGCTGACTTTATTCCTCGTTTATTTGTTGAGTGTTACCGGACGAGATTTTGGTCCAATGTTGAAAGCGGAACAGCGTGCAGTTCAGGAAGGGCTGGTTCTTCGCCCGGGTTCTCAACCAGCCAGTGATGCCCCGATTTCCGGCCAGAATGAGATTCAACCTGAAAAATATGCTCATCCGGCCCTGGCAGGCATTCCCATTCTTTCGGTTATTTTCACCACGGCGGCCGGGTTGTTTTTTGGGGGACGACAGGCTGCTTTAGCCGCCGGTGTGCAGAATCCCGGATTGCGGGAAATCCTGAACAATGCCGACAGCTTTTCCGTCCTCACCTGGGCAGCCCTGACGGGAGCTGTGACGGCAGTCTTGCTGGCTTATCTGAGTGGGCGCTTAAAACTTGGGGAAGCTCTCGAGGGTTATGTCGAAGGTGCCAAATCCATGGTCATTGCCGTGACCATTTTGATTCTTGCCTGGAGCTTAAGTGCTGTTTGCGACCAGTTGGATACTGCTGGTTATCTGGTGGGTGTTAGCCAACAAATATTGTCGGCGCGCTTGTTGCCGGTGGTGGTTTTTATTCTTGCAGCTGCGGTTAGCTTTGCCACCGGAACCAGTTGGGGCACCATGGCCATTCTGATGCCTCTGGTTTATCCGCTGGGTGTGCAATTGCCATTGGCAGCCGGATTGCCCGAAGTTGTCAGTACGCACATTCATTTGGCGGCCATCAGTTCGGTTCTGGCTGGGGCTGTATTTGGCGATCACTGTTCTCCTATATCCGATACCACAATTATGTCTTCTCTGGCTTGTGGTGCAGACCACGTTGACCACGTTCGAACTCAGTTGCCCTATTCTCTGACGGTTGGTTTGATTTCCATTGTCTGCGGATATTTGCCGGTAGGCCTGGGAATGTCGCCCTGGTGGTCGTTATTGCTGGGAATGATTTTGATTTTGCTGGTAGTCTGGCGAGTGGGGAAGCAACCCCATAATAAACCAGTACTGGCTTCCGACAGGCAGGGAACGTAATATAATATCGGGTATTGAAGCCGAAGGCGCAGAGCCTTTCTAATGCAGGAGTACTTTTTCAGGAGTGACCATGAAACGATCAGCACTGAGAATTCCTAACAGAATTCCTAACAGAATTCCTAACAGAATTTCTAACAGAATTTCTAACAGAAATATGAACCAAAATACGAACTTTTGGCGGGCTATTTTCCTATTGCCTGTCCTCTTGGTTCTTGCCTCCTGCAGCAGTGAAAAAATTGTTTTGCTTTACCCGGAAGAGCAAATGGACATGTCGCTGCGCAATCTGAAAACTCCCACTCTTTATATTGATGGAGTTTACGATTTGCGTCCCGCTGACCAACGGGCTGGAGAGGGGCATTTCCTGACCATCAAGTTTCCTAAAGATGAATCCTGGTATCGTCCTGTAGCGGAAATATATGCCGAGGCTCTTATTCAAGATGTGGAGCAAACCCAACTTGTGGAAGTTGTCTCTATGCGCAGTGAGGCTGACTATGTCCTATCGGCTGAACTGTTGTCCGTGGGCTGTGTCTTTGACCGTGGTATCACGTCATTTTTATTACCGACCGCAGTGGGGATGGGGGCGGGTATGGCTTTCGGTGAAAATACTTCAGACCGAATAAGCACAGGCATTGCTCTTTCAGTTGTCGCTATTTTGGCTATTCCAATGCCGGCGAAAAGCTCGGCTGAGGCAGAAATCCGCCTGACCTTAAAATCCAGACAGGGCGATTTGCTTTGGATGGAAACCTGCAAAGGCGAAGCTGAAGACAGAGTCTACGCCGGGGCAACTGCCCGTCAGGATCAGGAATATGTGGATGAGTTTTTGACTAAGGCCATTAAGCGTTGCAACGCCTGCCTGCTTGGTCAGATGAGGCAAAAACTTTTGGAAATAGGGTCAGAGGGTTAGAGCTTCACCCGCCAGATTTTTTTACGACCCAATCATGCTTGGCTAATGCCATCACTACGGTATCGCGGTGATCTCCCTGAATTTCAATGACTCCGTTTTTTACCGTCCCGCCAGAGCCGCAACGCTGCTTCAGGGTTTTGGCCAAATCTTTCAGGTCGGGTCCCTCGAGGGGCACACCGGTGACCAGAGTTACTCCTTTACCTTTTCGGCCTTTGGTTTGTCGTGAAACCCTGACCACACCGTCACCGGCAGGCTGGGGCTGTCGGTTGTTTGTGGACTGATTATTCTGACGCCCATCATCACTGGACCAGACTTTTTTATTACTGCTGGACATTTAATTCCTTATTTTACAACAGACTTGCAGCCAGGCTGGCCAACTCACTGCGCTCGCTCTTGGCCAAAGTGATGTGGCCGTGAATAGGATGATCCTTGAAGCGTTCCACCACATAGGTCAGCCCATTGGAGGAAGCATCGAGATAAGGATTGTCAATTTGGTAGGCATCGCCCGTGAGAATGACTTTTGCGTCTTCACCGGCCCGACTGACCACGGTTTTTACTTCATGTGGAGTCAGGTTTTGGGCTTCATCAATTATGATGAACAGTTTGGGCAGACTGCGACCACGAATGTAGGTGACAGCTTCCACTTCAACCACACCAGTGTCGTACAGGTACTGAACTTTGTCCGAAGTATTTTCCAGTTTTGGATCCACAAGGTATTGCAGATTGTCAGAAACCGGTTCCATCCAGCTGCTCAGTTTTTCTTCTTTGGTGCCCGGCAAATAACCGATGTCTTTGCCCAGTGGCATAATGGGACGGGAAACCATAATGCGACGGTAGCGTTTTTCTTCGGCCACCATTTGCAGTCCCACGGCAAGTGCCAGCAGGGTCTTGCCGGTTCCGGCCTGGCCCAGCATGGTCACCAATTTGATGTCAGGACGCAAGAGCAACTCCAGGGCAAATTGCTGATGCAGATTCCTGGCAGACAATCCCCAGGGATGGCTGTCGGCGTGCTGAAGGGGTTCAATGATGCCGGAGTCGGCCCGGAAAATACCGCGGGCAGTGTGTTTGGGGTTGCTGATGCCCTGAAGCAAAACACCTTCGTTGGGCATCAATTCCTTTTCCACAGTTACGGTTTCGCCCTGATAAAAAGCATCGATGGATTCTTCGGGCACTTCAATGGTACTGACGCCTGTGTACAGCTCATCAAAATTAACTTTGCGGGTCAGAAAATCGTTGGCTTTAATGCCCAGGGCATCGGCTTTTACACGGGCGTTAATATCTTTGGTAATGAAGACCACGTCGCCGCCGGCTTTGTCCAGAGCACAGGCTACGGACAAAATGCGGTTGTCCATAATGGAGCGATCCATTCCCTTGGGCAGGTAATCCACATAACTTTTTACAGTGATGTAAAGCATACCGCCACCGGGAAGGTCCACACCCTTGCTCAGGGGCTTGCCATCACGCAGGCCATCGATTGTGCGAATAACATGGCGGGCGTTACGGCCTTTTTCGTCGTTTCCTCTTTTAAACTTGTCCAGTTCTTCAAGGACTTCTACAGTGAGAATGACGTGGTTATCTTCAAAAGAAGTCAGGCTTTCAGCATCGTGAAGCAATACGTTGGTATCGAGCAGGAAGCAGCGTCCTTCAGGAACAGGTATGCTGTCTTTGTCGTCGATCCAGTGACCTGAGTTGTTTTCCATGTCAGCCCTCCGGTTGGGTTCGGGTTTGGTGGATCCATCCACTAACTATTAGTGTACACTTTGAAGTGGGGGTTGTCCCGCAAAAGGTCGTGAAGTATTTTATTTTCGAATCGTTTTTCATTCGGAAGCCTGGAGATAAATTGATGAGCACAATGGAAAAAACATTTTTGATTTCACTTTCGATGGTCCTGCTTTTGGCCTTGACTGCCTTGACTGCCTTGACTGCCTTGACTGCCTTGGCTGGCGATGAAGACGACAAGGCATCAAATGCTGATCCCTTGTGGCCACTTGACCTGACAACCCGTTTTTTGACCAGTAACTTCATGGAATATCGCAGCGGGCGTTTCCACGCGGGGCTGGATTTAAAAACGGAAACCCGTCAGGGTTATGTCGTCCGAGCCGTCGAAGACGGTTACATCAGCCGGGTTCGTTGCACACCAACAGCCTACGGCCGGGTTATTTACCTGCGGGCTGATTCCGGACTGACCTACGTTTTTGCTCACTTGTCTCGTTTCAACGATGATTTGCAGGCCCGTGTGCAACAGGTACAGTTGCAGAATAGCAATTATCGAGCCCGTTTGAACTTTAAACCGAATCAAATCAGGGTTAAAAAGGGTCAGGTGCTGGGATTAAGTGGCCAAAGCGGAACCAACGGCCCGCACCTTCATTTTGAGGTTCGCGACCGAAACCAGCGACCGCTCAATCCTTTGCAACATGGTTTTGCTGTGCCGGATACATTTCCACCAGTGATTCATTCGTTGCGCATCTGGCCAGTGAATGCCCAATCACGAATCTTTTCAACGGCAGGTGAATGGGCCATTCAAGGCTCAAGCAGCCATGGCTTGCAGGGTGATCAGGGAGTGGTCAGAGTGACCGGGCCTGTGGCTTTTAGTGCTCGTATGATCGATGCCTCGGACATTAGAGGCCACAAGCTGGAGCCCTACTTCATTGAACTGGAATTGGATTCGAAGGTCGTTTACCAGTGCAGGAATGATCGTTTTGATTTTTCAGAAAATGGACTGCAGCGTCTGGAGTGGACAGACTGGGCCGATTGGACCGAAAACGGAGTGCCCAGGGAACACTGGCTGCACCGGCGTTCAGCCAATTCTTTGAACGGCAGAGAAGGTTCTTTGTGGTATTTGGGAAATAATGGTGAAGGTTTGTCTGCGGGCAGCCACAAACTAGCGCTGCGTGTGAGCGACTATAATGGGAATAGCAGTGAAATATCCTGGCAGATGTTAGTTGACCCCAAGGACGGAAAGATCTCAGGTACTGGCCGTTGGTATCCTGAAGTTCTCGGAGTCTCTGGCCTGGATTTTCCCGAATTGGACCCGAAAGTTGGGCATTCTCTGCGTCTGACTCCATTCTTTTCCACCGGAAACCTTGATCGGGGGCATTTGAATGCCCATAGGGTGGGTCCGGGGAAAACTTCCTCTGTATACGAAGAGGTCACTCTTTGGAGTCAGCAGGACTCCCTGAATGCTGAAGAACTTCGACTGGCTGAAAACCAGGGATTGAAGAGCCTTCCTTGGGCAACCCGGATTTTAACCGCCGATTGGCCCATTGAAAGTTCCGTTCCGATAGAAATGTCTCTAACTGAAAATGCTGATTTCTCTCAAGCGGAAAAACTGGGTATTTATCGCCTGAAAAAGGAGAAGGAGTGGACGCTTGTCTCGTCGTTCAATTTCTCTCTTAGCCATGAATTCCTTTTGCAGGAGCCAGGCCGCCACGCCCTTTTTGAAGACACTCAGGGACCGGAGTTTCAAAACAATGGTGATGGCCTTCAGGTCAAAAAAGGGACAGTCTCCGGGGTGGAAGACGTCACTCTGCCAGTTTGGCAAATGACTTCTGTTTCGCTGATCGATTGGGGTTCCGGGATTAATACCGGAACCATAATGGCTCGTTTGAACGACCAGCTACTGATTGTGGAGCCGGATCCGCCGAGAGATAGGATTCTGGTGCACTGGCCCGATCAGCTTCAGGCGGGTAAGCATATGCTATGGCTTCAGGCAGAAGATAAGGCAGGAAATACGGCACAAATTCACTATGAGGTTTTGGCAGAATAAACTTTATGGGGAACCTCGGGTGACCCTCAGAGAAGAAAGATCCATTCAGGAAAATTATTATCCTGCCAAGAGCTAAATATTCTGCTATTGTACGGACAGGTATGCAGGACACTACCGCCAATCTGGTGTGTTTTTTTTTGCATGAAAATTTACTTCAAGTTGATCCAGCAAGCAGCAGGGATAAAACACATTGAGTCTATCCAGTTCCGGCACGAAAACTCTCCCCGATGATTTTGTGCATCTGCATAACCACTCCGATTACAGCCTGCTCGACGGAGCCATGAAGGCCAGTGTCATGGCCAAGCGGGCTGCCGACCTGGGGCAGAAGGCTCTGGCTCTGACCGATCATGGCAATATGTTCGGGGCTGTGGAATTTTATCAGGCTTGTCGAAAGAATAAGATTAAGCCCATCATTGGGACGGAAGCATACATAACGGCCGACCGGTTTAACCGCAAAGCCGATAAAGTTAATAACAAGGCCTACCACCTTGTTTTGCTGGCCAAAAACGAAGTGGGTTATCGAAACCTTTGCAAGCTTTCCTCCAAAGGATACATGGAGGGTTTTTATTATCGTCCACGCATTGATCATGAGCTTTTGAGTGAACACTCCGAAGGTATTATCGGACTATCGGCCTGCATGAGCGGTGAACCCAATTTCCATCTTCGCAGCGGGAATGTAAAAAAAGCTACGGATGTGGCCAACCAATACAAAGAAATTCTTGGGGCCGACAACTACTTTCTGGAAATTCAGAACCACGGCATAGAAGAAGAAACCCGCATTCGAGAACTCATGCCTCAGGTGGCAAAAAACACCGGTTTGGGAATTGTGGCCACCAATGATTGCCACTTTCTCGATCGTTCCCACCACGAAGCCCATGACATCCTGATGGCCATTCAAACGGGAAATCTTCTGAATGACCCTAACCGGTGGCGCAGCAATACGCCTGAAATTTATTTTAAAGATACACAGGAGATGCTCCAGCTATTCCAGGATTGGCCCCAGGCAGTGGAAAATACCCTGCGCATTGCCGACATGGTGGACTTTGAGATGCAACTGGGCAACCTCTTACTTCCTATTTTTGAATTGCCGGAGCCTTTCAAAACGGCCGATGAATACGTGGAGCACATTGCTCGCCAGGGCATCAATGAACGTTATCCAGCCATGACCGAAGAGTTGGAAACCCGTCTGCAATATGAGCTGGGTATCATTAAAACCACTGGTTACGCGGGTTACTTCCTTATCGTTTGGGATTTTATTGATGCCGCCCGGAATATGAATATTCCTGTGGGACCAGGTCGAGGCAGTGCCGCCGGCTCTTTGGTTTGTTATGGCATGGGCATTACCGACATCGATCCCATCAGGCATCAGCTGCTTTTTGAGAGGTTTCTGAATCCTGAACGTGTCAGCATGCCGGATATTGACGTGGATTTCTGCTATGAACGACGCAGCGATGTTATTGAATATGTCGCCAAAAAGTACGGTCAGGAAAACGTGAGCCAGATCATTACCTTTGGGACCATGGCCGCAAGGGCTGTTCTAAAAGATGTGGCACGTACGTTGGATTTCAGCTTCGCCGAAAGTGATCGCATCAGCAAACTGGTGCCCGAAGAAGTGGGCATTACCCTGAAAAAGGCCATCGACGAAGCTCCGGGCCTGAAAGATTTACCCAAAGAGTCTGACGATCATGCTCTGTTATTACGCAATGCTTTAGTATTGGAAGGCATGAACCGCAATACGGGTATTCACGCAGCCGGAGTGCTGATCACACCGAGTCCCCTGATCGAACATGCGCCCATGTATAAAAACAATAAGGGCGATATCACGGTTCAATTCGACATGAACCGTTCGGAAGAACTGGGCCTGCTAAAGATGGACTTTCTGGGGCTGCGCACCTTGACGGTCATCGACAAGGCTCTCAAACTGATTGCCGATTCCACTGGAAAGCTGATCAAAGCCGAAGAAATTCCCACTGACGATCCTATTACCTTCAAGCTATTTCAGGAAGGTCGGACCGTTGGTATCTTCCAGCTCGAAAGCAGTGGTATGCAGGAGCTGGTACGGAAAATGGCGCCTACCTGCTACGATGATATCACGGCTATTTGTGCTTTGTATCGTCCAGGTCCCCTGGGGGCCGATATGGACAAGGTTTATGTGGAGCGTAAGCATGGCCGGGAAAAAGTAACTTACAAGGACGACTGTCTTGAGCCCATCCTGAAAGATACCTACGGGGTGATTCTATATCAGGAACAGGTGATGCAAATTGCATCCAAAATGGGTGGCTTCACCATGGGCATGGCCGATTCTCTGCGAAAGGCCATGGGTAAAAAGAAACTCGACATGATGGCCGAGATGAAAATCGAATTCATGGAGGGGGCGAAAAAGGGCGGCTATAATTTACAAAACGCTGCCGACATTTATGAAGAAATGGAATTCTTCGCCCAGTATGGTTTCAATAAAAGTCACAGTGCTGCCTATGCGCTGCTTTCCATTCAGACTGCATGGTTAAAGGCTCACCATCCAGCTGAATTTATGGCCGCAACCATGAGCACGGAAATGCGCAAATCTGATCGAATAACCCAACTTATTGATGCAGTGAAAGCGCTCGATATCAAGATCAATCCGCCGGATATCAACAAACCGAGTAAAGAATTTGGTGTTCAAGACGGGGAAATCCTTTTTGGGATGGGTGCGGTCAAAGGTGTGGGCTCGGCTGCTATTGACGTCATTCGTGACTGCTGGCAGGAGCTGGGACGGCCTTTTACTGATTTGTTTGATCTTTGTGAAAACGTGGATCTGAAAAAGGTTAACCGCAAGGTGCTCGAAGGCCTGATCAACGCAGGGGCAATGGATAGCTTGCCCGGGCATCGACATCAGTTATTGCAAAACATTGGCAAAGCTCTGGCTTTTGGCCAGAAAGCGGCTCGGGATAAAGCCGGAGGACAGGCCAGTCTTTTTGGGGGCGGTGCGGCAGCTGAAATGCTGAAACCCTCTCTCGATAAATGCGAGCCGTTCGACCCTTTGACACGGTTGAGCAAAGAGCGGGCATCTGTAGGGTTCTTTCTTTCCGGTCACCCCTTTGAAGAGTATCGTGAATTGATTGGATCCCTGGAAACCGGAACCACTGCCGGGGCCCACCGGCGGGGAGAAAATACCTGGGTCAATCTGGTGGGTGTTCTCACCTCTCATACCAAGCACCGTGACCGTCACAAACGGGTTTATGCCCGGGGTAACTTTGAAGACAAAACAGGAGTCATGGGGCTGGTAATTTATAACAAAGCCTACGATCAATATACCGAACTGGTGGAAAGTGACAGCATTCTGGTCATTGGTGGCCGTGTGCAGGTTCGCGGTGACGAACAACGTGAAGTGGTTGTGGACCGCATCACCCGCATCGACGAAGTTCTGGGAACCTGGGTTGTGGATATTTTGGTCGAAATGGACCTGGAAAAAGCCGGTAGTGCGGGAGTGGCTCAGCTTGGGGAACTCTTCGATGAATATGGCGATCCCTGTGAAATGCGAATCCTGGGGGGCGAGTTAGCTGTTGAAGCTGAAGAGGAAGAGGCCAAAAAAGAAATGGAACGGGTCAGCCACGATGGTTGCTCGGTTCAGGGGGCTCTGGGGGGCGATATAGGTGGTGGCACGGCCTCGGCTCCGCAAAGTGCTGGCCCGGTCCCAATCGATCCTTCAAAAACCACAGATAAGGAAGCGCCCCCGGAAGAATTTGCTTCCGAAATGACCATGGACCCGAGTCAGGATCCGGAGTTAATGCCTGACCCGGTATTGGCCCGGCCGGTTCCCCTTGTGATCGAAGTTAAGCGGCAGGAGCGAACCTGGCTTTTGAAGTCGGGAGGACGCAATTTGGCTCTCACTCTGGATAGCCTGCGACAATTGCGTCAACTGCCGGGAATTGGCAAAATTCATTTGCGAGCCAATTTGCCTGGTGCCATTGAACGAAAAAAGAGATTTTTTGGCAGAGGGTAGTGCTGGAAAACCTTGACACTGGCCCCTTCAAGTGCCTAAATCACCCTAGAAATCACAGGCCTCTCAACCAGGGAGGCCTACTTTCCGTATTGGCTGGACCCGTTTGAAGTTTTTACGGTAACCAGCGAAGGATGGCCATGGACTGGAAGAAAAAAGCACTCTGGCTCGATTTTGAAATGCCATTGGTTGAAATACATGAGCAAATTACTTCCCTGCAGGAATCTGCATCGGTGCGGGGAATGAATGTAGATGACGAAGTCAAAGGCCTGCAAAGCAAGGCCGAAAAGCTGGGACATGAAATTTTTGCTAAATTGGAGCCCTGGCAGAGGGTACAATTGGCACGGCATCCCATGCGTCCGACAACTAATGATTACATCGACCATATCTTCAGTGACTTTGTGGAGTTGCATGGCGATCGCATGTACCGGGACGACGAAGCCATCGTGGCGGGTATGGCCACTATGGGTGACCGGAAAATCATGCTTCTGGGCCACCAGAAAGGTCGCGATACCAAAAGCAATATCAGAAGAAATTTTGGTATGGCTCATCCTGAAGGTTACCGCAAGGCTTTGCGCCTTATGGAGATGGCTGTTCGTTTTCAACGGCCCATCGTGACTTTTATTGATACTCCCGGTGCTTATCCTGGTTTGGGGGCCGAAGAACGCGGCCAGGCCGAAGCGATTGCCCGCAATTTGCGTGAAATGTCCGATATGGGGGTACCCATCATTTGCATTGTCACTGGTGAAGGTGGCAGTGGTGGAGCTTTAGCTCTTGGAGTTGGTGATCGTGTATTTATGCTTCAAAACAGCATTTATTCGGTAATTAGTCCCGAAGGCTGTGCGGCTATTTTGTGGCGTGACGGTGCCAAAAGTAAAGAAGCAGCCAAAGCCATGAAACTGACCAGCGATGACGCCAAAAGGTTGGGTGTAATTGATGGCATCATTGCCGAACCAACCGGGGGAGCCCATCGCGATCACAAAGCCATGGCCCTTTCCATCAAAGGAAAAATTCAGGATTCGTTGGCTGAACTTGAAATAATTCCCACTCAGAAACTTCTGGACCAACGCTTGCAAAAGTTTCTCGATATGGGCATTTTTGATGAGGCGGGGAAAGCTTGATCCGAAAAAGACCAGGTTTTCTTTTTAAGTCATTCTGTTCAAATAACGATATAATTCGCAAAAAACACCCAGTCTTTCCCACGGAGGGGTTGACGGCATGGTCGGATTATTGTATTATCCTTTTGCCAACCTCTTAAAGAATCTAGTCTCTTCATCGGTCGCTCCAGGCGTTTTAATGTCATGGGGGTGCCGGTATTTGTGCACCTTGCGGTCAATCGCTGACCCTTCTTCCCTGAAAATTGATGTATTGCCTCTATGGGCAAACGTACTAGAATGCACCAGAGTGATGTATTTTCGTGTATTACACGTGAGAGTCGTCTGGGCTGAAAGGATTTGTCCATGCTGGACCCAAAACTTCTGGAAATTCTGGCCTGTCCGCAGTGCCGAAAAGCTGTGGTTCCCGATGAAAACCACCAATGGTTGTATTGCAACCAGTGTCAGGTGCGTTTTCGGGTTGAAGGTGATATTCCCATAATGCTTCCCGACGAAGCTGAAAAAGTACCTGGTACGGGTGAAACTCCAGCGGAAGGCTGATTGAATTAATGTGCTTGTTCACTCATTTTGCTGCGGGAGCCCTCACGGGGGGAATTGTGGGAGGATTGACCGGAAATCTGGTACTTGGTGCCGTTGCCGGTGCTGCCAGTCATGCGGTCCTTGATGCGATTCCTCACTATGACCACCCCGATTGGCGCCTGGAACTGGCAGGAGGAGTGATCAGTCTTATCTTGTTGTTGTTGATGCCGTTTGCTACTGCATCGGCTGTGGTTGGAGGGATTTTCGGCATGGTGCCGGATCTGGAGAATCTTTTTCAAAAGCTGGGCAAAATGCGTAGAGATCAATTCATTTTTCCGTCTCATACTGGCCTCATTCCACATGGTAAATCTTTAGGCCCGCGCACTTTGCTGTGGCAGGCCGTTATTTTTGTTTGCTGCTTTGCTTTACTGGGATTAATAAACCCCGGTAAGGCCATGGCAGCTTCGGACACGCACGCGCAGCCGGTCATGGGTGATCCGGTGGTGCGTGTGTTGTCCAGCAATGCTCAAGTCACAAGAATTTCCATTGAGTTTCCTGCCGAACTCAAATCTTTTTCCTGGGATGAAGTCCGACTGGAAAACGTGAAATGGGCTTTGCCTTATTATTATGACCAAAGCCGGCAGGGGGGAACCCTTCAAATGGCTCCACGATTAAGTGTTTCCCTGGCGGTTCCCACTTCAAACATCCCTGAAGCCAGTGTTTCGGGAATTCAATGGTGGAAACGTCCTTCAGATTCTATTGTGACTTCTGAGCTTGTTAAAATGGAACGGCCTTCGGTTTATCGTGGTGTTCCCATTTCCGGTTTTGAATTGCCCGTTAGTCTTGATGGTGGCATTTTGCGAAGTATGATTGTGGAAGTCAGACACCAACCAATGGGGCGCTATTCCCATCAGATACAGTTTTCTTCCAAGACAGAGGCTCCTTCAAAAAATTCCGGAATTCTGGACGAGGCTCCTGCTTCACTGCTAAACCCTGAATTGTTCTCGATTTTGGCCAAAGGAGAACGCGGCCTTCTTGTGTCCGAAAAGAATAATGCCAACAAAGGTTTGTACAGCCATTTTGATCTGACTGATCACTGGGTTCGCTTGAGTATTGATGAAGTGGGGCTGCATCATCTTTCCGGTCAGGAATTATCAAGCATGGGAGTCAGCACTGACGATGTGGACCCTGCCAAACTGCGTTTGTTCCGGGGTGGTTCATTTGCCCTGGCCAAAGATCCGGATGTTGTTGAATCGGACCAGCCAGACCGCGTTGGCATGACCGAAATCCCCATTCAGGTTATTGGTGCCGGTGACGGTGAATGGAATTTGGACGATGAAATACGTTTTCACGCCTTTGGTACCGATTTCTGGAATGACCGTGTGGATACTGAGGCAGGCCATCTTGAGTTCTACAACCATCCTTATCAAAATGAGGGTGTTTATTGGCTGACCTGGGAAAATACATCCACCAGTTCTCCCATCGATGGGGCTGCATTGCGGGTTGCTGAAACCAGCACTCCTGCCAATGGGGGCGATGTTGTGAATACCGCCAAGCTGCGCCTGCATATGGAGGAGCAAAAACAGGATTCGCAAGGAGTCCTTCCGGACAACTGGGCCTGGGACAACAGCGTTTATTTTACCAAAACTCTCAGCTTCTATATTCAGGAACCTGTTGCAGATTCTCTGGCAACTTTTGTGGTCGATTATCGTGGTGACCCGGGAATCTGGGCTAATTCATACGTATTTGGGGCTCGCAGCTGGGTTAACGACGATACCGATACAGCCGTGGAAACCAATTTTATTGCCTCGGCTCAGCAAGACAGTCTGCGCATGCGGCATGTGGGGGCTTCCGACCAATTGGTGGCTGGCAATAATTCTATTTCTTTCCAGAGCACCAACCCTGATCGGGACCATCCCATGGCTTTGGACAGTTTTGATATCTTCTACTGGACCGCTCTGGATCTGGCCCAAATGGGTGGGCAAATGAATTTTGCTCTTTGGCGGGAGCATGCCCAGTCCGATGGCCGGGATGTGGATTTGCAACTGACTATTCCTCAAGGTGACGAAGTCATTTTCTGGGAAGTTGGTGGCTTACAGAATGCCAGTATTCTCAATGGAGACTTAGCTGGATCTCAGTTGACTTGTGGCCTTACTGTGAATACAACAGGCGATCGTCACTTTTTGGCAACAACGGAAGGGCAATTGCACAGTGTGGCTTCCGGACAGCGAGTTCAGCCTTTGGACTTAAGGGCTGAATCTACAAATTTGAATTACATCGTGGTATATGGAGAAGGCTTTGGCACCCCGGCACAAAATCTGGCGGACTTCCGATCTTCTGTTTTGCCGGGTTTCTCCAACCCCGAAGCCATGGCTGTTTCCGCTCACGACATCTACAACAACTTTTCCGGTGGACAGAAAGATTTGCGTGCCATTCGTAATTATCTGAAATCGGTTTTTGATGCCGGTGGGGGAAATCTGAAATTTGTCTGTCTTTTGGGTAACGGCACCCACGACCACCGGAATTATCGCAACCAAAGTTCAAGTGGTGATCTGCTGGATCTATTACCTAGTGAGCATCGGAATTTTTATCCAAGAAACCCACACGCTTTAAACAATTACCACCCTTATGGATCAGACGATACGGTGGTCTCTTTCGACACTCCTTATGATGATCCCATCACTCCCAATGACGATTTTGATGTGGACTTTCCCGATGTGGCCATCGGACGTCTACCGGCAACCAGTTATGCCGAAGCCACTGATATGGTCAACCGCATGATTGAGTATTCCGCCAATACGGAACCTGGAATGTGGGTGAATAAAGTCATGATGGTGACTGATGACGGTGTGAAACCATCTTCCTACCCGGAGCCGGTTTCCCTGGAAGAGAAACACATTCTTCAAGCGGAAAGACTGACCAATTTCAGCATGCCTGCCAGCTTGGATATTCAGAAGGTTTATGCAAACACTTATGAGTTTCCCCCTGGCAGTAGCATCAAGCCTCAGGTTCGTTCCGACATAAACGCCAGTCTGAATAATGGAACCACCATTTACCATTATATTGGTCACGGCGCTGAAAACAACCTGGCCGATGAGCAGATTTTTCAATCGGTGGATATTGCCAACCTGACTAACGGCATGGAACGTTTTGCCTTCATCGCCTTCAGTTGTGATGTGGGTGTTTACGATAGTCCCATTCGCCGGTCCATGGCCGAGCTGTTTGTCATTCCTGATGGGGGTGGGGCCATTGCTTCGATATGCGCCAGTCAGGTCAGCTGGATTTCTTCCAACGATGAACTGTCCACGTTGTTTTACGAGAATCTCTTTCCAGATACTCATGTCGACCCGGATCAAACCCTTTCCCAAGCTCTTTTACAAGCCAAGGCAGCAATTACCAGTGAGTTCCGCAGGCATAACTCCCAGCGGTACAACCTTTTGAGTGATCCAGCCACCAGCTTGCCACATCCTGAGGACAATCTTGAGTTTTCATCGGCCAGCCTCGATACCATTCGGGCCGGTGCCCGACAGGTTGCTGTTCTTGAGGAATCGCGTGGCCTAATGCTTGGAGCCGGCGATACTTACTCTCTGCTTGTGGAAGAATCTGGTTATAACGCCGGTTATATTAAATCCATGGTCGACAGTACTGTTGCTGGTGGTGGTTCGGTTAGGGTTCCACGTTGGAACACCTACAAAGCCAGTGGCTCGGCTGTTTTTAACGGCCACGGAACCATGACCTCCGATGAGTTGAGGGTTCCTTTCAAAGTGCCTCTGCAATTGCGCTATGGAAATGAGGCCCGGTTGCGTATGGTTCTTTCCGGCCTCGATGGCGACCATGTGGCTAATGCTCCAGTATCGGCCGTTCGCTCTGCAACGGGCCCGAGTAATGACATCGTGGGACCGGTAATCAACCTTGCTTTTGAAGACAATAGAACCCGAGTCAGGGTGGGCGATGTCCTGACTGCAACTCTTCAGGATTCCAGCAGTATTTCCATACTTGGTACCACTCCGGGTAATAGCCTGTTGCTCGAGTTTGACGATTCCGGCTTTATGAGCGATGTAACTTCGAATTTTTCTTTCGATGCCGACAGCTATACAAGCGGACAAATTTCCTTGCCTTTACCTGGCGATCTTCCGATGGGCAAACACCTTGCCGCTCTGCACGCCAGTGATGTACTGGGCAACGTGGGCAACGATACCATCAGTTTTGAAATTGTACCGGCCAGCGTTGTGGGTATGGAATCGATCACTCTTTTTCCTAATCCCACGCCCGGTCCCTGCCGACTTGTATTTGACTTGAGTGATCCGATGACGGTGAAATGGGATATTTACACCCTAAGTGGATTGCGTATAAAAACACATCGTGAGGAACTTTCGGCGGGACCCCAGATTATAAACTGGGATGGCCGGGACGACCAGGGTGACGAAATTGCCAATGGGACGTATTTGTATGTCCTGCGTGGAACCGTGGCAAGCAGCTCGGAACGTGACATTACTGAGACGGGGAAACTCGTCATCATGCGCTAATTCGATGATAGAAGTGGTGGCGGCTAACGTCACCAAAAGAACCAAAAAACCGGAGGTTAATTGAATGAGACGAATAACTATAGCAGCTATCCTGGGAGTCATCTTGCTTGCTGGCTTTGCCGGCAGCGCCTTGGCTGGCAGTGGAGCCGGCGCCATCAACCTGACTTTTCCAATCGGCGGTCGGTACAACGCCTTGGGCGAATCGGGGACCGCTCTTTCCCAGGATGTAACTTCTATATGGTGGAATCCTGGTGGACTGGGTTTCTTGCCCCAGCGCCCCAAACAACATGACGTTCATATTATGCAATCGAGCCTGGCTGCCGGCCTGGCCGATGACATTGCTCTTTACTGGGGTGGTTATGCCATGCCCATGGGCAAGCACGGTGCATTGGGTTTTGCCATCAATTACCTGGATATGGGTGAGCAGATGGGCGTGGATGAAAACGAAAACGAAACGGGACTTTTCCGTTCTTATATGTTTGCCTTCACCACCACTTATGGTGTTCGACTGAGCCGCACCCTGGGTGTGGGTATTGGCGTGAAATATTTCCGCGATAAACTGGCCCCAGACACATCTCTGCAGGATGGTGCCGGTGGAAGTGGTGACAGCTTTGGTGTTGACCTGGGTATGCTTTGGAAAGTTCCATCGATACGATCCAACATTGGTTTGGCTGTAGCCAACCTGGGGCCGGACATCAAACACGTTGATGCCGACCAGAGTGATCCGATGCCTCGCAAAGTCACTCTGGGTATTGCTTTCAGCGCTTATCACAGTGAATTTATGGGCCTGCTCCTGGTTGCCGATTACCTGGTGCCTTTGTACAAATGGAAAGATGACGATTACGGATTTGGTCTGGAGATGGACCAGGAAGAATACGGCGCTGGCATTGAGTGGAATTACATGCGAAGCCTTTTTGTCCGTTTTGGTTATAAAAGTGCCGACTACGGTGACATCAGCGATACCACTTTTGGATTTGGTGTGGATATGAACGAATGGGTTGGCCAAGCCATCACTTTCGATTTTGCTTCCGTACCCCAGGCAGAAGGCTTGGACCGAGTGACTCGTTTGTCCCTGGGGTACCGCTTCTAATTTGGAAGCCGTTACTCATTGTCCCCCCTGATTAAGGAGAGCTGCTTTTGCGGCCCATTGAAAGAAAAAACCAAGGGAAACTCCGGAACTCTTTGTTCGTTTTGATTCTGACTTGTGGCTGGGCTCTTGGAGCCTTGCCTCAGGTCGGAACAGCGGCAACCGAAGGTAATCCTCCGGGTACCTACAGTCGTCAGCCAATAATGTTCAAAGACTGGACTGAAATTCGGGACACTCCCGGTGGTCAGGAAAAGATTGTTCGGGAACAGGAACGTCAGGGTGAATATTTTCGTCGCTGGCAAGCAGTCCACGAACTTGTTGGCCATCAACATACTTCGCGACTGAGCCGTCAGCTACTGAAAAACAGGGGCCTGGGGACAGCCCTGTTTGATAAGAGCAGCCAGCAGGCTGATAAAGCTTTTGACGGAACCGATACCCTGAAAGTACTTATTGTACGCATCGGATTTGAAACCAACCGTGATACTGCCCTGACCACAGTTGACCCTTCAGGTGATTTTGTTCTGGAACTTCCGGAAAATCTGGATGACCTGTTGGTGGATCCTCCGCCACGAAACCGCGATTTTTACGAGAGCCATCTTGTTGGACTTTCCGAGTACTACAACTACCAATCAGGTGGTCGCCTTCACATTGAAGGAACCGTTCTTCCTGAAGAACAAAACGGCAGCTACAAGCTGACCGACATTGCCGACTATGGCCCAGGGGCAGGAGCCTTCTGGAGCATGGAAAGCCTTGAAGCCCTGGTGCGCGACGTTATTCAGGTTGGGGATGCCGGGACAGCCGGCAGTGATTATGATTTCAGTGATTTTGACGACGATGACCCCCTTACTTATATCATTTTTGTTCACGCGGGAAGCGATTGGCAAAGTGATATTAATGGAGATTCTCCAAACGACATTCCCACTTTCTTTGTGGCTCTTGGTGAGCCGCAGAATCTGGTTTCCGGTGGTTCATTGAGTGAGTGTTCCATTATTCCGGAGACAACCAGTACTGACGGGCGTCTTGGCAGTATTGCCGCCGCTTTTTATCATGAGTTTGGTCACGCCCTTGGTTTGCCCGATGTTTACAACACAACAACCGGGTATCCTTCAGTTGGCATTTGGGACCTGATGGATTCCGGTACCAATTTGCCTGTAACTCTGGGCCATATCACGGCGGAAAATGATACAATTATTAAGGCTGCCACGGGTGTCCTGCCACCTTCTCTTTCAGTCTGGAATAAGTGGTTCCTTGGTTGGGTTGAAATGGAGGAAGTTGATGGCCGATCCAGCGACTATATGCTTCCGGCCGTTCAGGTTCCTTACAGTCAATATCCCATGTGGGATGCCGGTTTTGGCGACTTTAACGAGAGTTATCCCCAGGCAATTCGTATAGGGTCTTCACCCCGTGAATTTTTCCTGCTGGAAAATCGCTATGTTCCTCCTGCACCCGATGTCGTGGGCGGAACCTACACTCCTTATTTTGGTCTTTTCTTTGAAAAAGATGATGCTACAGGGGTTATTCAGTATTTGTCCGGTGAACGTCCGGTTGGCTATTATTCCAACAGCGGCATGTACGATTATTTCATGCCAAATGGTGGGGTGCTGGTCTGGCACGTGAACATGGACCGCATCGCCTCGAATCTGGCCGACAATACCATCAATGGTTTTGGTGATGGTTTGCGTCTGGTGGAGTCGGACGGTATTCAGGATATCGGTGTTCTTGATGCCTACGTTCTGGGTTGGTACGGTTCAGACCGCGACCCGTTTGGCAATAATAACGAATCAAAAGAACTATTTGTCGATGGTGTGCCTTCCAGTCGGAATTTTGACCGCAGCTGGTCCGGTGCTTCTCTGACCGATATCCGGCCCGATAATCACCGCTCATCCAGTGTCATGCGTTTTGGCGCCCAGGTGGTGCCGGTTAATCCCGGTTTCCCCTGGCAGGTGTCTTCGGTCACTGAAGATGAGGCTTCCGCCGCAGGGGGGCAGGCCGGATCACGACAGCTGGACTCAGCTTCTTTAACACCTGTTCAAGTGGGTGGACAGTCTCTTCTGGTCTTTGCCGATGCTCCTGGTCACGATTGGTCTGGAGATGATTTTCCCGCTTCTTTGATGGCTATACGGGCTGATGGATCTTCACCCTATTCTGCTCCTGCCAACAAACCAGAAGGTGCCATCCTGACCCTGGATTCACCTCTGGCAGGTGCTCCACTGGTTCTGGACGCATCATCCGATTCCCCCCAAGTGGTTTATGGCACCCGCCAGGGAACTCTGGGCTGCATTGAGTTTCCTGCTTCGGGTGAGCCGGTTCCTTTATGGAGTCTTTCGGTTGGCGATTCCATGCTTTATGCTCCGGTCATTGGACGTGACGACAACGGTGCTGGTTTTGTAGTCTGTGTTACCGCACCTGATTCCATGACAGCCAGCCAGGTCAGCGATGGAAGCATTACCTTTTCGGCCAACCTTCCTCATGAAGTCATTGGCCAGCCTGCGGTCATGCGTTCCAATGAAGATCGCCCTTACGATACTTTGTTATTGCCTCTGACTGATGGTCTTCAGGTTAATACTTTTCATCATTGGGAAGGCACTGCTGTTCATGAATGGGCCAGGGAGATTGCCGGACCTGTGCATACAGTTGTTCCCAACGATGATTCATCCGACCAATGGTATATTGCCCTGGATGATCTGGGCGTTGTTCCCACCGTGGGACTGGAAGGTAATGTTCAGGTCTTCTTTGATGGTTTAAATTCACCTTTGGTTTGTGAACCGGCCGTTGCTGATGTCGATGCCGATGGTCGCTCAGATGTCGTGCTGGCTACCAGTGAACGGATCTTTGTTTACCACACCGATGGAACGTTTGTCCGAGGTTTTCCCCGAAAACTTTATGACCTGTTCCCTCTGCCCGATTTTACCCGCATTTCCGGCCCGCTGGTTGTGGTTGATGGTACTGGAGATGGAGTCAATGAAATTTACTTCAATACTGATGGTGGCCACCTGGTGGGCCTGAATGCCACCGGTGAGTTGCTGCCTCAGCTTCCTTTCAAATGGGGCGATACCGGATCTGCTGGTCTTGCCATGAGTGCTGGCCCAACTATCCGAAACCAACTTTACATGGTTTCCAGTGGTGGTACAGCGGAGTTCTCGGTGGGCCGCAGTCATGCTAACGGACGTCTTGTGACCTACGGCTTGACTTCTGATTTTGGTGCCACCAATACGACCAGCCAGTGGCTCGGAACCATGGGCTCCAGTGAACGGCTGGGGGCTTTTGGTGAAGCTCAAAATCTGGATTCAATAGCACCCATTTCTGCGGAAATGAAAAAAGTAACTCTGTATCCGAACCCAGTTCATGAAAGCGATCTTACGGTTCGGTATTACGCTTACAGCGAAGGAACTGCTCTGATTGTTCTTTATAACCTGCAGGGTGAAGAAATTACCCGTGGTGAATTCGCTACTACGGCACAAGCCATCAACGAAAATCAATTGGATGTATCGGGATTAGTCAGTGGCCTGTATCTTGGGCGTCTGGTTTTCCCTGGGGAAAATGGAACCGAAACCAAAACCATGACTCTGGCGGTGGAGCGATGATGCCCATCTTTCAGAGGGAGGAAAATATGTCGCTGCCAAATCAATTCAAAAATAAACTGGTGATAATCGGCTGTTTGATGCTGATGATCCTGATGTCTCTGACTGGAATGTCTCTGGCTGGACAGGATTTTCATTTGCTGACTGAAGAGTCCGATCGGGGACAAGCTCGGGCATCATGGTTGCTGCGTCACGACAGCCTGGAAACTCAGGCCCTGACGGGTTTGAATTTTGACCAGGGTGAAATTGGCACTAGCGGTGGTGCAGGTTACGAAATGGAATCGGAAAGCGAATACAATTCCGGTGGTGCCAGTGCGGGCTTGAGCATGCTGGCTTCAGCGGTTCTGCCAGGTCTTGGTGAAGCTGTCATGGGGCACAAACGAGGCTATCTGATGATGGCCGTAGATATTTTCGCCATGACCCAAGCTTATGGAGCTCATCAGGACGGTGAAGACCTGCGAGACGATTATTACGCTTTTGCAGACGCTCATTATACTGATGAAAGGCTGGTCGAAGGTTACAACCCGGCCAGTACAGACCAGGAAAGATCTGGTGAAGGGGCTTTGTATTTTCCGGGCATCGAACCAGTAACCGATGTTTCTGAATTGCACAACCTTCCCTTGTACGTCACTCCCGATGAAGATTTTCGTGAGTACTATGAAAACCTGGGTAAGTGGGACCAATTCATTTTTGGCTGGGATGATTACCAGCGTGCCAGCGTTGATCGTCCCGAATACGACTACGAACCTACAAACACCATTAGTGATCTGCGCCAACCTTGGGTCAGCCAAAATCGTGAAACTTATCGCTCCATGCGAGTCGAAAGCAACGATTCGTTCAAAAAACGGGATCGTTGGATGTACGTCAACATCGGCATGAGGGTTTTTAGTGTTCTGCAGGTGGCTTATTTGCAGGGAATGCTCGGTGGTGGCCCGGAAAACAAATTTGAAGTGGCTGGACATCCGGTAGAATTCATTGCACAACCGATGGGAATGACCAAGGGTGTTTTGATGACCAAGGTGTCCTTCTAAAGTAAATCATGGCCCCTGAAATTTTTTGAAAAGTCTGATCTGAGGAGACTGACCCGATATGTCCATTAAAATTTTTTCCGCCTCTGTTGGCCTGATGATAGTTTGTTGTGCCACCATGGCCATAGCCTGGGAGTTGCCATCGAATACTTCTTTCCTGAAAACGGAAATTTCGGTTACGGGGCAATCTTCATCTGCTTTATGGCAATCCGGTGCATCGGGTTATGCTTTTGACCAAATTGGTGGTCAGCAGCCTGATGAGTTCGGTGGGGGTATACCTGCTGAAGAAGAAAAGAAAATAGACGATGGAACACCATCAGATCTGGGACCCAAGATTAAAGCGGGTGTTTTTTCCGCTTTGCTGCCAGGTGCGGGTCAGTATTTCAACGGGGATAAGAAAAAAGCCTACCTTATGGCTGGTGTCGAAGGGGCTATCTGGATTTCCTATTTTGTATTCGATGCTCAGGGCGATGCCCGTATGGAATCGGCCCGTGAATACGCCGATATTTATTCCGGCGCCAACGGCGACCATGCCGAATCTTATTGGCAAAGTGTTGGTCGGTATATGGACAGTGATTCTTATAACGATTCCCGCCGACGGGAAGCACGGGCTCTGCAGGAGGAAGTCAGCGGTTTGGTTACCGGTGCCGATACCTGGCAATGGGTGAACGATACCCGGCGAACGGATTTTACGAAAATGCGAGCCGACGGAAACACCGCCTACGACCATCGCGACTTTATGATTCTTTTCTCCGTGGTTAACCGCGCCATATCCGTTGTCGATGCGGTTATTGGGGTAGGAAATAAAGATGGCCACAAACCCGGCACCCTTGAAACCGAAGTTCTGGGAATGAATATGGAATTGGGTCTTTTACCGTCCTGGCGGGACCCTGGCGCTCAGTGTGTTGTTTCCCGGAGCTTCTAATGGTTTTTCGCTCCCTGTTTTTATTGTTACTGGCTGTTCTGACCGGTTGTGCCGGCAGTGTTGATTATGCTGGAAATTCCACTTCACGAAATTCATCCGCTGTTGCGTCATCAGGCTCGACACCAGTAGCTCTTGAATTTGTTCAAGCCTATGAAAATGAAGCTGCGGCAGTATATTTCCCTCTCGAAGGTCTTGCCGGTTGTGAATATACCAGCGATGGTTCTCTCATTATTTGCGATGAAAAACGGGGCAAGGTATTTGGGCTCGATTCCGGAAATGGCCGGTGGTATGAATTTGACCGCCCCATGGTTCGGCCATATCGCCCGGTCGATGCTGCGGTGGATGGGTTCAAAATCCTCATTCTGGAAAATGGTTCTGACAGCATTCAACGTTTTGACTTGTCCGGAGCCCACCAGGACCAATTGCTTAACATGAGGCGCATTGATCCTTCGGTTATGACCCGGGTGGGGGCTTTTGCCGTTGACCGCGACGGTAGTATGGTCGTGACTGATGTTTCCGAGCAACAGGTTTTGCAGCTGGATTCTTTTCTAAATCTGAAAAGTCGACTTGGTGAACCAGGTGTTCAGGATGACCAGTTCACCAATCCCAATGGCATTGATTTTTTACCTGATGGCAGAATTATTGTGGCTGACACCGGAAATTCACGTTTGTGCATTTATAGTCGGACCGGTTTTTTTGAAAGCATTGTTGGTGGTACTTACGATGCCAACAATCCTTTTCTTGCTCCCGGGGGAATTGACTCAGACCGTCATGGAAATGTTTTTGTTGCCGATCTGGGTAGTGGCAGTATCACAACCCTGGATCGGAATTTCCGATTCCTCTTTGCCAGCGGCTCTGACTTGCCGGTCCGTGGTATTCCAGAAATGCCTGTGGATCTTGCCGTGGGACCCTCCGGACAGCTGGCGGTAATGGATCGTTCCCGACAGGCCATCCTGATTTACCGGATCATTTACGAATGATTTTTGCACGCAGGTTCACGATGTGGGCTCTGCTGTGCCTCCTGCCGGGTTTGCTGCCCCTGATTGCCTTTTCCGATGATACCAGCTATCGACAGGAAACAGAATTCATTCTGGGTCCGGTGCGCGACAACCCGTTGCAATTGGAACACACTTTTCTGGACCGAAATTCAGTTAAAATTTATGTCGATGGGCATCCCTGGATTCAGGGTGAGGATTTTCAGGTCCGTTCGCGAAGTGGGCTGATCATTCCTCTGCGTTTGTGGTCTGTCTCGGAAGAAAAAGCCCTGGTGGTTGTTCAGTACAGTTATCTGCCGGTAGCCGTACCCCCAAGACTGGACCTGCGTCCTGTCGCCAAACCGCCCACCTTGAATCCGGCTACCGGCCGGCTGGAGTCATCCAGCACACCCACCTTTTCCGACAATATGTGGAGCGCCGGCAACCTGGAAGTCAGTGGTAGTAAAACTGTTCAGGTAAGTTCCGGGAACCGCAGGGAAATGACGGTCGACCAAAATCTGCGTCTTACAATTATGGGCCAATTGACAGACGATATTGCAGTGCGGGCTTTTCTTTCCGACGACAACCTGCCGGTAATACCTGAAGGCAATACGGAAGAGTTACGCGATATTGACAAAGTCCTTGTGGAAATGATTGCTGAAAACTGGAGTGCGACTCTGGGTGATTTTATTGCTCGACGGTCCGGTTCCACTTATGGGAACTACCGTCGAAAATTGCAGGGATTTTCTCTGGAAGCTCACCCGGGACAAGCAAATTTTGAAGCTTTGGCAGGATCGCCCCGAGGGCTCTATCGAACATTGCAAATTCGAGGTCAGGAGTCAAATCAGGGACCGTATTTTCTGGCTGGGGCCGGGGGTGGACAAAATTTATTTCTGGTGGCTGGCAGTGAAAAAGTAACCCTCGATGGAACTGTTCTGACCCGAGGTGCAGACCGTGATTACACAATCGATTATGTTCGTGGAAGCATCACTTTTACTTACCGAAAACTCATCACCGCAGAATCAACTATTGTTGTTGAATATGAGCAAGGTGAAGGCCCTTATGGCCGCACCGTCATGGGAGGCGGTGCGGGTACGGCTTTCACCATTGCCGGCCTTGATTTGCCCGGACAATTTCATGCCAGAATCATTCGTGAAAAAGACGACCCACACCGGTTGCGCACAGGTGAGTTGACCGCTGATGACGAAGCCACTCTGGCTGCTGCCGGGGACGACCCTCTTCTGGCTGTCGCTTCCGGTGTTTCCGAGGCGGAACCGGGTGCCGGCTTGTACGATCAGGCCGATGTTGGCGGTAAAACCATCTATGTTTATAACCCCAACGGTGGCAATTTCAACCTCTCCCTCTTTCATGTGGGTACTGACAATGGTGACTATACTCTCGATTTTTTAACCGAGACGGGGCAGAAGGTCTTTGTACATCAAGGCGATGAGCAGGGGAATTACCGAATTGGCCGACCTTTGTCCCGTCCGCAAATGCAGAGTGTGGCCAGTTTAACCAGCAGCTTGGGCGATACCAGTGGCACCCATTTTTTGGGTGAATGGAATTTTGGGAATCTTGATTTGAACCAGTTATCTGAAATTGATAATGAGGACAATCAATCCATGGCTGGTCGATTTTCCGGACATGTGGCACCAACAAATTTGAACCTTGGAAATACCTCCTTGGGGCTAGTTGAATTTGATGGCTTTTGGGAAATGAGTGAAGAGGGTTTTAAACCTTTCCAGGTGCACAAAACTGTATTCGATTACGATCGGTGGGGGCTGTCCGACCGGGCTCGGCGTATTGGGTTTCTCGACCAAAAAGATCAGGAATCCGGAGCTACCGCTTCCTGGACCATGGGCCAGGACAATAAAAAAATTGAGCTAAAAGGAAACTGGGGAAGTTTGCGACACGGCCAGAGTCTGGAAGCAGATCAGCTAATGGGTCAGGCTGTTTGGGCCCTTGCTGGCGGATCGGGTCTTCATCGTGAGCAAGGTGCCACCGCGGCCGATGGAATTGACCCTCTGGATATTCAAAGGACCAGCCGTTTGCATCAAATACGCTGGAAGCTGGGGCCGGTGGAACCCGATGTCCGCTATAAAATGCAATCCTGGCAGGATGCAACCATTGGCAGCAACCGGGCGGCGGGTTTTAGTCTTGAAGAAACTGGTTTTGGCCTTAAATCAACTTCAGGGCAAAGCTTTGATTGGCATTTGAACTTCAACCGTGGACTGGCAGATTCTCTTGTCACCGGCAGCTGGAAAACCGAAAGAGATAGCCGGACGTATCAGGCCGGATTGATTTCCTCGCTCATCGGCGGCATGCGAGTTGTGGGGGAAGGAACTTTGCGGGAAATCAAACACAATGAAGGGCCTGATCAGAGCACCCGGCTGGGTCGTTTGAATGTTTCCGGTCAATGGGACCGAACGGTCAGCGACTGGTCCTTTGGTTATCGATTGGATAATAGCCGTTCCCGGGTCCTGGACCGTCAGATTGTTTTTGTTGGAGAAGGCAACGGAGATTATAACGAGAATGGTGACTATCTTGGGCCGGGTCTTGGTGAATATAATTTGGTTCAGGCTGCCACAGACAGTCTGGTTGCCACAACAGCCGTCGTTGTGGATATGAACTGGCGACAGGGATTTCAGTTTCTGGGCAAAGACAAGTTGTACGGTGCCTGGACTTCCAATACTCAAGTTTCTGTGGAAGGACGCAGCACCACAGACGATGTGGCGTCATTGTTGAAATTGCATCCAAAGTCAATTTTTAATCCGGACGAAACGGTGTTGGGAGATTTTAATTTCTCGGAAGAACTGACTTTTCTGCAGCACATTCGAACGGTGGACTTAAGAGGAAAATTTGATTACCGGGAGACCATGGATCGTCAGTTTGCCGATCATCCCGAAGACCGCTTACTTCGGGGGTACCAGGTTAAATCAACGGTAAATATTGGCCGTCGCAGTTCGGTTGTGGCCAAGATTCTTCAACGAGACGAGCGTCGTGCTTCGCAGGAAAGTGCCAGCAGCAGCCGGCGAAGTTACGAAAGCCTCAGCCGCGAAGCCGAGTTGGGTTATACTTACCGACCCTCTTCCGATTTGCGCCTGACCCTGGCTGCTGGTTACCTCACTCGTGATGACCAGGTCTCTGGAGTCTCTCAGCAGGAATACGCCTTGAAACCCAATATTCGTCACAAGTTTAAACAGCAATGGACTGTTCAGGCCGATCTTCGGGTTTCCAGCGTGAACAGCGACGAGCCGGATTTGTCTCAGCGACCTTGGTTTTACCCCGAACCGGGCCGCAATGTGGAAAGTTCTCTTAGGCTGGGGTGGGAGCCCTCCCGGTATTTGGATATGGGATTGAGTTATTTTGCCCGGAAACAGGGAGACAGGGGGTGGCATCACGATGTTCGGCTTGAATCAACGGCACGTTTCTAGATTCCAGCAGATGCTGATTTTGTGGGTCCTGTTTGCCACCGGTACCACGGTCTTCGCCAGAGTCATTGTTCGGGTCGATGATTCATCAGAATCGGTACAAGAAAAAATGTGGTTAGCCGAAGACAGGAAATGGCTGTCCGGGCAGGACCCGAATCTGACTTTTTCTGAACTACCCACTGCTTTTACCACCTCGTCCGACAGTCTGGCCATATTGCGCCGGTGGGTGGGGGGCGCCGCTCAGGAAGACTCCATGTCCCGTCGTCGGTCTGCCGCTTCGCTTATTCAGGAACGTTGGAACCAGAGAGGTTTCCTGGCTGCGGAGATTTTCGGCCAGGACACTCTTCGTCTGAATGTTGGTCCTCGTTTCAAATGGGCACAGATAGAAGTGAAAGGGGACGATTTCCCCGGAAAAAAACACTTATTGGATTTATGGCTTCCCAGGCCGGGAGATTATTATGACTCCCAGGTCATGCGCCGTGGAATTGACCGGATTCTGCTTGGGGTGGGAGAACAGGGTTATCCATTCGCTCGATGGGTCACCAGCAAAACCCAGTTGGATTTGCAGAAAGCTCAAGTCACTCTTCAGGTAAAACTCATTCCCGGAAGGGTGGCCATTATTGGGCCAATCAGCAGCACGTTGGCTTCCCAGCGGGCTTCTCACTTCCTGACCCGGACCACGGGGTTGCGCCATGGTGAAATTCTGCGCCATTCCGACCTCCAAAGGGCTGCAGACCGTCTTTTAGCCCGGGACTTGTATGCCCAGGTGGGCAAACCAGAGGTCTATTTGACAACCAGCAGAGACACGGTAGGTATTCATTTCCCGGTGGTTGAAAAAAATAAAGTGAACCGTTTTCAGGTCATGCTCGGCCTCAGCCGTAAAGATGGTGAAGAAGGCAGCCGTCTAAGTGGTGAAGTGGACCTGAAATTGCCTAATATGGCCGGAACCGGCAGAAGTCTGGGCTTGGGTTGGCGAGACGATGGCAATAGTAAATCCTGGTTTGGTTTTTCCTATCTGGAGCCCCTGGCTTTTGGTACACCCCTGGATATGGAATGGATTCTCGACAACGAAGTTCAAAAAGAATCCTATACCCGATTCCGGCTCGACAACCGTTGGCGTATGTCGGTGGTGGCGTTGTGGGGAGTGGAGTTGGGTATTGGCTGGGACCGTTCCACTTTCCCCACTGGATCATTGGTAAATACCCAGAGGTTGCGTGGACGAGGAGCCCTCCTGCACAATCGGGGTGATCGAACCAAAAGCGGTTGGAGCGGACTTTTTGCTTTGGAAACTGCCTACCGATCTTCTGGCCTTCGAGCCGACGATCCGGACGATGAGAACCAAAGTTCACCCAATTTACAACTGGGTGAAGCGGTCACCCAGCGAATTTATTCTGGGGACCTCAGTGCCGAATGGTGGCTAACTGAGACGGTGGGGATTTTTGGCCGAAGCAGTTACCGCCAGCTTACCGGCGGCAGCGATGATGTGCCCTTGTCTGAGCAATTTCGCTTTGGTGGAGCGGCAACCTTGCGGGGATACCGGGAAGATGAGTTCCACGGTTCCAGGGCTGCCTGGGGGGCACTGGAATTGCGAATTGGCAGGGCTCAGGGGTCACGCCTTTACACTTTCTACGACCTGGGGTACTTTGAGTTTTCCCAGTCTGATCCCTTGCCTGATGATGAAACTCATCGCTTGCTGGTGCAGGGCTGGCCCCGAGGTTACGGTTTGGGCATTCTGGCCCGTACCGGAGCCGGAGACATCAATTTGGCCATCGGATTTCCCGGTACAGTGGATTTTGATCAAGCCAAATTGCACGTCGCTCTTCAGGAATCATTTTAAACCGTCAGCAGATCCGGAGTGGGTATGGATCGGGATCAGGCCCGGCAGGAAATTACCAGATTGCGTCAGGAAATCCTGCGCCACAACCAGCTGTATTACGGTCAGGGTCAATCTGAAATCAGTGACCAGGAATATGACCAGCTTGACCGCAACCTCCAGGAATTGGAGGCGGCTTGGCCGGAGTTTGGCAGCGAGGCGAGCCCTTCATCTGTGGTGGGAGATGATAGCAGCGATAACTTTCCCAGTCTGAAGCACTCGACGCCCATGCTCAGCTTGCAAAATAGTTACGACTTGAAAGAAATTCAGGCTTTCGATCAGCGTATGGGAAAAGAACTGGCAGTGGAGCAGACAACATATACAATAGAGCCAAAGATGGACGGCGTGGCAGTTGCTGCTCGCTACAAGAACGGGAAACTGCAAGTGGCCCTGACCCGGGGCGATGGCCGCCGGGGTGATGTCATAACCAGGAACCTGGCCACTTTGAAAGAAGTCCCATCAGAACTGGCCAAAGACTGGGCCCAGGTCTTTCCCGGTTCTGGAATTGATGAATTTGAAATCCGGGGCGAAGCCTATTTAACTCTTACACGCTTTGAAGAATTGAATCGCCAAAGGCGTGAAAACGACCTACCTGAGTTGGTCAACCCGCGAAATGCCACTGCAGGCACTTTAAAAACTCTGGATACCGATGAAGTACGGCGGCGTGAACTGTCGGTTTTTTTCTATCAGGTTTTTCCTCTGCAAAATTCAATTCGGGTTCCTGAAACACCTTTACCGGCAACCAATTCCGGTAACCCCGAAGACACAGATTTGTTCAGTGGTGGTGAGTCTGTTTCCCGTGAATTTCCAGACCATCAGGGCGAGATAAACGCCCTTCAGAAATTGGGCTTCCCGGTCAATCCGTTTTTTAAAACTGCCGAAACAACCCAGCAGATTTCAAACCACCTGGAAGATCTGGAGGCTCAAAGGTCGGAATTGGATTATCAAATAGATGGTGCCGTCATCAAGGTTGATCGCCGCGATTTTCAGTTGAAACTAAAATCAACGGCCAAAGCCCCTCGTTGGGGGCTGGCTTTTAAGTTTGCCGCAGAACAGGCGGTCACCACCATCAAAGCTATTACCTTGCAGGTCGGTCGAACCGGTGTTATTACGCCGGTGGCGGAACTGATTCCTGTGTTTCTGGCTGGCTCTACTGTCAGCAGGGCCACGCTGCACAATTGGGCAGATCTGGGTCGCAAAGATATTCGTTGTGGTGACCAAGTGGTCTTGGTTAAGGGTGGGGACATCATACCAAAAATATTGAGGGTTTGTCTGGATCAACGGCCGGAGAACCTGGTGCCGTTCCCTGCACCAGATGAATGCCCTGTCTGCCAGGAAAAGGTTGTTCAGGACGACGGTGTGGCTGCTCTTCGTTGTGATAATTTATTCTGTCCTGCTGTGGTGGCCGGGCGCATGCGTCATTTTGTGGGGCGCGATGCCTGTGATATTGACGGACTTGGCGGGCAAAGTCTCACGTCATTTCTGAATCTGGGACTAATCAAAGGACCAGCCGACTTGTACCGCCTGAAGCAGTCCTCATTGGTGGCCTTACCCGGGTGGGGAGAAAAAAGTGCTGAACGATTCTATGCAGGAGTGAAGCAATCTGTGAATCGTCCCTGGGAGGCCAAAGTCTTTGCGCTGGGCATTCCCCAGGTGGGGGTGACCACTGCCAGGACTCTGGCTTTGGCATTTCCTGACGTGAAGGCTTTGACTGGAGCTTCGGTTAGCCAGTTGTCTGGTCTTCCGGATTTAGGTGAAACCGTGGCTCAACAGGTTGTGGATTTTTTTCAGTCAGAGGGTGGGGCCAGGCTGGTGTCCGGTCTGCGGGATGTTGGCTTTTTCCTGGAAAAAGAAAACCTGCCGGAAAATATGGAAAAATCAGCTCCGGAAAACTGGTTTACGGGCCGCATTATTGTTCTGACTGGAACCCTCAGTTCCATGGGGCGCTCTGAAGCAAAAAAAGCCATGGTGGACCTGGGAGCAAAAGTAACCGGCAGCATTACTGGGAAAACCCAGGCTTTGGTTGCCGGGGAAAAAGCAGGCTCCAAACTTGTCAAAGCTCAGGACTTGGGCATTGAAATATTGGATGAAAATAAATTTATGGAATACTTAAAATTGGCCAGGACCCAAACAGACCAAGGGTCGGCAACCTCATGATTGAAAGAGAACTGCTGCATGTTCGCCACTGGCGGGAAGGGAGCCAAACCGGGTGTCTGGCCCTGGATCTTACCGGTTCCGATAAAATCATTGAACTGAGCGATGGGGAAACACCCCCGGAAAATATGCCGGATCCCATAATGGTCATTGCGGGCGATGGCTCCTGCTCCAAGCTTCCCAACGGCGCATTGCTTGTTTGTGAAAGTGTGCTCTGGTCTCTCCTGGATCCAATGGAGGCAAGGCCATTTGCTGAAAAAGAAGCTCCCAGTCGCTTGGTTGCCGAAACTCAGTTACGGCAACTTGCTGTGCGGTTTATTCATCGGATCAAGTGGTGGCAGGCCCTGAAAGAATCTGCCCGGGAGAGTTGCCGCCGTTTGGTCAAGGGTCGCAGGCCTGATCTGAACCCTTTGTTCGACATTCTTGATGAAATGCCTACCGGAATTGTCGATCCATTAAAGAGCGAAGAGCCCTTTGATATGACCGATCTGGATGGCTTTTCCATGCCTTCGACGGCTGAAGATATGCACGGTTTCTTCATGACCGAAGAGGGGCTGGGGGCTTTGTACGGAGAGAATTTTAAACCCCGTTCCGAACAGGCTCAAATGGGGCGCGATGTTGCTGGTGCTCTGGATTCCAACCATGCCCTGATGGTGGAGGCCGGAACCGGTGTCGGCAAAACCCTTGGCTATCTGGTGCCCTTGATTTCCACCATCGACAAACGTGGCACCCGGGCTGTGATTTCCACCCATACCAAAGCTCTTCAATCCCAAATTCTGGATCAGGATTTACCTCGACTAAAACCTCTTTTGAAAGATCACCGCTTTAACCTATTAATGGGTCGCAGCAATTATCTGTGCCTTCGTCAGCGCTTGGCCTTTTTCTCCAAGCCGGTGGAGAATCTGTTTGAAGCCTTGCAGGCGGCAAGCTTTCGCCTTTGGTTGCAGGTCACCGAACAAGGTCTTAAGGATGAGTTGGCTGACCACCCGCTTTTGGCCCCTGATTTGGACAGCATCTTTTTCAAATCCGATATTTGTTTGCCAGGGCAGTGTTACGAAGGCAGTAAGTGTTTTGTGCAGAGAGCCCGCCGTCGAGCCAGGGATTCTGACCTTCTGGTCGTTAATCACAGCCTTCTGATGCACGATTTCCAGGCCGGCCACATTCTTCTTGGTGAAATTGATCATCTCGTGGTGGATGAGGCTCACCGTCTTCCGGTTGTGGCTCTGGAAACCCACGCCATCATTTGTGGGCGCTGGCGTCTCGATGAAGTGGCCGATTTGCTGGGCCGGAAAAAGGGTCGGCAAAGTCAAAGGTTTGACCGTCTGGATTTGCTCTCGGTTCGTCTGGGTGCTATCGACAAAGATGGCCAGAAGGCGGCATCGGCCGTGGAAGATTTTAGTGTGGCCATTCGCAGGGTTTTTGCCGCTTTTCGTTCCTGGTGGGACGCCATGGGGGATCGGGTCGATGAAGTTATGCCCGAAAGTCATCAGAGAATGGGCCGGGCCCGGGTGCGGGATAAAGCCGAAGCTTTTGGAGAATTACGGCCTCAGACCACGGTCTTGCTGGAATGTCTGGCTGAGTCCGAAAGTGTTTTTGGTCGGGTGAAAAGAACTTCCGAAATTCTGGAAGATCTTTCTTCTGGCCTGGAAGATGATTTGGCTCAGTTGGCAACAGCTGGCCAAATGCTCCGCAAACTCCATGAAGATGTACGGTTTTTAACCACCGATGAAGACGAAGATTGGGTGACCTGGGTAGAACCCGCACCGGAATCGGGACTGAGAATGCTGGGCTCCACTTTGCTTGAAGCCGGAGGAGTTCTTAAAGATTACTGGGATGGCGCTGAATTCAATCCGGTTATGACCAGTGCCACTTTGGCGGTGGGGGAAGATTTTTCTCACCTGATGGGAGAGCTGGGGCTGCGAGGGAAGCATCCGGCCACTCTTACGTCTACCTGTCCGTCTCCTTTTGATTATCCCAATCAAGTGAAAATTTTGACTCCAAAAGATTTCCCTGCTCCCAACGCGGCCGATTTTGGCCAAGCTGTTGGCGAAGTCATGCGCGCTTTGGGAATGAATTCCAAACACAAGACCATGGGACTATATACTTCTTATAAAATGATCAGAGAGTCGGTGGAAGTCCTTTCCGAAGCGGGACTGACTTTCGATGAAAGAACTACCAGCGGACCTGTGGTATTGGCCCAATCGCCACGGACGCCGTCTTCGTCATTGCTTGAGAAGTTCCGGAGACACCGCCGGGCCATGTTGCTGGGAACGGCTACTTTTTGGGAAGGTGTCGATTTTCCCGGCCGGGATCTGGAAATTCTGGTGGTGACCAAATTACCCTTCCTGGTGCCTAACGATCCGTGGGTGGAAGCCCGTTGTGAAAGAATGACCGCAGCCGGTGAAAACCCGTTCATTAAGTTCATGGTCCGGGATGCCATTTTGCGCATGAGGCAGGGATTTGGTCGCCTCATTCGGCGTGTGGGCGACCAGGGTGTGGTCATCATTCTGGATAACCGTTTGCACAAGAAAAACTACGGAGTTACGTTTCTTAGCGCGTTACCCACGGTGCCTTCTTCTTTTGGCGATGCCGATGATCTGGTCCGCAGGGTGGATGAATTTTTCGAACAGTCTTGAGACACTGACCACGGAGATATTGTTTTGAAATCTGCTCAAAAGGATTTGTTTGTCATTGGTGAATCACCTTTGGATCTGGAAGTTTTTGAAAACATATGTCACGGGCAAATATCGGTGATTCTTTCTGAATCATCCCGGCAAAAAGTGGAACGGTGCGACCAGTTTAGGCAGAGTCTTGCTTCATCTTCCAAACGGATTTATGGAGTGAATACCGGGTTCGGTCGTTTAGCCGACACTGTTATTCCTCTGGAACAACAAACTGCTTTGCAGAGGAATTTAATCCGGAGCCACGCTGTGGGATGGGGCGAGCCTCTTTCTCTGAGTCAGGCCAGGGGGATGATCTTTTTACGGGCCATGAGTCTTTCTCACGGTTTTTCTGGCGCTCGGGTTGAAGTCATTGAGCAATTGCTGTGGTTATTGGAAGAAAACCTTCACCCGTTCATTCCCAGCCGTGGCTCGGTAGGAGCTTCGGGCGATTTGGCTCCCCTCTCGCATTTAGCTTTAGTGCTGATGGGTGAGGGGCATTTGCTGGACAATCAAGGCCGGCGTCGACCTGCTGGTCCTGATTTGGAGTCCAGAGGACGTCAGCCACTGGTTCTGGAAGCCAAAGAAGGTTTAGCCCTGATCAATGGAACTCAGCTGATGAACAGTCTGGGGTTGCTTGCCGCCGGTCAAAGCAAACAATTGGTCCGTTGGGCCACCTTGGCTGCAGCGCTGTCTCTGGAGGCTCTGGAAGGAAGCGCTCTTCCTTTCGGAGAAAAGTACCACAGTGTTCGGCCACATAAGGAAATTGGTGACATCGCTCACAGTTTCCGAAATTTACTCCAGGGCAGTCAGGTTCTGGCTGGCCACTACGATTGTCCCCGTGTTCAGGATCCTTATTCAGTTCGTTGCAGTCCTCAGGTTTTGGGCTCAACTCTGGGAGTGGTGCGGCAAGTCACGGAAGTTTTTGTGCGTGAAGCTGGATCAGTAACCGATAACCCGGTGCTATTGCCCGAAGAAAAGGAAGTGGTTACCGGAGGCCATTTCCACGGCCAGCCTTTGGCCTTTCAGCTGGATTTTTTGTATCAGGCCACTAGCGAGTTGGCTAATATCAGCGACCGTCGGGTTAATCTGTTGCTCGGGGGAAATGGGGGACGGCTGCCCCGCTTTTTGGCCGGCCAGCCAGGCCTGGAATCCGGTCTCATGATTGCTCAGTATTTGACGGCTGCTCTGGTGACGGAAAATAAATCCAAAGCTTTTCCCGCTGCTGTGGATTCTGTTCCCACTAGTGATGGCCAGGAAGATCATGTCAGCATGGGTAGCGTCTCGGCAGTTAAACTGGCCGGAGTTCTTGCGAGAACCCGTACGGTCATTGCTGTGGAACTGATCACTGCCGCGAGGGCCCTTCAGTTTATCACCCGCCAGGATTTGGCTGATTCCGGTAATCGGTCTCAACTTCAACTATCAACTCCCTTGAATGATTTGATTAAGGCCATGGACAAACGCATTGATCTGGGCCCTGCCGACCGGCCTTTAACAGAAGACCTGGAAATTATCACTGCATGGATGCGACAGGGTGAAATTCCTGCTGCAACGTTGAAATGTCTGGATCCTATTGCCTGACCTGTTCCATTAAACGTTTGCTAAAACGGGAGATATTAATGAGTAACCTGCTGCGAGTGGACTCTGATCTTTTAAAGAAACATAGGCCGAGCCTATTGGTTCGCAATATTGGTCAACTATGCTCTCTGGATACGGGAAACGAAGCGGGTCCCCGACGGCGGACTGAAATGTCTGAACTGGGCATGATTGAAAATGCCGCTCTTTTGATATGCGAAGATAAAATTGCAGCCGTGGGGCCGGAACCGGAATTACTAAAAGACGTTTTACAATGTGAATCCCTCGGAAACCTCCCGGTTGAGCTTGAGGTTGTTGATGCGGACGGCTTTGCGGTTATTCCCGGGTTCGTGGACCCTCATACTCATAGTGTTTTTGGAAAAACCCGTCAGGATGAATACGAACGCCGCATCAAGGGCGAAACTTATTTGGAAATTGCTGCTGCCGGGGGTGGAATTCACTCATCTGTGAGCGATCTGCGGCAACGCAGCGAAGAAGAATTGGTCGATCTGACCACCGGCCGGTTGCAGGAAATGCTTTCCTATGGAACCACAACAGTTGAAATAAAAAGTGGTTATGGCCTCACTCTTGAAGATGAACTGAAAATGCTGAGAGCTGCTGGCAGAGCGGCTGAAAATGTTGGCATTCGCCTGGTCCGAACCTGTCTCGCTGCTCACGAAATCCCCAAAGAATACAAAGACAACCGACGAGCTTATGTTGATCTGGTGACTGACGAAATCCTGGTTCGGGTGAAAGCTGAAAATCTAGCGGAACGCTGCGATGTATTCTGTGAGCCTACGGTTTTTGACCTGGAAGAAAGCCTGATCATTCTCAGCCGTGCCCGGGATCTGGGCATGGAACTGACGGTTCATGCCGATGAACTGGCCACTTTTGGAGGGGCTCAATTGGCTGCCAGACTGGGGGCTCAATCGGCCGATCATCTGATAAAAATCGATTCCCAGGGAAGGCAAGCTCTGGCTCAATCCGATACCGTGGCGGTCATGCTGCCCGGCACCGTCTTTTCCCTGGGAATTAAAAACTATCCTCCTGGCAGAGAAATGATTGATCAGGGCTGTATCCTGGCTCTGGCAAGCGATTATAACCCAGGCAGTTGCAACGTCATGTCCATGCCGCTGATAATGGCTCTAGCGTGCACTCAAATGCGTTTGCTGCCTGCAGAAACCCTGGTTGCTTCCACTCTGAATGCTGCTTGGGCTTTGGGTCGAGGCCATGAGGTGGGTTCTCTGGCACCTGGTAAAAAGGCCGATTTTCTTATTCTTGATGATTCTGACTATCGAATCATTCCTTATAGGGCCGGGCATAATCCGGTCAAAACAGTTTTTCTTGGTGGGCAAAGGGTTCTGAATAACTGATTTTTATATTTTTATGCCATGTGAAAAAAAAGCCCTAAACCACCGGGTGTTTCTGGCGATAAAACTTCAAGGACTCATCGGAATGGGCCGGTGAAACCAACAGGGCAGATGACCAACTAACATTGTCTGCGGGGTTTACCACTTGTCGAAGTTAAGCCAATTAAAACAAGATGCCTATCAGGCTGGGAAAAAGCGTGACTGGGAACAGGCTGTCTCTTTATATGAACAGATTCTGGAACTGGACAAAAGCAATCCTACCTTAATTAATGAATTGGGTGATCTTTGTCTCAAAGCAGGGCAAACCCCACGGGGTGTCAGCCACTTCCTCAGTGCTGCTTCAAAGTACCGAAAAACCGGGCTGTTCAACAATGCGGTGGCCATTTATAAAAAAATTCTTCGTCACGATGCCAAAAATATCAACGCACATTGGTTCCTGGCTGAAAGTCGCGCCATACAGGGCCTCTTAATGGAAGGGGCCAATCACGCGCTGATTTTCCTGGAAAATAACGAGGAGCTCAGCAGTGATATTAAGGAAATTTTTCTGAAACGGTGCGTCAAACTTTTTGAACTATATCCTGATCATACCGAAATTCTGGATAGCCTGCTGAAAGTTTTCCGGATGTGGAATATGACTCAGGAATCAGGCCGAATTCAAATTCAGATGGGTGTGCTTAAATGGGCCGCTGGCGAACGGGAACCTGCGAGTAAAATGGTCGAAGAGGTCATAAACCAGATTCCTGGACTGGCTAACTATCCCGAATACACACGTTGGCAAAAACGTGATGGTGGTGTTGACAACACTGCCCAAGCCACTGTGGACTTCGATTCAATGAGCTTTGATACCTCTGCAGAAGAAAAAGTTGAAGATGAGGTTCTGGAGGTTATTGAAATCCCGGAAGAACCAGCTTCCGTTGATCCATTTGCCGATTTTTCTTCTGAAACAACTTCTGAAGCAACTGCCGATCCAGTTGCGGAAAAAGAAGTTATCATTCCTGTGGACAGCACTCCGGATCCAGATCCGGAAACAATCGGTGGTTCGCCAGCGGCTGAGACCGATTTTGGTGGAATTAATCTTGATGAACCAAACGAACTGTCCATTGTTCAGGATAAATCAATTCAGGATGTTTCAACACCTGCTACTCCAGAACCGGTTGATCATGATTTTGAAAAGAGTGTCCCCGAGACCGATTCACAGGTTGACGATAGTGGATGTTTCAATCTGGATGCCGATTCCGGGACCAATTTTGATGACTTGATTGCTCAGGCCACCTCCCAAGTTGAAAACCAGGGCGAAACGGAAACGGAAGAATCTTCCGAGGCAGTTCCTGCCGGTGTTGATTCATTCCCCACAGATTTCTCCACGGAACCGACAGAAGAAAAACCAAAAATCAATTTGTTGGATGAAATACTATCCGATGACAGCGAATCATCTTATCAGGCTCCTGTAAAAGAAGTGGAAACCATCAGCGATGAAATTGGCTCCCAGCTCGGGGGCGAATCGGCCGAAGATGATCCGGCCAGCCTGTACGAAATGGGAATGGTATACCTGGAAATGGGAATGCACGATAAAGCTTCTGACAGTTTCCAAAAAGCATCCTGCCACCCGGAGTTTTCCGTTCGGGCGTATGAGATGTGGGGAATCTCCCTGCTGCGCAATGGCCAGGTTGAAGAAGCTATTGCCATACTAACCGATGGTTTGGATGTTCCTGATGAAGGCAGCCGAGAATATTTTGGTTTGCTTTATCACATTGCCCGAGCCCACGAGCAAGCTCATCGCGAAGACGAAGCCCTCAGGTTGTTCGAAATGATCAACGAATCGGAATCCGGTTTTCTTGATGTTGGACGTCGCCTGGCCAAACTGACACTCCAGAGTTAACTATCAGCCATTCATTTGACATGAGGCAAACACTCTGGTTGCTTTGGTTTTTGCGATACAGTAAATTGTGGGCATGAAAAATGAACTTCCAGAAAGAAAAAAACCTTCGGTCCGGCAACCTGTTTTGCTGGGCCTTTTTGCAGGCACTGCTGTGGGTACGGGGTATTTGCTTTCGGGTGTGCCAAATGTTGAATTAATGACCCTGATTATTGCCTTGTCAGGTGTTGTCCTGGGGCCGGCTCTGGGTCCTTTGTGTGGAGTTTTGGCGGGAACCATCTATTCCCTGGGCAATCCTTATGGGCCCCCACCTCCGGTACTTCTGGTTGCGCAAATGCTAGGGCACGGTTTGAATGGATTTTTGGGGTGGTTTCTGGGCACCCGAATCAGGGCTCTGTCCGGTAATCGAACCAATCTTCGAGCTCATATTCTGGCTGTTGCTGCTGGCTTTATGGGAACTTTATTTTATCAAATCCTTACAAACCTTGCTATTGTGGTGATGACTCCTGATGTCTCCGCCATGGCCATTGTTGCTGGTATGGCCTATTTCGCTCTTGTTCATATAGGGGTAAATTCCATCATCTTTTTTCTGTTTTTTCCTTCTCTTGTTCGTCGTTTGGGCTTTTTGGGCCAATCGGCTCTGGTTGCCAGAAATTCAACGCCTGTTGTTCTGGGTTTTCTCATTCTGACAACTTCGTTTTTTAGTCTTCAAGTCCATGCTCAGGAATTCCCAGCTCAAACTGATAGCATGTCGGCTGCTCATGAAGATTCTGTTCTTAATCCGGCCTTACCCTTGGCACCTGAAACGAAACCGGGAATCAATGGTTGGAAGCGTCCTCTGTGGAATCCATTTTCGGCATCCACGGTGGCCTGGTTAAACACCCGAACTCAATGGGTCCCTATCACTGATGGCGGCCTGGGAGGCATGACTGTCATTCTGGGGGAAGGCAATACATCAATCAGCCCACTATTCCTTCACGACGGCATTCCCCAGGGCACGGGGCACAAATTGGCCGACGATCCATGGCTTGTCTCCAATCAGGGACTGGTTCTTATCCAACAGAAAATGGGCCGCGACTGGGCTGGTGGAACCGATGGTGTCCTGAATCTGAAGACCGATGAAAAAGACCAAAGCAAAGCGGTTTCGTATTACAAAGGCATCAAAGGACCCCATGAAACATATTCCCGGGGAATTAGCCTATTAACCCCGAAAGCGGCCTGGCGTTTGGGTTTTGAGTTTGACGAGAATATTGACGATGAAGGCTACAACTACACTGAATTACCTGATGAAAATTTCTATAGTGGAAATGAGTTCCGGGGGCATTCAAGCATCCGTCGCAGTCGGACTCGTTTGATAAGGCATTTGGACGATCAAAACAGTCTGGAACTTCAGTATACGGCCTCCCGAAAAACCAAAGACGATTTACCCACAATTGGAGCCCAACATCAGGAAATCTGGGTCAATGGAGCCGCTCTTACAGCCCGCACGAGGGCTGGAAGCTGGGCTATGCGTTCAGTTCTGCATTGGGACAGTCGCACTGTTGAATGGGGAGACCGACCCCTTGGAGGGATTTCAGCCAGCAATTTGCGCAAACTGGAAACCGGCCGGGAGGGCATTATTGTCGACTTCATCCATGCCCCTGTCGATTCAGTTTTATTGATGAGTGAATTCCAAACGGACAGTGGCCTGAGGGAAGAAAGCTTGAATGGTCCGGACAGTGGTTTGAGGCTGATGGTCAACCATTGGGATGTTCATGACGACGGCCCCTCTTGGAGTTATGACTCGGACACTGCGATCAGTGGCGATGGCCTTGAGGCTCGATTGGTTGCTCGTACCGGGTTGGATCTGGGTGTCACCCGATTGAATTTTGGTCTGTCGGGAGATTACCAGGACCGGGCAGGTATTAATCCCGGTGGTTTTGTCGCTTGGCAAGCCAATCAATATCAGCCTTGGTGGAAAATGGCTATCGAACTTGGCGGCCGGGCACCACGAAGTGACGAATTGTTGACACCTTTAAGGCATGTTGTCACCTCGGAGAGTCTCTACCTCTTGCCCAATGCAGACCTGGAACACGAAAAAACCTTGCGAGCAGGCCTCCTCTTCCAAAAACACATTCTTGGCCTTGATTTTGCCTTTGATGCCAGTGCCCGGCAATTACGCCAGGGCATAACCTGGATGGCCATTGGCCCCGAATCCCGAACCGGTACCTGGGGTAACGACCTGGAAATGGACAGCACCCGGCTGACTGTTTCAATGGCTCGTCAGGGGCGTTTCCTGGGCTGGGGGCGGGCCCGTCTGGAGGGGACATGGCAGAATTTCGACGAGAAGAAAAATCAGGCAGCTTTCCTGCCTCCGGAAAAATACCTGCGGATGGAACTGATGTGGGAGGAACATTTTTTCCAGGAGGACGGCATTCTCCAACTGGCGATGTTCGGAACTCATCGGGGAGCCATGACCGACCCCTGGGATGTTACCCGAACAGTGACTCTGCCTTCGGGCAATACTCTGGATCTGCTGGTGGGGTTCCGGTTGGTGGGGGCTCATCTGTCGCTGAATTTCCGCAATGTGACGAATCAGAGGATAAGGTTGAGCTCGGCCACTCTGAGTCCGGGAATGGAAATGGACATGCGTCTGCACTGGGTTTTTCTCTACTAAATAAATTGCCACTTATGCCTCGTCGGCAGGCCATGGGTATTCTCTTCGCTTTTTTATTGATTATGGCCGGTCGTATGGTGCGGCACACCATGCTATTGAATGATGAAGGCAACTGGAAAGAGAGCCTTTGGTTAGATGAATTTCTTATGCCAGCCTCAGCCCTGGCTTCGGAAAACGGCCTGAAAAAATCCAAACCAAAATTGACTACACCCCTGCCAATTAATACTTGCAGTTTGGACAGCTTGCAGCTGTTGCCTGGGGTGGGGCAAGTCATGGCCATTCGCATCGACGAAGCTCGCCAACAAGGGCTGGTTTTTTCCTCAGCAAAAGATTTGCGCACAATTAAAGGAATTGGTGAAAAACTTTCCGCCCGCCTCGATACTCTTGTTCTCTATGGCCGAAATATTCAGACAATGACAGAAACTGCCGATTCAGCCCGTTTTCAAGTGTTTCCTGAAATACCATGATTACATGTTAAAGTCACTCCCTGCCTGGCCGAAAAATTGAGGGATGAAAATAATCCGCAGACCGGCATCAGGGTATGCTGGAACTTTGGGCCATAGTAGTGACGAGGAATCACACAATGAATGTATCGGCAACAACCCAGGTTCGGGATAAAGTCGCTCAGGATCTTCTGGCAAATGGCGTCATAGATGATGCCAGTTTAACGGCGGCTCTGGAATTACAGAAAAAAGATGGCGGTACCATTGGGCAAGCCTTGGTGAAAACCGGAGCTGTGGATGAAGTAACCTTCACCAAGCATCTGGGCAAGGTGTTCAGTATTCCGGTTATTGATCTGGCAAAAACTGAAATTGAAATTGAGTGCATTGAACGTATTCCTGACGACGTTGCCCGGAAATTTCAGGTTTTGCCAATCAGTCGTGCCGGCCGGGTTCTCACTCTGGCCATGGCTAACCCCAGCAACATTTTTGCTATTGATGACATAAAATTTATTACTGGTTTGGAAGTTCAATCGGTAGTTGCCGGTGAAATGGCCATTAAGGGGGCCATCGATAAATATTATGCCTCCGCGGATTCCCTGGCTTCCATTATGGAAGGCCTTGAAGATGATATCGAATTAGTGGAGGAACAGGAACAAGACGACATTCTGGGCGAAGATGGACAAAACGCTCCAGTGGTTAAACTGGTAAATACGCTTTTGGCCGAAGCAGTTAAAATGGGAGCCAGTGATATTCATGTGGAACCCTACGAACGTTTTATGCGGGTTCGTTATCGTGTTGACGGTGTTCTCAAGGAAGTAATGGAGCCGCCGGTAAAACTGAAGAATGCAATTATCAGCCGGTTAAAAATTATGTCCGAGTTGGACATTGCCGAACGCCGCATTCCTCAGGATGGGCGTATCAAACTCAAAATCGGTACTAAGAAAGTAGATTTGCGTGTCAGTACTTTGCCCTGTATTTACGGGGAAAAAGTTGTGATGCGTATTCTGGATAAAGGCAATTTGAATCTGGATCTGGCTGATTTTAATATGGAAGAAGAGGCCATTGAAAGAATTTATAAGGCCATCGCCTCTCCTTTTGGAATGGTGCTTGTAACCGGACCTACCGGTTCTGGTAAAACAACAACTCTGTATTCCTGCCTTTCAAAACTAAATATTCCTGGTACAAACCTTATGACCGCCGAAGATCCTGTTGAGTACAATCTTGACGGAATTAATCAGGTCCAGGTTCGTGACTCGGTGGGGCTGACTTTTGCTTCGGCCCTGAAAGCATTTCTGCGGCAGGATCCTGACATAGTCATGGTTGGTGAAATTCGAGATTTGGAAACCGGTGGTATTGCCACCAAGGCTGCCCTGACCGGTCACCTTGTTTTATCCACCCTGCACACAAACGATGCTCCGGCAACCATCAACCGTATGATCGATATGGGAATTGAACCTTTCCTTGTTGCCAGCAGTACTGTCCTGATCATGGCCCAGCGTCTGGTGAGGCGAATCTGCAAAGATTGCAAAGAAGAATTGAAACTCAGCGATGAAGCCTTGGCGGATGTGAGATTGCCACCCGGAACCCCCGTCTTTAAAGGCAAAGGTTGTGAATCGTGCAACGGAACCGGGTATTCTGGACGTCAGGGATTGTACGAAGTAATGCCCATTTCACCTGGTATCAGGGAGCATATTTTGAATCGGTCATCGACAACGGAAATCAGAAATCAGGCTCGCAGTGAGGGGATGGATACATTGCGGGACGATGGCCTTAAAAAGGTCATAAAAGGAATCACTACTATCGAAGAAGTCTTACGCGAAACCGCAGTAGCGGATTAGAAAGAGAGTTACCCGTGGTAGGAATGCGAGAATTATTAGAAGAAATGGTCGGCAAAGGCGCAAGTGATCTTCACATTACGGCGGGTTTGCCACCCCTTTTTCGAGTGGACGGGACTGTATTAAAAAGTGAGTTTCCACAACTTTCGGGAGACGAGACGCGGCATCTTGCTTACAGCATTTTGAATGACGAACAAAAAAAACGCTTTGAAAACGACAAGGAGCTCGACTTCAGTTTTGGAGTTCAGGGTATTAGCCGCTTTCGTGCCAATGTGTTTCAGCAACGGGGCGCAACGTCCATGGCCATCCGCCAAATCCCCTATAAAATTAATACTTTTGAGGAATTGGGTTTACCAAGGGTTTGCCAGGATTTGATCAACAAAACCCAGGGATTGATTCTGGTTACAGGGCCAACGGGCAGTGGTAAATCCACAACCCTGGCCACCATGGTCGATACAATAAATATCAATCGCCACGGACACATTATCACAATTGAAGACCCTATTGAGTTTGTGCATCAACACAAAAACTGCATAGTTAACCAGCGGGAAGTCAATAGCGATACCAACAGCTTTCCAGCTGCCTTGAAGTATGTCCTGCGCCAGGATCCCGATGTGATTCTCATCGGTGAGATGCGTGACAGGGAAACCATTGGTGCAGCTTTGACTTTGGCTGAAACCGGTCACCTGGCTATGGCTACTCTGCATACCAACAGCACGTTTGAATCCATCAACCGCATTGTTGATGTCTTTCCCCCGGAACAACAGAATCAGGTGCGCAGTCAATTGGCTTTCAGTTTGTCGGGTGTGGTTACTCAACAACTGGTTCCCCGTTTGCATGGGGGCGGTCGTGTTTTGGCTCTGGAAATAATGGTCTGCACACCGGCTATCAAAGCCATGATTCGTGATAACAAAGTGCATCAGATTTATGGAATTATGCAGGCCGGTCAAAAACACGGAATGCAGACCATGAATCAGAGTTTGTATCAGGCAGTAATCAACAAATGGATATCAATAGAACAGGCCATTGGCCGCAGTTCCGACCCCACTGAATTGACCCAGATGCTGGAAAATCCCGCAATGGTCACCTGAGAAAGGCATAGCTTGTGAGCACGACAATGTTTGTATGGAAAGGAAAGACGGCCAAGGGTGAAACCCTGTCCGGCGAGTACGAAGCTAAAGACCGTAATGAAGTAGGCGAATATTTGCGCCAACGCCGCATTGTAATTTCTTCTATTAAGAAAAAACCCAAGGACATCCAAATAAGTTTTTTCCAGAAGAAAGGTGTGGGGGTGAAAGACCTGTCGGTCTTTACACGTCAGTTTGCCACCATGGTTAACGCTGGTTTGCCTCTGGTCCAATGTCTTGATGTGTTGGGAAAACAGTTGGAAAAACCGCATTTTAAAAAAGTGGTTCAGGAAGTAATGGCCGATGTTGAGGGTGGAACCACTTTGGCCGAAGCCATGGAAAAACATCCCAAGGTTTTCAGCGATTTGTATGTGAACATGATTGCTGCCGGTGAAGCAGGTGGTATCCTGGATGTCATTCTCAGTCGGCTGGCTGTTTTTCTTGAAAAGGCCGATGCCTTGGCTCGCAAAGTCAAAGGTGCCATGACTTATCCGACTATCGTTCTTACTGTCGCCGGCGGGGCCTGCATTTTTATGCTTATGTTTGTGATTCCGGTTTTCGCCAAGATGTTCAGCGATTTTGGCGGCGAGTTGCCGGCCCCCACACGCATTGTTATGAACTTGTCCAACTTCATCAGGGGCTATTGGTGGGCTCTGCTTGCGGGTGGAACATTCTTTACTTTTGCTTTCAAACGTTTCCGGGCAACCCAAAAGGGTGCTTACCTGACAGACAAGTGGGCATTAAAAGTGCCCATCCTCGGTTCCGTTCTTCAAAAAAGTGCTGTGGCTCGTTTTACACGGACCCTTGGGACTCTTATCGGATCTGGTGTTCCCATTCTTCAGGGGCTCGATATTACCAGTCGAACCGCTGGCAACAAAGTCATTCAGGAAGCTATTGGCAAAACTTCCGAAGCTATCAGTCAGGGTGAAACCATCGCTGCTCCATTAAAAGCGAGCGGAGTTTTTCCCCCCATGGTGACCCAAATGATCGGTATTGGTGAACAAACCGGTGCTCTTGATGAAATGCTTTCCAAAATTGCTGACTTTTACGACGATGAAGTGGATGCGGCGGTTGAAGCTTTGACTGCGGCCATTGAACCATTGATGATTGTCCTGATGGGGGGAATGGTTGGCAGTATGCTGGTCGCCATGTACCTTCCCATGTTTAAAATGTCCAGCATTGTGGGGTGATGTTCTTGCATGCCGGGGGAAACTTTTCCCGTAAACTCAACCTAGATACCCGAATTGTCGGTCGTGGCCTATTGTTTGCCGTTCTTGCCGGTGCCAGCTTCATCTCCTGGCACTATGGCAATGGTTACGCTTCTGGAGCTGGACTGATTGGCACACTGTCTGTTCTGGGCACTTCCATTGCTTTAGCCTGGATGGCTGAAGCCGGCAAATGGAACAGTGCAGCTCTTCTTCCCATTCAAATGGTCATTGATGTGCTGGCGGTGGGACTGGTCGGATTTTTTGCCAACCAAACCCCACCCGTCATTGCCCTGCTTGTCGTTTTTGCTGTACTGGTTCAGGGCCTGACCTGGGGTTTTTTCCATCAGAGCCTAAAAATGCAAGTCCGCGATAGCCATAATCATCTGAAAGTTCAGAAAGCCCGCTGGGAAGTGCGGAACATAATTGACAACATTCGCAGTGGCTTGCTTACCGTTGACAAAAATGGTGTGGTGGTGAGGGTGAATCCCGCTTGCTGCCGTATTTTGGAAATGGAAGACAAAGATTTGCTGGGCCGAAAACTGGTCGACATTTGCCGAGGAGGAATGGAGCCACTGACTGAAACCATCATGCCGGTGGCTGAAGGTGGTGCGGCAGTTGATCGGGGTGAAGTCAGTCTCAAACGTCTGGGACGTGACATGCCCGTAGGTTTAAATGTGAACCATATTATTGCTCCCAGTGGCAAAATCATGGGGGCAATTTCCATTTTTACAGATCTGACTCGTGAAAAAAAGATGAGCGAACGGGTTCGCCAAAATGACCGTCTTGCTGCCGTGGGTGAATTGGCCGCCAGCATTGCCCACGAAATACGCAATCCTTTATCGAGCATTCGCGGAAGTGTTGAAATGCTTGCCGATGACCTTGAACTCGATGGCGAACACGCTGAGCTGATGGCTCTTGTCCTGAAAGAAAGTTCCCGGGTAAATACCATCATTAATGATTTTCTTGCCTACTCCCGCATGAGAACCACCACCCGGCGTCGTTTCCCGGGCCAGGAATTCCGGGATGAAATTTCTCTTCAAATCAGACAGCATATTGCCGCCCGCAATGGGAATATCCACCTTAGCTGTAGCGTTCAGCCCGACGATATGGATGTTGTTGCCGATCCGGGCCAACTGACTCAAATGGCACTCAATTTGGTGATCAATGCCTGTGAGGCTATGAATTACGAAGGTGAATTGAAAATTTGCCTGCGTTTGCTGGCTGCAGGAACACGGCAGGAATTGGCTGTTTCAGACAATGGCCCCGGTGTGGCTGAAGACATACGCGAAGAGCTCTTTACTCCCTTCATGACCGACAAGGAAAAAGGAACGGGACTGGGATTGAGTATTGTCCAGCGTATCGCCATTGCTCATGGGGGAGATGTTCAATATGAAGATTCTCCTGGCGGAGGTTCTACATTCCGGGTTCGGTGGCCAATGGTTCATGTTCCCGAGCTTTTGCACAGCCCTTCAGCTGCCGATACCGATTCAATATTGGCAAAAGAGCCCCCTGTTGACAGTAGGAAAACAAAAGAACTCCTTTCTGTATAATCCTAAATAATAAAGCCGGGAAAACATGGACTTTCTTGGATAGCTCGCATTCTGCATGACTTTCCCTGCAAATTCATGGCTCGAAATTTAATCAAACATCAAAAAAATACAAAGATTAGGGTTAAGGTGGCCGGCCTTGCCGCCGATACCTGCTTTATCACTGCAATTTGCCCACTTTCGATCATAAGGAGCCAGCATGGCCGAGGACAGAATCCTGATTGTTGACGACGAGGAGTCCATGTGCCAATACCTTTCCATTCTTTTGCGCAAGGAAGGGTATCAGGTTTCAACAGTTAATAGCGGAGCCGAAGCCCTTAAATTTATCGGTGAGCAGGACGTAGACCTGGTTATGACCGATATCCAGATGCCAAAAATGGATGGTATTCAACTTTTGAAGGGCATTAAGGCCCTAAATCCAACAACCACCGTAATCATAATGACCGCTTACGCCAGTGAACAATCGGCTATCGACGCTGTCAATCTTGGCGCTTTTTCCTATCTGCAAAAACATTGCAAGAATGATGAAATTCGCATGGTGGTGCGCAACGCTCTGGCCTTGCGCCAGGCCCGCACGGAAAATACCGAACTGAAAAAGAAACTGACCAAGGGGGCCAGGGCCAAGAAAATTGTGGGAAACAGTCCACGCATGCGCGAAGTCTATAAAATGGTGGAAAAAATTAGTGCCACCAATGCCACGGTGCTGATTAACGGTGAAAGTGGAACGGGTAAGGAATTGATTGCCCAGTCCATTCACCAGCACAGCGAAAGATGTGACGGACCTTTTGTGGCCATTAACTGTGGCGCCATTCCCGAAACTCTTTTGGAAAGCCAGCTCTTTGGGCACATTAAAGGCTCGTTTACAGGTGCAGACCGTGATCATGACGGCTTCTGTCGTCAGGCCAATGGGGGAACCATTTTCCTGGATGAAATTGGCGAAACTCCTCATGCCATTCAGGTGAAACTGTTACGCATGCTCCAGGAACGGGAAATTTATCCTGTTGGCAGCAGCAAACCCATCAAAGTAGATGTTCGAGTAGTGGCTGCGACCAATCGTGATTTGGAACAGGAAGTGGCCGACGGCAATTTCCGGATCGATTTATTCTACCGATTGAATGTCATTCCGCTGGTTTTGCCTCCTTTGCGCAACCGCACTGAAGATATACCTCTGTTGGTCGACCATTTCCTGCGCCAATTGTGCCCCAAGGAATACAACGGGACTTTGAGTTCCATGATGAACGAATTCTGTCTTAATGCCTTAAACACCTACAGCTGGCCCGGAAATGTTCGGGAACTGGAAAATGTTATCGAACGGGCAAGCATCATTCGGGATGATACAGTTATAACGATGAATGATCTGCCCATGGATCTTCAGGACAGAACGACAGCAGAAAATACTTCTGGGGCAATGACCGTGGGGGGAAACATCACCCTTGATGACTTGGAAAAGGCCCACATTTTGGGTGTTCTTGAATTGACAAGTGGTGCACGAAAACAAACCAGCGAAATCCTGGGCATTAACGCATCGACCCTGTACCGAAAACTGAAAAAGTATGGGGTTCAGGATCCAGAAGAGATGGAAGTTGAAACAAACGAAGATGAGAACTCTGTCTCCAGCAGCGATTTACTCAAAGCAGTGGATAGCGCTTTACGGGAAGCTGACCAGATTGATGTACTGGAAACTGATATGGGCAAAAATGAACCCCAACCGGTCTAGTTTTTTTGGTTGGGGTGGTTAAAAATTCGCACGATTTATTCGTGCAGGTGGGCAAAATGCAATTCTTTTCTTGTTTGACTGGAATTTTATCAGCTCGCCAGAGGTTTGTAAGTTGCTGAAAATTTACAACTTACAAAAAGGAGACAAGGTACAGATGAATGGCACACGCATTGCATCAGAAAACTTGTCGTAGAAAGATTAGCCGAGAATCCTGTCCCTCTTGACTGGATTCTAACACCAAAAGGTCTGTTGGGACCGGAAAAACAAGGAGGACGCATAGTGTTTAATCGTAAGGGATTTACTCTGATTGAGCTGATGATCGTAGTCGTTATCATCGGTATCTTGGCCGCCATCGCTATTCCAAACTTTATCAGCATGCAGGACCGGGCTAAAGAAGCCAAGGTTAAAGGCGCCGCACATACTGTGCAACTGGCAGCCGAAGATTTTGCTGTACGTAACGATGGTATTTATTCTGACGCCGCTGGTGATTTGACAGCCTTGTTGCCTGGTGGCGCATTGCTGGAAAACGCTTTTTCCGGTGCTAACTCCGAACCTCAGTTCGCTGGCGCTGCTGCTGCCATGGGACAGGTTGGTATTGTTGCTGTAGCTCAAGGTGGCGTTAACGTAGGTTACACCATCAATGGCTGGGGTAAAGATGCAGAAGTCGTACAACTGACCAGTGGCCAGTAATAAAATCCTGACTTGAGGATTGAAGCGGGGCCGGTATTCGGCCCCGCTTTTTCACTTTAGGAACTAAGCGTGAAACTGAAATTACAATTGAAACGTCCCGGAACTCCCGGTAATTATCCAGATCTTGTCCTGGCCATTGGTTCGGCCAGCATGATACTGGTATTTTTGTTTCTCATGGGCATTCCTGCCTTTCAGTACCTTCAAAGGCGCGCTTATGAAACAGCCGTGAGGGGAAACGCTGCCACTTTACAGCTTGCAGCGGAAACTTATGCTTCTTCCAATCAAGGTCAATACCCAACCGATGCCAGGGACCTTATTGAGTATCTGCCTTATGACGAACCTCTTGCCAACCCCTATACAGGTAAAGATGGTGTCTTCCGAAATGTGGCTGGAGATTTGACCTACCGTTCGCCAACCAACGGGCTGGACTACGTTATTGAAGCCTGGGGACCAGGCAAAGATGAGCAGGCACGCCGCCTTATAGTGCTCAAAGGGCGCCAGCCCCGAAATAATTAAAGAAAATTCTACATTTTATCCCCATCCTTCCGATATGTATTCCTGAGATAATTAAACCAATGGTCCAATCAGGAGAATGATATTGAGGACACCAACTGGATTTACTTTAGTTGAACTAATGATTGTCATTGTTATCATCGGAATCTTGACTGTTGTGGCATATCCTAGCTACTTGAATATGCAAGACCGAGCCAAAGAAAGCCGAGTCACAAGCAACGCTCATACGGTTCAACTGGCTGCAGAAGATTATGCAGTTCAAAACGAAGGAGCCTATTCTGCCGCTCAGGACGATCTTCGTCCTTTGTTGCCAGATGGGGACCTGGTAGCCAATGCATTTACCGGAGTATTTACTGAGCCCCAATTTAATGCAGCGGCTGTGGCACCCGGACAAATAGGAATTGTACCGGTTGTTCAAGGTGGAAACAACACCGGATACATAGTCAATGGGTGGGGCAAAGAGGGACAAATTCTCGTTTTTTCAAGCGGGCAATAATCAGTTATTTAACCACCGGGGCCCAGGTCAACCCGGTGGTTTTTTATGCCATTAAACAAGAAAAAATTTTTGGCATCTGGTTTGCATTTGGTAAATAAAATAGCCCTAAATCTCTGAATTCGAGAGCTAAGGACGATTCCTGGCCGGAGGTGGATGTTGAGTTTCCAAAGTGTGGTAACAAATGAGCCAGTGGCAAAGGTCCACAATGTGCCTGTTTCCAGTATTACCCAATCTTCCTATACAAATAACCATGTTTTACCCGAGGTCCCAAATCATGACCGAACCGAGGCCAAAGAAGTTCTGCGGGTATTGGATCTCCGGAAACATTTCCGGTCTGGATTCCTGAGGAAAAAGCAAAGGGGCATCCATGGTGTTTCTTTTACTGTCAATAAGGGTGAGTGTTTTGCCATCCTTGGTCATAACGGTGCAGGAAAAACCACGACCATTAACTGCATCCTGGATCTTGTTCATCCCCAAGGGGGCGAAGTTCAAATTTTTGGAGCCTCCAGCCAGAATATTCAATCTCGCAGTAAAGTGGGTTACTTGCCTGAGCGTCCCTACTTTTTCGAACATTTAACGGGCCGCGAGTTGCTGAAATTTTACGGCAAGTTGCTTGAGGTACCTTCAGATCTACTTGACCTCCAAATACAATCCATCCTGAAAAAAACCACTATGACCGCAGATGCCGATCGCCCGTTACGCAAGTACAGCAAAGGGATGTTGCAACGCATTGGGCTGGCCCAGGCTCTTTTGGGAGATCCTGAATTGCTGGTAATGGATGAGCCCATGAGCGGGCTTGACCCCGTAGGTCGCAAACAAGTGCGTCAACTTTTGCAGGAATTGAAAGCCGATGGCAAAACCATCATTCTTTCCTCACACATTGTACCGGATGTGGAAATGCTGGCCGACAGAGTGGGCATCATGTGCGAGGGGCGTTTGGCCAAAGTTTGCGACATGGCCCAACTGGCCAGTGAAAGCAGTTATGAAATTCGAATTTCCGAGCCCGAATCGGCTCTCGGTTACCGCCTTATGAATGTTGAAAATGTGCAGAAACTAACTCAGACACTTGAACAACTGGCTTGCTCTGGTCATGATGTGATGGCTGTGGAAACCCGTCGTTCCGGTTTGGAAGACCTCTTCATGCAAATTCATCAGCAAAGGAAAGAATTATGATGCTGGCCAACATTGGCACCCTGGCAACTCATACGTTCCTCGAAACCGTTCGTGATAGAATTTTTTATCTGGTCGCCGTTTTTGGTTTTGTAATGTTGGTTTCAACCGCCGTGGTTTCACCACTGACAATTGGAGCCCAGGGAAAAATTATGTCCGATGTGGGCCTGTCAGCTATGTCAATATTCGGACTTCTGGTTGTGGTTTTTGTTGGCAGCAACATGGTTCGCAAGGAAATGGACAAAGGAACAGTTCTGACAATTTTATCCAAGCCTGTTAGCCGTCGCCAGTACCTGTGGGGAAAATTTCTGGGTCTTTCTCTTACTCAGGTTTCCATGATCGCGGTCATGGGAGTGCTGTTCCTCTTGATGACATTTTTGGCACCTGGTGATTTCAGCCTGCGATATTTGTCGGCCATTTATCTCACTTTTCTGGAGATGATTCTCATTACTGCGGTGGTCGTAATGTTTTCCACCTGTGTTTCACCCGTATTGGCTGCTGTCTTTTCTCTCGGTGTGTTTATTATGGGTCATCTCAGTGAAAGCATCCGTGATTTTGGCATGATGCAGGGCTCGGAATTCCAGGCCCAAACAACCCAGATTGTATACTACATAATACCTAATCTGGAGATATTTAATGTGCGAGGTGCTGTTGTCCATGGGGCTCCCGTCAGTGGGGAACATTTGTTTTTTGCCACCATTTACGGATTGTGTTATTCCAGCATCCTTCTCATAATCGGCAGTTCTGTTTTTGCAAAAAAGGAGCTGCGCTAATGCGGTCAGGACTTGGCGGCAGGTTCCTTCGTGCAGGAATATTCAGCGCTCTTGTTTTGGTCATGGTTGTGTCTCTGCAGGCTTTTGATAAGAGCCGAACCCAAGAGGAAAAATACGACCGTTTGTATTTTCCATCAGGGAAATTTCTGGTCGAAAGCAGTGTCGGGTTTCGTGAAGCTCATGCAGACTATTTGTGGTTCCGCTTCATTCAGTATTATGGAGCTTTTGCCAAGGGACTGAACAATTTTCGCCATTTTGAGTTGCTGGTCAATGGCATAACCACCCTGGATCCAAATTTTGTGGAAGCTTATCACTTTGCCTCTTTGGTGACCTGGTCCGACTTGGGCAAGCCCTACAAAAGCATCGACATTCTCAAACGCGGAATTTTGAATAATCCTGACACAGCTCGGTTGCCATTTCAAATAGGTCTCATTTATTTTGTTGTGGATGGCGATTATGCCCGCTCGGCATTTTGGTACAATCAGGCCGCGTCCTGTTCTGACGCCACCGATCTGGAACGACGATTTGCCGCCTTCAGCAAATACAAATCTGGCGATCAACTCGGTTCTCTCAGTCTTTGGGAAAATTTGTACCAGAATTCTGATCAACCGGGAATGCAGTTGCTGGCTGTAAAAATGATTAATACCATTAAAGAAAAAATGAAACCGCAAGGACAGCACCAACCTGGGACTGGATTTTAATGAACAGCGCTCTTTTGCCCTTGTCTTTCATTATCCCCGCCGCTGCGGTATTGGGAGCCTGTTTTGGCAGCTTCTCCAATGTTTTGGTGTACCGACTTCCAAGGAATTTGAGTGTGGTCGGTCCTCGTTCCTTTTGCCCGAGTTGCAAAAAAACTGTTGCCTGGTACGACAACATTCCTTTACTGAGTTGGTTTTTGCTCAGAGGAAAATGCAGATATTGTTCAACCGCCATCAGTCCCCTATATCTCATTCTCGAAGCTGCCGGAGCCTTACTGACTCTGGTCGCTTTATGGCGTCTGGGAAACAATGTTGAAGGGGCTGCTGCGGCCTTTTACCTTTTGCTTCTTCTGAACATTGCCATCATCGACTGGCAGCACATGATTATTCCCCACACTCTGACAATAACCGGCATGCTCACTGGTTTAGCCTTCAGCATTTTCACCCCTCTGGGAATAATTAACTCTGCATTGGGAATGCTTTTGGGCGCCGGAATAATTTTGGCTGTTTCTTATGGCTATAAGCTGATGCGCGGGGTTGTCGGAATGGGAGGTGGCGATGTCATGCTAATGGGAATGGTCGGAGCCTATCAGGGAATATGGGCTGTTCCGGCTGTTCTCTTTGGAGGGGCCATCATGGGCACTCTGTATGCCTTGACCGCAGGAAGGGGCCAGGTTGCCGGCCAGAACAAACTTCCTTTTGGAACCTTTTTAGCAGCCGCAGCCGTTGTTGTTCTATTTGCCGGCGATTGGATCTGGTCTTTTTACATGGGTCTTTTTTAGCCTTCTCTATTGAAAAAGCGGCAAATATTTCCCCCTTACATTTCCTTTGTTAGATAAAATTAGATATTCATTTTTCAAAAACACCAAAAATAAAAGGCGGAAACGCCCTTTATTTAAAGAATTTGGCTTAAGGTCCCCTCATTTTCAGCCGAATTAAATCATGGCACAGTAGTTGCCAATCTTTTGTGGTGAATAGGGTCATGGTGGCCCAAACCCATCAATTTTAGCATCAAGGCAGGATCGGCATGTTCGGCTTCCTGAAGAAAAAGAAAAAATCACTCATCGCCATGGACATCGGCTCCAATGTGGTAAAGGTATTGCGCCTGGACCTCAATGAAGAACGACCGGTGGTTACTCATTTTGGCATGAAAGACTTACCACCAGAAGCCATCGTCGATGGCGAAATCATGGATCGTGAACTGGTTATACAGATAATCCAGGATTGCGCTGCCGAGGCGGAGCTGCCCAATGAACCAGTGGCCAGTGCGGTGGCTGGTCGTGCGGTCATCGTCAAAAAAATCGTCATGGATAAAATGAGCGAAGAAGACGCCCGTGAAGCCATTTACTGGGAAGCGGAGCAACATGTTCCTTTTGACATTGACGACATCAGTTTGGACTTCCAGGTACTGCAGGAAGATGTGGGGGCCGACCAAATGGAACTCATGTTAGTGGCTGCCAAAAAAGATATGATTCTGGGTCAGGCGGAGCTCATTCGTGAAGCTGGATTTGAGCCCCGGGTCATTGATGTTGCCTCTTTTGCAAACCAGAATTCCTGGGAATTCCTTCAAAAAGGAATAGGCAAAACCGAAGTAGCTCCCGAATCAGAAGTTCCGGCGGCTGAAGGCAATGACAATATTGACGATTTTGCCGATGAAGTGGACGAAATGCCTGAACCTGCGGAAGCAAACGCCGAATTTGTGGCTTTGTTGGATGTCGGTGGCGGGGTTACCAATGTTCACATCGTTCGGGAAGAGGTTCCGTATTTTACCAAGGATCTTCCTCTCGGTGTTGCGCATTTCACTGAAGAATTTCAAAAACAATTGGGTCTCACCTGGGAAACTGCCCAGCAAGTTGCCCGGGGCAATCTTGAAGGTGTAGACCGGGACCTGGTCCAGGATATTGTTCGCAATGTTGGCTCGGAAATCTATAAGGGTCTTGAACCTAGTTTAAGTTATTTGAAAACGGCGGGAGAAGCCGATGGTATTGACCGCATCGTTTTGAGTGGAGGTGGAGCTCACCTGCCCGGATTACGCGAATACCTGGCCGAAGTGTATTCCATTCCCAGCGAGATTGCCGATCCTTTGGCCATGCTCGATTATGACGCCGACCTTTTTGCCGATGGCGAAGCTAAGCACTTGAGCCCGCTGCTTACCGTTAGCATTGGTTTAGCTTTGAGAGAGGGGGTGGCTTCATGATTCGCATCAACCTTTTGCCTCAGGAAGAACTTCCCAAAGGGAACTCCATAAAAGTACCTCAGGTGGGAGCCTTTGCTCCGATGGTCCTGCTTCTGATTGCTGCAGTTGTTATTTCTGGTGCTCATTTTCACCAGTCGAAACAAATTACCGCTCTGGAAGAAACCATTGCTGAAGAAGAAGCCGAAAGTCGGCGTTTGGCACCTGAAATTGCCAAAATCAAACGCCTGAACAAACAACGCAAAGACCTTAATGATCGCCTCGATGTGATTACTGACCTGGACCGTGACCGCTACTTCCGGGTTCACCTGATGGACGAATTGAACCGCAGTTTGCCCGACCATATGTGGCTGACACGTTTTGAAGATATCGGGGGAGACAGTTATCAGGTTGAAGGCGTGACCTTCAGCAACTTCCTGATCAGCGATTTTCTGCAAACCATTTCCAACAGTCCTTGGTTCGCTACAGTTGATTTGACCGTGGCCGAAAAGGGTGAAATCGGAGATGTTCAAGTCATCAAATTTAAAGCCAGGGCCCGGGCCATGCGCCGGGCTCCCAAATCGGCCTTCGAAGGGTAGGACAACAATGGATATCGATGTCAAGGATCCTAAATTTCTACGATGGGCCATGGCCATTCTTGTGGTAGCGGTGGCTGTTCCCATGTATTTCACTTCTGTGATGTACCCGTTCACATATGCCTCGGGTAAGGAAACTGTTTCCCAGCTGGAACTACGGCATCAGGAACTGAGCCGGGATCTTGAAAAAGCCCGGCTTCTGGTGCGGAATCTGGAACGGGTGGAGCAGGAATACGCAATCCTGCATGACCAATGGGAAGTGGCTCAAACTCTATTGCCTGAGCAAAACCAAATGCCAGATCTGTTGCGTAAGGTGAGCGCCGCAGGTCAGCAATCCGGTGTGGAATTTCAGATTTTCCGTCCTCAAAGTATTTTGGGTCATGGATTTTATGCAGACAACCCCATTGAGGTCAGCATTGAAGGTGGGTACCACCAGACCGGTGTCTTCCTTAGCCGTTTGGCGAACCTGAATCGCATTGTGAATGTATCGAAATTACGCATGCAGGGAATCGAAAAACAGGAAGATCAGCCTTACACAATGAAAACTGACCTCATCCTGACAGCCTATACACTGGATTCATCGCAACCGGCCAAAGCTGCTGTAGCCGATGTCGAAAGCAACAACCCCAAAGCGGCCAACCCCAAAGCGGCAAAAGCCAGCAGCAAACACTAGGAGCAGGTCATGTTTAAACTAGCGAGTTTTTGTAGAATCCTGATGGTGGTGACTCTGTCAGCAGTATTGTGCGGCACCTGGGCCGTGGCCTCAGATGACCCCGCTTCGATCTCACCATCTCAAGAGGCCAGACAGCGCATTAACGCTTTGCGGGCCAATGAATTTTTCTACCAGTCCTATGGCAAGGAAGATCCTTTCCGGGGGCTGGTCGATGGAAAATATAAAGAATCTGTTGCCAATGAAATGGTAGACATGAACAGCGCCCATCTGGTGGGTGTTATGTGGGGCCAGGAAGATCGTTTCGCCCTGGTCGAAGATGGAGAAGGTTTTGGTTATATCCTGCGTGTGGGCGATCGCGTCCGCTTTGGTCGGGTCGTCAGCATCCGCAAAACTTCACTCACCGCGCGGGTTACTCTTTACGGAATCACCAACAAAGTGGTTCTGAAGCTTGAGAAAACGGAGGGCTAGAAAATGTTCGGAAGGATCCGCTTGACCCAATTGTTTGTTCTGGTGGCAGTACTTATCATCGGAATGACCACTGTTGCCCTGGCTCAGGTTGAAAACCAGGCTACAGATTTACCCATACCTGAAATGGAATTCATGGGACGGCCCATTTCTCTGGATGTACAGGATGCTGAAATTGGCACCGTGCTCCGCAGTCTTTCCAGCTTTTCGGGGAGCAATATTGTTGCTTCGCCACGAGTTGCCGGAAAAGTAACTGTTCGTCTGGAAGAAGTTCCCTGGAAAGAAGCCCTCGGAGTGATTCTGAGAGCTCATAGTTTCGACTATATCGAAGAAAACGGAGTGCTTCGCATTGACTCTGCCGAACAGCTCCGGGAAGAAAAACTGGCGGTGGAACGCAGTCGTAAACAGGTCGAAGATTTGGCATTTTTGAATTTGGGCCTGGTTACCATGCATTATGCCAATGCCGAAGAGGTCAAAGAAAGCCTTAAGGATATGTTAACCGATCGTGGGCATATTGATGTGGATGTTCGCACCAACAGTCTGCTGATCAACGATATCCAGGAACGGGTTGATCTTATTCGGGATATGGCTGTGAAACTGGACTCCCAGACTCCACAGGTTGAAATCAATGCCCGTTTGGTCGATATGAACATAAAGGCGACTCGTGAATTGGGCATCAACTGGGGTTTGGCCAATTTTAAGCCTGAAGGGGCAAACTTGGCCGGGACGGCCCTGATAGACAATTCATTCCAAAATCCGGCAGCCAATCTGAAAGTGGCCACGGTTCAAAACTGGGGTGAGCTAATGGTACAGGTTCAGGCCCTGGAAAATTCCAATGATGCCAACCTGATCAGCAATCCGGTAATTACCACAACCGATAACCGGGAAGCCAAAATTTTGGTTGGCCAAAAAATTCCGCTCATTGTTTCCGATGAAGCGGGCAATGCCATTACCGAGATGACTACCATTGGTATCATGCTTGAAGTGACTCCACACATAAACAGCGACCGTCACATCACTCTCGATATTCATAACGAAGTGAGTGATTTGTCCAGCCAGGCTACCGTTCAAGGTGGCGTGATCATCAATACCAGTGAATCCGATACCCGGGTTGTGGTTGAAGACGGTGAAACTGCAATTATTGCTGGTTTGATTCGCAAGGTGGAAAGTGAACTTGAAAGTGGTGTTCCTATTTTGAAGGACATTCCTTTGCTGGGTTCTCTGTTTAAACACTCCAGCAAAACTCAGGATCATCGGGAATTAGTGGCCTTTGTAACGCCTCATATTGTCACCGAGGAATACATTCGCCGCCCCACATTAACTACCGAAACTACGGTAATAGTGGATCCTGTTGAACTGGGTGATTTTTAAAAATAGGAATAATCGTACTTAACGGGCCCTCCCTGATTGCCATCGGGGGGGGCTTTGTATTAGTATATTCTTATGTGGACATCATTTGTAGGATTCATGGCCAGCGGAAAATCGAAAGTTACGGCTGAACTGTCAGCTGCGACTTATCATGCCCGTTTGTGTTTGGACCAGCAGGTCGAAGAAGCTGCCGGGATTTCCATTTCTGAAATTTTCAAAACCAAGGGCCAGGCTTCTTTTCGCAAAATGGAGCTTGAGGTTCTCAGTGGAGTCAATCCCGGGCAAATGCTGCTGATCGATACTGGTGGAGGTATTGTGGAAACACCCGCGGCTGTCTCGCTTCTCAGGGCGAATGGCTGTGTAATATGGCTGGATTGTCCTTGGAAAACCATCCGCGCCCGGTTAAAAAATGCAACTCCCGAAGATCGTCCTCTTATTGAGGAGTTGGGGTGGGAAGGCATGGAGGTCCTGTTCCGCAGACGCCGGGCTTTGTATGCTGCGGCAGCTGATTTTCGAATTCCCGCCGATAGAGATTTGAAAGATGTCGCTCAGGGGGCCATGCTGCGCAGTCTGGCCTGGCAGGAACAAAACCGCGATCAGCGTTTAATGGATTCTCCTGCTGGGGGCAAACCATGAGAGTTGTGGCAGGACAATGGCGGGGAAGAAAACTCTTGTCTCCCAAGGGGGATCGAATTCGTCCCACTACCGACCGTGTCAAAGAGGCCATGTTTTCCATTCTGGGGCCCGATATTCGCAATACGTTAGTTCTGGACCTATGCTGTGGTGCCGGTGGGTTGGCCATTGAATCACTCAGCAGAGGGGCCTGCGAAGCCATTCTGGTCGATTCTTCCCAGAAATCTCTGGATCTGGCTCGACGAAATCTGGAAATGTGTGGTGCCGACCCGGAATCCTATCAATTGATAAAATCCGATTCAGAAGCCTTCTTTGCTCAATGGTTAACATCTGAATTGGATAGGGATTTTATGTTCTTGTGTGACCCGCCCTATGATTTAACCATGGCTGCCAGAATGGTTCAAAGACTTCTGGCTGAGGGGCCCTTACCGGGTTTTCTGGCTGCTATTGTTGAGCATTCCCGGCCGGAAACCATTAAGGAATGCAAAGAAGGCTTTTGGAAGGTGAGCAATCGCCAGTATGGCGAAACTTGCCTTTCGGTTATTAAACCCAGAAATTTTTTGCCCATCAAAAAATGAGGAAAAAATGTTCAAACATGTGCTTTATCCAGGATCTTTTGACCCGGTAACTCTTGGTCACCTCGATATTCTCGAACGAGCCTGTTCTTTGTTCGATAAAGTGACCGTTGTGGTGGCTGAAACCGGAAAAGCGGGTTTGTTGCCCATTGACCAGCGCGTAGAGCTGTTTCGACAATCGGTGACCCACCTAACTAATGTAGAGGTTCAATCTTTTTCCGGTTTGCTCGTCGATGAAGTTCGGGATCAAAAAGCTGTTGCGGTTATCAGGGGAATCCGAACTGCAGGAGACTACGAGCACGAGTGGACTCTTGCCGGTGTAAACGCTCTTCTGGCTTCTGAAGTGGAATATGTGTATTTTCTGGCTCGTCCCCATATGGCAGCAGTCAGCAGCAGTCTGGTGCGCGATGTCATTGTTCATAATGGCCCACTCAAAAAGCTGGTCCCAGCTCCCGTAGTTGCAGCCTTGAGCAAACCGTAGAACAAATTTAGAATAAGGCGATATCTTGTCGCGACCGTTTTCAACCAGGAGATATTATCGTGTTTTTGGACATTGCTTTAATCAATTTGACATCCGGACGTGGGGGCGATGGCTGTGTTTCCACCCGGCGGGAAAAATTTATTGCCTTCGGTGGTCCCGATGGTGGCAATGGCGGTCAGGGTGGATCAATATATCTGGAAGCTTCGTCTGAATTATCGACCCTTCTGGATTTTCGCTACAAACGAAAATATAAAGCACCTTCCGGACAAGCTGGGTCGGGCCAGAACAAAACCGGAGCTGATGGAGAAGATATCGTTTTGAAAGTGCCTTGTGGTACTTCCATTTTCAGTACCGAAGACAATCATCTTATGGGTGACTTGCTGGAAGCCGGGGACAAGGTTCTAATTGCCAAAGGCGGTCGTGGTGGCAAAGGCAACTGGGAATTCCGGAATCCCCGCAACCAAACCCCCATGAAAGCCACCAAAGGAAAGCCTGGTCAGGAATTCAAAGTTCGACTTGAATTAAGACTAATTGCCGATATCGGTTTGGTGGGAGAACCCAATGCCGGAAAAAGCACCCTGCTTTCGGTCATTACCGCGGCTCGTCCCAAAGTTGCCGATTACCCTTTCACCACTCTTGTTCCCAATCTGGGCATCATCGACTTGGGCGATTTCAGCAGTTGTACAATTGCCGATATTCCTGGCCTCATTGAAGGGGCAGCCGATGGAAAAGGCCTAGGCCATGAGTTTTTGCGCCATGTGGAACGTACGCGGGCCTTGCTCTTGCTTGTTGATTCCACCTGGGAGTCGCCAAAGCGGGCCCTGGATGTGCTGCGCGAAGAGTTGGTTCAACACGGCAAACGCCTGGCTGAATTGCCTTTTGCCGTGGTAGTGACCAAACAGGATGTTCTGGAAGCAGAACGCCTGGATGAAGTCATGGCCGAAGCGGGAGCCTGGTGCAAGGAGCACGGGGGAATCGAAACACTGATGATTTCTTCGGTGGCCCGAATGGGTATTGAGCCCCTGCGCTTTCTGATCAAGCGTATGTACAATTATGAATTTGGGGGTGAAGTGGCCCCATAGCCACGAAGCCCTGCTGCATCGTCCTCCCAGACCGGCAGATTTTTATGCCCTCTTCCAATACCAGTAGTTCTCCTGCTGGCCCTATTGTTTCCCTGAACCCCAAACATGAATGCTGGCCCAAACTGTGGGCCCAAATACCAGATGCGCCAGAGACTGTCAATATTCAGGGACAGGCCTCGTCTCTTCTGTTGCCTTCAGTTGCCATTGTTGGGACTCGTCGGGCCACCTTGCGAGGAATGGCCTTTGCCCGGGCTCTGGGGTTTGTCTTGGCATCTCGCGGCTGGTGCGTGGTTAGTGGTCTGGCCCTGGGAATTGATGCCGCTGCACACAAAGGCGCCCTTGAAGGCGGTGGACCCACTGTTGCTGTTATGGGGACCGGATTAAATCGGATTTATCCCGCTATTCATGGCAGCCTGCGAAAAGCCATTGAAGCCAATGGGTGTTGCCTGTCTGAATACCAAAATGATACGGGTCCCCGGCAGTATCATTTTCCTCAACGCAACAGGCTGATTGCCGGTATGGTAAAAGCCGTTGTGGTTGTGGAAGCTCCCCGAAAAAGCGGAGCTTTGCTGACGGCTCAAATGGCCCTCGATCATGATCGGGAAGTTTTTGCGGTGCCCGGACCGGTGGATCAGGACTCCAGCCGGGGTTGCCATCACTTGTTGCGCCAGGGAGCCCATTTGCTGGAAACTGCCGATGACTTAACTCAGGTTTTGGGAAATCCGGAGAGAGTTAACGAAGGAGACCAGAGCATGCCTCCAACGGTCAAAGGTCCAGTAGACGGTTCATCAGCTCGCTGGATACTGGATCGTCTTGATTTTGATGGCATAGCAAGAGATGATTTGCGCCGTAAGTTCATGGGAACTGAAGAGGTCTGGTCTGAAGGAATGATGGCTCTGGAACTGGCTGGTCTCATTCGCAGGTTGCCTGGAGGCCGTCTTGCCCGTACGATGTGGCGATTGTAGGAGGAAACTTCTCCAGCTTTTTCTCGTAGCTCTCTTGCGTTATTGTAGGCAGTTTCATTTCCAGAGGAGACTCTCTTGATCCGGGTACAGAATCTTGTAAAGAAATATGGGGCCCACAGGGCGGTCGATGGCATTAGTTTTGAAGTGGGCAAAGGTGAACTTTTTGGTTTGCTGGGACCCAATGGTGCTGGGAAAACAACGACCATCAACACACTGGCAACACTGTTACCGCCGGATGGCGGTCAGGCCAGTATTGGTGGACACGATGTCGCAAGCAGTGCCGATAAGGTCCGGCGCCTGCTGGGTGTGGTTCCTCAGGAGATTGCCCTGTATACAGATTTGAATGCCCGTGACAACTTGCGTTTCTGGGGCGAATTGTACGGGCTGGGCGGAAAGTCTCTGGATCATCGTGTTTCCGAATTGCTGGACTTGGCCGCTCTGACGGAACACTCAACTCAAAAAGTGAGCACTTTTTCCGGTGGAATGAAGCGTCGTTTGAACATGGTTGTCGGTTTGGTTCATTCTCCGGAAGTCCTTTTTCTCGACGAACCCACTGTGGGTATCGATGCACAGGCCCGGACCAGAATTCTGGAAATGATTGCCCAATTGGGCCAAAGCGGTTTGACAGTAATATACACCACTCACTATCTGGAAGAAGCCGAACAATTGTGTCAGCGGATCGGTGTGATCGACCAGGGTCGTATGGTGGCACTGGGTGATAAAGAAGAACTGATTGCTCAGGTCGGCCATCACGATCTTGTCCGCTTCCAATTGGATTCGCAATGGCACCCAGCCCTCAAAGAAGATTCTAAGGTCTGGCCGGGCTATCAAAAAGCTTCTGAATATCGCGGGAAAATGGAAATTGAAACCCACGATGGGGCCCGACTACTACCGGCATTGCAAGCCTGGTTGGAAGAGAAAAACCTTCCCTTGGACCAACTGGAAATTGAACGACCCAATCTGGAAAGTTTGTACCTGAATTTGACAGGCCGTGACCTCAGGGAGCAGGTGAAGAAATGAGAGTCAAGGCCTTGGCAAGAAAAGATATACAAAGATTTTTCAGTGACCGCCGAGCTCTCGTTGTGAACTTGGTTCTGCCTTTGATTCTTACTTTTATTATGGGAATCAGTTTTGGGGGGGGGATGTTCGGCAAGGGGGGAGGAATCAGTGCAATTCCCTTGGTTCTGGTGGGCAGCGACCTGCCTGAAATGTTAAAGGAGCGTTTGGCCGAAGGGTTACGCGAATCTGAAATGTTTGCCGTGACCTGGACTGACAGTCTTCAGGCCGATGCTTTGGTGCGTTCCGGTCAGGCAGCCGCTGCGGTTGTCTTGCCTCCGGGTATTTTGGAAGACTTCTTTCGCTTCGAAAATGTGACGCTGGAAGTTTGGAAAGATCCTGGCAGCGAACTGAAGGCTGGTATTGTTGAACAGATCATTAGCCGGACTCTGCGCCAATATCAGGCTGGCGAGGCTGCATATCTGGGGTTGTGGCCTCAGCAGGAATACTCTGAACTAATCCGGGAAGATGGCAGTTTCGACGACAGTCTTTTTTCAGGAGATACCAGACAGTTATGGCAGCGGTGGCGGGAAACCTCCGATGACCCGCGCTGGGTCGAAGCCAGGCAAAACATGGCCTTGGCCATTGATCGACACCTGGCCCTGTCAGAAGCTCTGCAGGAACCTGTGGTGACTTTGACAGTTCACGACAAGACCCCGATTGCCGAAGAAAATAACCCCCAAGAGGTTAATCTTTTCAATTATTTCCTGCCCGGTTTTTCAGTCTTCTTTCTCATGTTTGCGGTTTCGGCCAGCGCCCGGGATCTTCACCGGGAAATGGCCGCCGGTACTTTCCAACGGCAAATGCTGGCTCCTGTAACGGGTGCCGATTTCCTCCTGGGCAAATGGGCATCCGCCTCATTTCAGGGAATCTTTCAGCTTTTGGTTCTGTTCCTGGTTGGCGCTGTCCTGTTTCAGGTGAATTTAGGACCAAATCTCTGGTCTCTACCATTGGCCGTCCTGTTATGCTGTACTTCGGCTGCGGGCTTATTCCTGCTAATCGCTTTGATCACAACTTCCGAAAAAATGATGGATAGCATTAGCACGGTGGTGGTTCTGGTTTCGGCCATGGTGGGTGGAAACATGATGCCTCTGGACTCCCTGCCTGCCTGGGTGCATTCTTTTGGCCAATTCGGCTTTAATTACTGGGCCAACCTTAGCTTTAACAACATTATGGGCAAAAACAAAAGTTGCTCTGAAGATCTTCAACCTCTATTGGTTTTATTGCTAATGACCGCTGGTTTTATGGTTATAAACCTGGTCCTTGTTCGTTTCAAAATGCGCAAGGGGGTGCAGGCATGAACGCTTCGGTAATTGCAGCCATGATTCGCATTCGCCTACTGCGGGTTTTTCGGGACCCATCAAACCTGATCTGGCTCTTTGTAATGCCAATGGTGTTTTCATTTCTCATGGCAAACCTCATGGGCGATTGGGGATCAAGTGGTACTTCCAAACCCAGGTTTGTGGTTTATGATGACGACCGGGGTGTGGCCGCCGACCGTCTCCTGGTGCCCTTGCTGGATCATGAAATGTTTCTACTGGTAAGAGCCGATTCCACAGTTTCGGTGGATCGGGCCCGTCAGAGGGTCGATGACGGTTACATAACTGCCGCCTTGTTCATCCCTGCCGGCTTTTCAGAATCAGCCGCCATGGGCCAAAAGGCGGAACTGGAGCTTTTCTACAACAGCAACCGACTCAGCAGCCAAACAGTACGCACACTGCTGGATGAAAGCCTGTTGACCGTCAATACCCTGACATCCGCATACACTCTTGTTTCTCAACCGGATAGCTTGGGTAACATTCCTGTGGGCCACAGCACCTCTCTCGATGAAGCGGTTTTCCAAAAACATTGGTCAGAACCCCGGGTGAACCTGAAAGTGAGTTCCCTGGGTCGCCTCGAGAAAAAGGAATTTGCTTTAACCAAAGCAGCTCAACATGTTGGGCCGTCTTACACTCTTTTCTTTGTTATGATGTTCCTGATGATGTCCGCCAAAGATCTGGTTACCGAACGTAAAGACCGGACTTTGGCTCGTCTGGTCGTCAGTCGGGCCACCAGTGCCGATCTGGTCATGGGATTTTTCTTCGGTGGTTTCATTCTGGGTCTGTTACAAGCAGCCATTCTTCTGGGCCTAAATATGTTGCCCTTTTTTGGCGTCGACTACGGAGATTCCCCAGCTGGCCTAATTCTGGTAGTTGTGCTTTTTGGCGGGTTCTGCTCTGCTGCATCGGTTTTGCTGGGCAGCTTGGCTCGCAGTGGTCCCCAGGCCGATGGCTTGGGAATGGCCTTCACAATGGTACTGGCATCTCTCGGTGGTTTGTGGTGGCCTCTGGAAATTGTGCCTGATTTTATGCAAAAACTGGGGCACAGCCTGCCTTCCGGCCAAGCCATCTCAGTTTTTCATGACCTAATTGGCCGGGGATACGGAGTATCAGAAATATCCCATTGGCTGGTGGGCCTGGCTTTTTGGTTTGTGGGAACTTTGCTGGTGGCT
>JAAEOA010000351.1 GCA_024223715.1 bacterium | reverse complement strand
GTCTCACGGAATTGGGTTTTCAGCCGATTGACGGTTGGAATTCTTGTTTCGTTCATGATAAGTGGCAGCTCTATCTCACGGTATATGTAGATGATTTTAAAATGGCAGGACCCAACGAACATTTCGCCAAAGCATGGAAAATGATTGGGACGAAGATCAAGTTGGATCCTCCCGTGGCTATGAACAAATATTTGGGTTGTCATCATGCCGTGACAGAGGAAATGTGGGATTTGAATGACCATCCTTTAGCCGAATTGTTTGCGAAGGGTGACCTTCCGCTGGGCAGTGCTCAACCAGGCAAACAGAAAGTGGCCTGTGTTGAATATGATATGTCTGATTTCCTGCGACAATGTGTCGATAAGTATGTTGAACTAGCGGGAGATCGCACGAAACCATTGAAACCTGCCCAGACCCCTTTTCTTGAGGAAAACACAGGTTCACCCTGCGGTCAGGAACCGCGCGAAGGGGAACCCTCGCTGGAATGCGAGGGGAAACCTTCGCTGAACAAAAAGGAAAAACCGAAAGGTCAATCACCCACGGGTGTTCTGGCGGATATTGCGGTGCGTGTATTGATGAAAGTTTTCTACGCCGCACGTATCGC
>JAAEOA010000350.1 GCA_024223715.1 bacterium | reverse complement strand
TGACTCTTTCTCCAGAAATTCCCCTGAAATTCACCAGTACCATGATTCAAATAGTATTTCTGGTGAATTTTTACCTTTTGGGGGCCCGGTTGTCAACTGCACATGAGTGTCCAATGACTATAATAAGTAGAAAACCGCCGTATTTCTTTCTTTCCCGGCTGTGACCTTTTACTTTAGACGGCAGAATTGAGCCTGGGGATTCGGTGTCAGGAATCAGATATTCGGGAGTTATCATGACCGGGAAAATTGCAGTGGGTGGAATTACCCGAACCAATGAGTTGGTTTTGGTGAAAATACTTGGGGCGGCTGCTGGTCACAGTTTGTCGGGCCGGGCTTTGACTGCTCTGGGGAATAAAAGCATTAACGTGACCTGTGTGACTTCCTTTGTTGATAAAGACGGCTTGAATAACATTTGTTTTGCTGTTGGCGCTTCAGATCTCGATCAAACTCTGGGGATTTTACAAAGTCTGGAAGATCATATTCAGGCCCGAAGCATTGAGTACCAGCGTCGTTGCAGTGCCGTTTCCATTTATGGTCCTCACTTCTCCGAACGTCCCGCCATTGCCGGCAGGGTCTTTGATTGCGTTGGGGCAGCAGAAGTGGAAATTTTGATGATCAGCACTTCTTTTGCAACGGTTTCATTTGTTACTCATGAGGATCAGGCTGCTATTGCCATCAATCGTTTGAATGATGTTTTTCTCGTTCCTTAGATGGCCAAACCTTCCAGTGACGTTGTCCCGGATCATGTTGTTGGGCACTTCGATGGTCTGGTTTTCCAACGCCGATGCACCCAGTAGTACATTTGAGGATTATTCCTAACCGCTTCTTCCAATTTTGCAGTATGCATTTCCGTCAACCTGCGAACGGCTTCTTTTTCATCCCATTGGGGGTCGACTTTCAGCATTGGCTCAATTTTTAAAACATGGCTGAAATCTGGTTGGCGATAAAGAAAGACCATCAGAATAGGAACGCCAGCGTTGACCGCCAGTGTTGCCGGTCCTCGAGTTACCGAAGCGGGTCGGCCCAGGAATTCTACAAACTGACCTTTGGGGCCAGCGTCCTGGTCTCCCAACATGGCAACAAACTCACCATTTTTTAAGCTCTTTTGAATGGCAGGAAATGACCCACCGGTTTTGATGATGCCCACCCCTTCACGCTGGCGCAGGTTGTCCTGGAATTTTTCAATCAATTTGTTGGATTGAGGTTTCACCACCCCGTTGACAACAAGGCCTTCGAGAGCGGCGCGGGGGAGTAAAATCTCAAAATTTCCAAAATGGCCAGACATGAACAAAGCACCCTTATTCAGGTCCAGAACTTCCTGAACATTAGCCATGCCCTCAACTTTTATGTCTTTTCTAAGGTCTTCAGAACTCCGATTTCCCGAGGCCAGAAACTCCATGAGGGTCATGCCCAGGTTGCGATAAAACTGATGAGCGGTATTTTGGATCCAGGCATCATCTTTTTCGTGTCCGAAAGCATGGGTCAGATTGTCGACAATGACATTCTTGCGGAAGCCTGCAACCTTCCAGACAAAAGAACCAATTCCCCGACCAGCAGCGAGAAGAGCGCGTCGGGGCAAAAGTCGGGTAAATTGGAAAAGGGCCTGGAAAGCTCCGTATTCCAAATGATGTTTCAGTTTGTGAGCCATGGGGTCCTTGTTGGGAGAAAAATTTTTCC
>JAAEOA010000349.1 GCA_024223715.1 bacterium | reverse complement strand
ATATTTACTGTCAATATTAAAGGCCAGATAAATTCTTCATGAGAAATACGGGTTAGCTCAACCTCACTCTGTCTTCAGTCCCTCAATCTCGGATCCAAAGCATCACGCAGACCATCACCCAGGAGATTAAAGCCAAGCACTGCCAATAATATTGCAATGCCCGGAAAAGTCATCACCCACGAAGCCCTGAGAATCAGCGACCGGCTACTGGCTATCATGGCGCCCCATTCCGGTGTGGGTGGTTGGGCGCCTAAACCAAGGAAACTAAGGGCCGCAGCATCCAGAATGGCAGATGCAAAACTCAGAGTCGTTAGAACAATCAGCGGACCGAGACAATTGGGCAAAATGGCGATAAATATAATCCGCCAGTCCCTGGCACCGACGGCTTTGGCAGCCATTACATAGTCCTTTTCACATTCCTCCAGCACGCTGCCGCGGACGATACGGGCAAACCGCGGCACATATGTGATACCGATAGCTATCATAGCGTTTTGCAGGCTGGGTCCCAGAAACGCCACCACCACAATGGCCAGAAGAAGATAAGGAAAGGCAAGAATGATATCCATGATGCGCATAATGACGTTGTCCAAAGCACCCTTGTAATAACCGGAAATTGAACCGAGCAGGGTTCCCAGGACAAAGGCCAGCCCCACGCTGACCACCGCCACAATCAGGGAAACGCGGGCACCGTAAATTATCCTTGAAAAGATATCCCGGCCCAGGTCGTCGGTTCCGAGAATATTCTTATCCGAACCGCCATCTTTCCAGGCTGGTGGTTTGAGCTGGTCGTAGAGCGCGGTCTCCACAGGATCATGAGGGCTCAGTGACGGTGCGAAAATAGCAGCAAGCACAAAACCGGCTACGACAATCAATCCGGCCACCGACGTCTTGTTCCGCCATAGCTGGCCCAACTGATCCAACATCGGGTGCCGGTCTTCAGGACTTTTTTTGGAACTACCTTTTTTCATAAAAACCATAATTACTAAACACTAATCCGTGGGTTGATCACCGCATAGAGCACATCCACCATCAAGTTGATCACGACGAACACCGCGGCAATAAACAGCGTGCCACCTTGAATTACCATGTAATCGCGCTTCATAACCGCGTCAAACATCCATTTACCCACACCGGGCCAAGCAAAGATGGTCTCGGTAAGGATAGCCCCGCCGAGGGCAACTCCGAACTGTAGACCGATGGTAGTGACAACAGGAATCAGTGCGTTGCGAAGCGCATGTTTGAACGTCACAGTAAACTGCGACAGCCCCTTGGCTTTGGCTGTTTTAATGTAATCCTGGCGAAGGACTTCAAGCATGGATGAGCGCGTCATCCTGGCCACAATAGCCATTGGAATGGTGCTCAAGGTCGTGGCCGGCATAATGATATGCCACAGCACGTCTTTCAGCGCGCCCCAGTTCTTAGTCAACACGGCGTCCAGTATATAAAAGTTGGTGACGACTTCCAGATCGACACCGACGCTTATCCGCCCGGACAAGGGCAGCCATCCGAGGTTCACAGAAAAAATCAGCATAAAAACCAGCCCCAGCCAGAAAATGGGCATACTGACCCCGATCAGTGCGCCGAGCATACTCAGATAATCAAAAATGGAATACTGCTTGGTGGCGGAAATAATACCGAATATGATGCCGAAAAAGCAGCTGATGAACAGGGCAACGACGGAAAGCTCAATGGTTGCGGGAAAACGCTCCTTGACCTCTATCCAGACCTTTTGCCGGCTCCATATTGTTTCTCCTAGATCCCCTTTCATTAAACGTTTCAGGAACAACCCGTACTGAACGTGCAGGGGTTCATTCAGTCCCAGGTGCTCCCGGATCTCATGAAGGGCCTCCTCGGTGGCCCGTTCTCCGAGCAGCAGTTCGGCCGGATCCCCGGGCGTTATGCGAAGCATGAGAAAAACAATGACAGATACCCCCAGAAGGGTTGGAATCAGTATCAGTATTCTTCGAATAATGTAAGCCAGCATAGGAGGTTATCTTTTTAAATGCCAAGGGGGAAGAGATTAATCTCTTCCCCCCGTTGTAGATGGATTTGGCTGATTTCCGTTATTTATTCAACCAGACGTTTTTCATCCGAACGGAACTTGTTGGATGAAGCTTAAAATTCTCCACACTCTTAAGGGCAGGCCAGATGACCGTGGAGTGTGCTACACTGATTACCGAGCATTCATCAAAGATCAACTGCAGAGCTTTTTTGTAAATTTCGGCCCTCTTTGCCTGGTCAATAGTCTGTTTCCCTTGCAGCATCAGCTTGTGGTATTCCTCGCTCTTCCACTGAGTCCTGATGGAAGAGGATGCCAGACCGTCGAAAAGCACGGCCAGGAAGTTGTCCGGGTCGCCGTTGTCTCCGGTCCAGCCCAGTTGAAAGAGATCCATGTCATCGGGTTGTTCTCTCTGGCGCTTCAGGTAGGTTCCCCAGTCATAGCTCACGATTCTGGCCATTAT
>JAAEOA010000348.1 GCA_024223715.1 bacterium | reverse complement strand
TGTTTTGAAGGTATCGACCCAAACCGGGTTGGGGGGGCAGCGGATCTTAAGACCTTGCAGTGCATCAACGGTCTTAAATCCTTTATCGGAAATTATATGACGGGAGCCGAAATACCAGTTCCAGGTAAGAATGCGCAATCCGCTTTGTTCGAGCAACTGGTCGTTCCACTTTTTAACCAGTTCGGAATTAACGAGATTGTTGTATTCCGTCATTGTGTTTATTAAAAACGGCCCCTGCAAAACGCTCAGGTTCGGCGATCCAAATTCAGCTGCATAACCAGGGTCGATTTGCCCGACGACATGAGCCCCCATACGAGCCTGCTCATACACGTCGCGGTTTTTACCCAGCTGGGCGCTTGGAAACACCTGAATTTCGATGCCGCCTTTGGTCCTGGCCTTTACCTGCTTGGCCCATTCCAGAGCGGCTTTGTGAGTGGGTTCGGACGGTGCCACAACATGTCCCATCTTAATTACGATGGGTTTTGACGCGGCCCAGGATGCGGTTCCGGCAACGGTGAAAACAAACATCAGAATTGCCAACACAAGCAAAATTCTTTTCATGATTATCTCCTTTCATGTTCA
>JAAEOA010000347.1 GCA_024223715.1 bacterium | reverse complement strand
AGTGTGCGTGGCCCCGGCACCAGTCCCCCAACGGCCCTTCAGTGGCATCAGCTGATTGTTCGGGCCATTAGCGTAGTGGTCAAAGGCTGGCGCAACAGCGGGCGCAGACTGATTCCCGGGTTGATCACTCCCAACAACATTGTGGTTCCGGAGCCTGACTTCAGAAAGGGCGCCGTTCAGAACAATTTGACCGGCTGGAAGCATTACGATGGTCCGTTATCTCTGATCAGGCCCCTGTGGCGTAATATTTACGTGCACACTTTGAGTCACTATCCTTGGATTTCATCTTATTTGGAAGAACAGTGGATTTTTGAGGCCTTCACTGAGGCCATCGGTGTTGAAGACAGTCTGCTATGGTTTTATGAATTACGCGATGAGCTGGACTCCCAACCTGGCCACAATTTAGGGATGGAATTCAGGAAAGCCCTGGACAGTTTTGTAAATGACCTGGAAACAAAGTACTATCTGCCTCGACCTTTAAAAGGGGCTATTGGTCGCTTTGCTGAATGGCAACGAATCAATCTTCAGGCCAATGTTAAAGCAAAGCTCAATACCATTGAGGAATTGTTCCGACTGTATCGGTTGGAAAGGCTGGGCGATATTGCCCGGTTCACCCTATTCCGTTGGACTTTTTTCCAGGAGACCAACCTCAACTTCCTGGATATTTTTGATCGTTTGCTGATGCGCATGTTCCGGCACCCGCAACTTCGCGCCACCCAAATGGTGGAATTGTCTGAGTTGCAGGCCAATCTACCAGGCCCGGACGACAGAATCGCTTTCAATCGAATGGTCTTTCCTGATCGCCGTCAGGATGAAAATCTTGAAGTGGCCGATATTGGTACTGGTGACGTTAATAAGGTTGTAGTGCGGTCGATTGTTTGTGACGAAAACAAAAAAGAATATGTGGTTTGTGAACCAGCCAGTCCGGCCGAAGTGGGTCAGCTGTATCGACTCTTCCTGCAAGCCGGATTCCCAAAATCAATCAGCGCAGCCGATCATTTCCTTGTTACCCGAGATGAATCGGAACAGATTATTGGCGGGGTAGTGTACCGGCACCAAGATGACAGCGTGGTTTTTCTTGATGGCATTGTTGTCAGTCAGGCTTTGTGGGAAAGAGGAATTGCCAGTGCCCTGTTGACTGATTTCACCACGCGCATGGCCCACTTGAAGATTAAAACCCTGCGCACCCACTTTTTCCTGCGACAGTTTTACCAACGGCATGGCTTCAGAGTTGATAGCAGAAAAGGTGGTCTGATCAGAAATCTATGATTCATCCAAAAGATGACGTTGCCACTGGTCGTTTCCCTGCCACCTGCAAACGGGTCGCAAGGCAAGCATACCTGTCTTGCCCAGACTCTTCTCGAGAAACTTAACTTCAGTCAATTTGTCTTTCAATTCCGGGTCCGGATGAGGTTTCAGTCCATGTTCCCTCAAAAGCAGGATGCCTTTGGCCCGGATGGACAATTCAGCCTGAAGACGTAGCAGGCAAAGCATATCGGCGAGCAATTCCGGGCGAAAACTGCCTCGCAGGGAAATGAGATACCGCCCCAACGGTGTTTCGCTAACCTGCCCATCATTAATCAATGCCAGCAACTCGGTATCGCGGTCAAAACCCTGACCCAACCATAGACGCAGGCGTTTTTCCCCAACCCGATAAACCAGCCACATCAGGGCCGGAACAATGATCATGATGAGCAATGTGGCCACAACCGGGGTGCCCAGCATGCGATTGAATACTGAGTGAATCAAAATCGCAGCCGCCAGTCCCGGCAGCAAACCTCGTGCTGAAAAGCGATGCCCAACCTCCATGACTGCCCTTACCGAAATAGCAAAAATGGCAGTAGCTCCCCCATGCATTATTGCGGTTCCAAAACCGCGAATGATCCAAACAAAGAGAGGTGCATCGGGTAGGTTCTTCAGATAAAAAACATTTTCGGCTAAAGCAAATCCGGTACCGGTGGCAAAACCCAAAATGGCCGTATCGACTAAAAAACCGACTTTCCGTCTGTGCAACAACCATCCGAGATACGAGCCTTTGATGGTTTCTTCAATGATCGGAGCAAGAAGGACGGCATAGGAAAGAACCGGCCATCCCAGAATACCGAGCAGGCTGCTATTGACAAAATAGCAAGCCAAACCGGAACCAATTCCAGCGGCGATGGCCCAAATAATGCGGCGGGGCCGTACCAAACGAAAAGTATCGAAAAAGAAGAGAAAGCCAAGAAAAGCCAGCACAGGTCCCAGGGCAGCAACCAGGCTGATACCAGTGCCGTCAGAAGAAAAGAAATCATTCAAATTCAAAGATGCCCTCGAATCCAGCCAGAGTCAGAACCTCGCGTAAATGGGGGCTCAAATTTGCAAGAATGAGTCCGTCTCCTGTGGCCATGAGTCGCTTTTGTACCGACGCCAGCAGGCCCAATCCAACGCTGGCAATGTATTCCAGTTCGGTGAAATCCAAACGGCATGTTGATTCTATGTCGTCCAGAAAATTTCGTGCTGCTGATGCCGATGCTGCGTCAAGCCTACCGTTTAAAACAACGGTATCGGGATCCAGGCGGCTGATTTCAAACATGATGCTGTCTCCGAGCATGGGAAATGAGTCGTAATGAAAATGGACCCTGGATGGGATCTTTCCATGAATAGATTTTCCCACACTCAAATAAAACATCAATCAAAAAATATATTAGAAGAAAATCGATCAGTCGGGAACCATGATTTTCGAGCCTAAGTGTTCATTATACATATCGGCTTCACGAGACTTTTTATCTAACAAGGCCCTGCCTCTGGTCATGGCTTTCAAATAGGGCTTTAACTCCTCGAAAGCAAAATTGTCTTCGATTCTCAGCAGCATCAAATGATGATTCAGAATGCTGTCAGGGAGAGCCCGGCGTGAAAAATCCAACCCCAGCCCCAGGGCTTCCATAACCAGCCCCACACTGTCAATTCCCGAAGCCCGGGAATCCTGTAACAAGTTTTCGGATTGGTTAACTACTTGAATTCGCCAACCTTCTGTCCACCATCCAGGATCTTCAGCCGGTGGCACAACCGGTGGTAAAGGAGTTGGTTTTTCCGGTACCAGCTCATCTTTTTGTAGCTCTATTGTTAAGGGTGGTAGAATGTTCAACCAGCCGACTTTGGGTTTGGATTTGGCTGAAGGGACCGTATGGGAAGAAGAAAAAATAAAATCCAGCCAATTGAAAGGCATCCAGAAAACTGTTCCCAGGAAGAGGACAACCGCCAAGACCGTACATAGCGGCCATTTCATGGGATGGTGACGAGTTTTCATGGAATAGTATACGCGAAAATGTCAGGTCTGGTTCCAGCCGGAAAAGGTCTAAATGTGAGCCCGCCGGCTGTCAGATAGCGGTCCCTGTCTTCAGCCGATACATGGGCTGTAAACTTGATTGCCTTCCACCACAAGAACTGACATGGAATCCACAAACCATTGTTCATCATTCGCAAAATGGAGCGGTTGATGGCGACCTCAATCCGGTTCCACCAAAACGGCGAACAAAACTGTTGTCTGCCTGAGCAAAAGAACCAGAAAAAGAAATCCGCAAAACCAAGGTGACATTAGAAGCCCGAGGTACCATTTGGGCCATCATCGCGGCAGAATATTGTTATTCCTGAAAGTGTTCAGCAGAAAAAAGTAAAACTGTGTTTAATCCTCGAAAAAAAGTCGCCCATCGGATATGAGAGATGGGTGATTTTCAATTTCGATACTCAGATCTGGATGCACTTGCATTACTCGGCCACAAGCAATGACTTCCCCAGCCCCAACAGCGGGGTCCGACATGATTCGCACCTTTTGCCCCCTAATCACTGAATACCTTTGATATTTTTGCATTATGAAAGAGCTGTCTCCTGTTTTGAAGATGGAAACAAGCTGGGCAGCATTTTTTAATAAAGAATATAGAACCTGCCCCAAGGGCACTGATTCAGCTGAAAAATGATTTTTTAGGCAGGTGGCCTGTAAATGGTCGGTTGTTTGCTCCCAAACTGGGGTCTGACTCACATTCAGACCAATTCCCATCCATCCCCACTTCAAATGCTTCTGATCTGTTACCAGAGAAGAGATGACCCCGCCAAGTTTTTTCCGCCCCAGAACAATGTCATTTACCCACTTAATGCCCAAATTGGCATCATTTGATTTTATTAGAGAGTTGATGGTTTCCATGACTGCAACTGCAGGAAGAGCGGTCCAGGCCAAAGAACCGGACTCGGCCTCCATATCCAAGGGAATGTACAGACTCAAATGAATATTCCCTGATAAAGCACACCAAGGGCGGCTCCGTTGTCCATGAAAGGACTCTCCCTGCGCTGCAAAGCAGGCCAGGGGTCCATCAAACGCGGAGACAGGTGCTGAAGATGCTCGCAAAGCATCGTATTGTGAAGTTGGGGCTTTGTTAACGAGGTACAAGCGGTCCCAAAATGTATCAGAAGATTCCCTGGCAAAGCCAGGCGATTCACTCCCGGGATTCAAATGATCCCACAAAGAATCCCTTACTGGTTCCAAACCGCACCCGGAGTCCCCCATAATCCCTGAAATCGGCAATTCGGGTAATAACTCGGTCCAGTCAGTATTTTTTTCAAAAAGAATCTTCATCATTACCCTTTCAGCTATGTTGATTCTGACAATATGCTCTACTAATCGATGATTGAAAAGACCTTTGCACATGGGCTGCCCTGTGGTACCGTCCGCGAGTTCGTTCCGTTAGTTTCCTGGATGGTTTTCTTGTCCCAAGGATTCAGTGTTTTCTGAATCATTGGGACACATTCCGGGATTGGTTGTATTTCGACGTTAGGAGGCGAAATGCGGAAAGATTACCTGAAAGTCCTGCTGGTAGCGGGGCTGATTCTGACCCAGGTCGGTCTGGTTCAGGCAGCTGGTTTCAACATTTATGAAGCTGGCGCCCGTGCCACGGCTCTCGGTGGGGCTTTTACTGCTTCTGCTGATGATGGATCGGCTATGTTTTACAATGCAGCTGGCCTGAGTTTTCAAACCGGCAGCAGCGTCAATTTGAATCTTATGCCCGTAGGACCCCGGTTCAAATTTGCCGGTGCCACCACTTTAAATGGCGATGGTCCCACTGCCGAGGTTAACCACCGCAGCTATCTGGTACCAGGTGCTTTTTATACCAACAGCAACCATGAAAAAATTGCTTTTGGTGTAGGTGTTTATGCTCCCTTCGGCCTGGGTGTCGAATGGATGGATCCCATGAGTTTTGTTGGCCGCCAGGTCAGTTACGATGTAGACATTGCAACTGTCTATGTAACTCCCGCAGTATCCTTCAAAGTCAGCGATAAATTCGCCCTGGCCTTTGGTATGGACGTTGCCCATCAGGAGCTAAGCCTTGAAAAAGTGACTCTCCATCCAACCATGGGAATCAATGCTATCGATACCCATATTGAAGGTGGCAGCAATATCAATATCACCCCTTCTCTGGGCCTGATGTACCGGCCGGATGATAAATTGAGCTTCGGTTTCATGTATCATCACAAAAAGACCATGAAGTACGATGCTCAGGAAATCAGCATGACCAATATGATTGAAGCGGGCCAGGCTGGCTACGCATGGAGTCATTCATTGTTGAGTGGTTTGAATGGTGGAGTGGAAACGGATGAATTGAAGCCGAAACTGAGCTCCGAATTCAACCTGCCTTCCATGATGAGCTTTGGTGCTTCTTACAAGGTCACCGAAAAAGTTCGCCTCGAAGGTAACTACGTGCTCTTTGGCTGGAGTCATTTCGAAAAACTCGCCATGGACTTCGACATCGATCCTCTTGACCAGGATATCGTATTTGATTACGAAGATGCTTGGCAAGTGCGCTTCGGTCTCGACTTTATTGCCATTGAAGACAAGCTGAATCTGATGGCCGGTTACGTTTACGATACTTCACCTCAGCCCCTGTCTTCGGTCAGTCCTCTGCTGCCGGACAGTGACCGTCAGGACTACTCTCTGGGCGCTCAGTTCAAAGCAGGAAACTGGGATTTCACCGCCAGCTACATGGCTGTTATTGGTGAAGAACGCACAACCATCAACGACGATGGAACGCCCGCGAATCACGATCCCTCGTACCCCGCCGGTACGTACAAATCCGTAGCTAATATCTTTGGTGCCGGCATCGGCTACCACTTCTAGAAGGAGGTGCAGGAAATGAAAAAACTATTAACAACAATTGCGATTGTACCTGTCCTGCTGGCCCTTCTCTTGGCCGGCTGTACTGTGAGCGACCCCGATCATCCTGATGGATTGACCAGCCTAAACGGCCACAAGTACATGTCTTTGGGTAACAGTCTGACAGCCGGATACATGGATTCGGGTCTGATTATGAATGGTCAGATGGCTAGTTATCCGCGTCTGATTGCCGGGCAAATGGGTTTGGATACCACCGTGGGCACCGGTGAGTTCAGCCAGCCATGGATTGCTTCGCCTGGTATTGGTAGCTCCGAACCTACTCCTGGCAGTGCTGCTGGCGTTCTGTATTTTGATGGTTCAGGTATCTCCGTTCTGGGTGAAACCCCATTAGTTGATATCCAGAGCATTCTTTTGGCAGCCACTGACCCCACTCCATACAATAACCTGGGTGTTCCCGGGGCTTTGTTGTGGGATGTCATGAATGCCTACAGTGCAGCAACCAGCTTTGGTCCTGCCCATGGTGGCGGTGCAGAAACTGCCAATCCGTTCTTCGACTTCATTAACAGGGCTTCCTTTTTCGGAAACCTGACCGGCAACCCTGCCACTGAAGATCCGACCGAACAACCCAGCATGTTCCGCGCTGCTATTGCCAAAGGGGCAGGCCTTGCCACTTTGTGGATCGGTAATAACGATGTTCTTGGCGGTGCCACCAGCGGTAACCCCGTTATTGGCGCACCCGGTGCTGGCAACATCACTCCTGCCGCCGATTTCGGGGTTCAGTACAATATCCTGTTACAATCTTTGGCTGGTGGATTGATCCAACGTAACGGATTACCATCCACCATTGTGGTGGCCAACATTCCTTACATTTCCGACATTCCCTACTTCTTCCCGGTTGCTGTTTTTGAAGGTTTTATGAACGGAGCCTGGACTGAAGGATATGCGGAAAGCAATGTGGAACTGGTGACCTTAAAGGCGCTGAGCTATGCTCCAGCCCATATGGATGACCCACTTCCGAGTGAATACACTCTTACTACCAGTGAAATTGCAACTGTTACAAGCATTGTCGATGCCTACAACACTATCATCACAGATGCTGTAGCAACCATCAACGGGTTGTACCCAGGCACTTGCGGCATTTATGACGCCAACGACGCCATGGCCAATTTGCCTACAGCCAATAAAACTCACTTCCTGTTTGTTCTGCCTCAGGTTGGTGGCGATGTGACCACTGCCGCGGCAACAACTTACTTCTCCCTCGATGGTGTACAGCCCAACCAGAAGGGCTACGGCATGATTGCCAAGGGCTTCCTGGATGCGATTAATACCGT
>JAAEOA010000346.1 GCA_024223715.1 bacterium | reverse complement strand
TTAAACCCATCATTCCAAGAATCCAACATTAGATAAGGTAACACCTATGAGTGATTTGAAACCGTCGGAAATTGTAAAAGAGCTGGATAAATATATCATCGGACAGGATAAAGCCAAACGTTCTGTGGCCGTTGCCTTAAGAAACCGGTGGCGCCGGCAGCAGGTACCCGAAGAGCTGCGTGATGAAATTGCACCGAAAAATATCATCCTGATCGGGCCCACTGGTGTTGGTAAGACCGAAATCGCGCGCAGACTTTCCAAGCTCACCGATTCTCCATTCAGCAAAGTTGAAGCGTCCAAGTTTACCGAGGTCGGATATGTCGGTCGTGATGTAGAATCCATGGTGAGGGATCTTGTTGAACTCACCTTAAACATATGTAAAATCAGGGCTCAGGAGGAAGTTCAGGACAAGGCCTGGCAAATAGCCGAGGAACGCATGCTAGATCTTTTGCTTCCCAAATCAGGCACCCAGGCACCTGCCAAAAGTGAAGAATCCAAGGAGGTTCAATTTGAACTGGTAACGCCAGGCAGCGATGAAACTTCTTCAACCAGGGAAAAACTGCGTAG
>JAAEOA010000345.1 GCA_024223715.1 bacterium | reverse complement strand
GGCGATGGATTTTGACCAGGTTGCCCAAGTTGATCAGGGGAACGAATGGCCGGACATGGATCAATCGGCCGACGCGACGGACGAAACCTGGAACTGAATCACACTCACTTGAGCAGGGAAAAGGCAGCGGTGATTTCCGGGTGGCGATAAACCGGTTGAGGCTGGGGGTGTGTCTGGAATTCAGTGAGAGATGGTATAATGGGGGAAGATTGGGTGGGTTGTCGGGTTTTTGCAGGCAGGGTAAATCAGGATGAATTGAGGTTGTTCTGAAAATGTGGTAGAAGGGGGTCTGCTTTCGGTCAAAAGAAGGGGACTATGCGTTTGAAATTACTATTCCCTGGAATGACGTAAACGATGATGGCCTTCAAGACTTGATTGTCGGTGAAATCCAAGGAAGCGCCTATGGCTCGCCTACGGTTTTCCTGAACGAAGGCTACCAGAAGAAAAAAGGCCACTATAAATTAGCTAGCGATCCTCTTACCACTTGTGTAGAAGGTTTGACTCTCAATTCCTTAAATTGGATCGACTACAACCACGACAACTTACCTGATCTTCTTGTAACCGAGTTCCATCCTGACAAGGGAGCCAAGATCCTTCAAAATACAGGAAATGGTTTTGGGCTAGCCCTTGATTTACCTGAAGAAAGAGGTTGGGCAGGAGCGGTGGTTGCTGACTATGATCAAAACGGTCAAGATGACTTGGTATTGTTGCCCAAAAATGGTCACCCTGCCTTGTTCATGGGTAAGTATGAAAGTATCAATTCATACTCCGAACAAGCTTATCCATTAGGGTTAAGAGATGGAGCCACCAGCGGGGGCTTTGCTGCTGACTTCAACAATGACAATGATCCTGATTTATATTTTGGTCGAGAAAACACAGATGACTTTCTTTACCGAAATGTTAGGGTTGATGGTACCGATGACCCGTCTTTATCAAACCAGAACTGGATCCGCTTCAACTTGGAAACCCTGGGCAATTGCAATGCTTCTTTAATCGGAACCCAGGTAATTGTTCAGGCAGGCGGCAAGCAATGGTTACAAACTGTTGATGGGGGAAGTGGTCGAGGTGGCCAAAGTTCCAATGAATTGCACTTTGGGCTGGGCAATGTTACTGGCCCAGCAAACGTTACGGTAAATTGGCCCACAAGCTCTGCTGCCACGTTTACCGGATTGTCGATCAACTCAACCCATGATCTGATTGACGATGCCATTCCAACTTTCCATTCAGGAGCTGAGCGTTTTTCCCATGAACCATTCCCCGAAGGTGCCGACTGGGTTTTCGCTTGGAATACTGCCGAACGCGGCAGTGAAGAACTGGATGAGGTTGATCTGGATTTTGGAAGCTATTCTCCTGGTGAATATTGCTATGTGATGCCTAACATCACGCTGCATTATGGTGATCCAGATGTAGAAATATCAATCTATCCGTTGGCTTCAGGGGGGTGGGGTCACAAGTTGGTTTGGCAAAACCAATCCTGTCTCGGTGAGCAAATTTGTGACTTCCAATTCCGGGCTAGAAGTTCGGTGGGAGCCCAACCTCCAATTGAAGGCCCTTGGGTGGATTTTGGAGAGTTCGATGTTTGTATCACCAAAAAAGGTTTTTCTAATTAAGGAGGCTGGAAATGAAAATCATCAATCTAATAATTACCATCTTCATTGTTGTTCTTGCTACAGTTGCATTTGCTGGTGGAAGCGGAAACCCGGTCACTGAAGCTGAAAGCCTTGCAGTAATCGATCCAGTGAATGAAAGAAGCTGTATTGCCCTTAGAGTTGAGGTACCCGAAGGGCAGGCCGTGGCTGGAGTAAGATGGTTTAACGGTTCTGCTGAGCAAGCCTTTCCAAAAATTTTGGTTGCAAGCGGCCTGGACGATTTGCCGCCTTCTTACGATGAAGCCCTGGTTCTTGCAGAAAATGTAACAGGCCAGGAAAATTCATGGTCAGAAGTGGAGTTCAATGAGCCAGTAGCCAGCCTGAATGGCTCCCTTTTTGTAATCCTTCAATACCCGGCATTTTATACTCCACCAGAAGATGGTGTGAGCATGGGAGTTGGGTACAGGGAATTTGAAGGTGAAAACAACTACTATTTGAGCAAAGATGGGAATCATTGGTTCTGTTTATCAAGCAATTACGATTTTCTTCTTACTCCAGTGTATGTGGCAGGTGAAGCCAATGTTGTTGCGTTAAGTTCGCCTGGCCAGGAGGGCGCCATAGGAGTAAATGAAGCTACCGAAGCCTTGCCGATAAAAACGTCGGTTCAAGCTTACCCAAACCCCTTCAACCCGGAGATCACCATTAAGCTTAGGCTCAAAGAATCCGCTGCAGTGGAGTTAAAGATCTACGACCTAAAGG
>JAAEOA010000344.1 GCA_024223715.1 bacterium | reverse complement strand
CGGACAATGAACGAGTAGGCAGAATCCAAAACATCAAGCGTTACCAATCATGAATCGGAGGTAATGAAGGCACTGGTAGCACCCAGGCTGAGGTCGAACGCAGCGGTAATGGAAGGATCGGACAGCGAACCGATCTCGACCGGCGAACCCACGTTGGAAATATCAAAAACCTTGATACCAAAGCCGTCAACTGCAACAAAAAGGTTATCTCCGTCCATAGCTGCTGTTACTGCGCTGCCACCGAGAGTTGCTTCGGTAATTGTGGAAACCATCGACATCTCATCCCAATCGACTTGAACGACAACCAATCCGACACCTAAGGCCGAAACAAAAGCATACCCTTGGTCAGGTTGAAGTGAATGGTAAGTAACTCCCACCGCGGTTCCCAGAGTGTAAACCCGGTCGACTTCCATCATCCCTTCCACGTCATAGAAAAGAGCCAGGCCCGCAGAACCATCAGCCACCAGATGGGTGTCCCAAGTAGGGGCAATAACCTCGTATGGTTCGCCCTCGGTATCCACTGAGTTATGAATTTGGATATTTGCCGGGTCATCATCCACCCACAAATGCCTGAGCATGCCACCTTCAATCATCAGGGAATTGGCATAACTGGTGATGGAGGAACCAGAAACATAGCTACCGTTGTAAACAGGATTTGTTGGGTCAGTAAAGTCATAGTGGAGAAGGCCGCCTAAGCCATCAGCGACATAGACCATATGTTGTTGAGATACCATGCTATGGGCATTACTGACTTGGTTGGAACTGCTAATCACGTAATTGGAAGTTCCATCGGTGGTATAAGCTGAAATACAGTAATCGTGAACTTGAAGAGGTGTTGAGGTCTCATCGTAATAATAGGTGGTGTTTACCGAGACAGAATCGATGGGGGCGCCGTCACGGAAGATAATAAAACCGTCTTCAATCGATGAGCGGTCCTGCCAGGTCAGTTCAACCCCGCCGGTATCGGTGTACATCGATCCTGAAGATTGCTGCGGCCTGAAAAAACCGCGTGATCCATCATCTTGGCCAATATGATAAAGATTACTACCATCCAAACCCAACATCTGCACGCTATAATCATAAGTATATAGTGGAAGGGCAGTCGTATCGACAAAGACAGAGTCCTGGCTGGACAGTTCCGTCAGCAATAAGTCGTCGCGGAACACATTGAAGAATACCTCCAAATCCTCGGCACCGGTCCAGGAGATACGGACCCCGGTTTCCATGGTTTGGTCGGTAGCCTGAACGTTAAAAACGTGATTGGGAAAGACCTCGATAGTGCCCCCGTTTGGGCCTCTGGTGGTTTCAGCCAGGTCAAAGACATTTGACGGCAAACCCGCCTGGGCTACAGAGGCAATTGACAGCATTGCAAACAATACTGTAGGGAGAAGGGTTAGCTTCAAGTTCTTCATGGATTTCTCCTGTATCAAGTTTTAGAGATTTTGTTAGACGAGGGAGTATAATGCATTGAGAACTCTGTTTCAATAGGATAATTAATAGGTGGGGAAAAAAACACCGCCTAATATTCAAAACAAAAACATCAGTAATTTTGAAAGGAACACTCTTAGTTGTTTGTTTTTCCAGGTTTCCGGAGTCCATACCTTGTATTTTTGGGTTGTGCCTAAAAGAATGTCGCTGGTTCAATTTGTGGCCATAGACTTGATTCCGCCTCAATTCAGCTGGCGGGAAACAAAAATGGAAATTTGGCAAAGGGCCAAAAACCATCTATATTCCACAAAAATCCCCAAAAATCCTAAGTATAGAGGTGTATTCAATGAACAACGAGACGGAAAAAGTAAGCTACATCATCGGACGTCAGGTCGGTGGAGACTTGAAAAAGCAAAATGTTGAAATTGATTTGGATTCTTTTTCCAAAGGGATTCGCTCTTCATATCTTGGCGAAGCAAGTGAAATTACTGAGGAAGAGACCGTTGCCATCATGACTCAGTTTGAACAAAAAATGAATGAAGCGGCCCAAAATATTCAAAATGAAATTGGTGAAAAAAATCTGATGGAAGGCAAAGCTTATCTGGAAGAAAATAAAAGCAAAGATGGTGTTGAAGTAACTGAATCAGGGCTTCAATATCTTAAACTTGAAAATGGAAGTGGAGCCACACCGGGCTTAACTGACAAAGTTGAAGTTCACTATGAAGGCACTCTTATTGACGGCACAGTTTTTGACTCTTCCTACCAGAGAAATGAAACCATTTCTTTCCCGGTAAATGGGGTTATTCCAGGTTGGACCGAAGCTCTTCAATTAATGAAAGAAGGGGATGTTTGGGAACTTACAATCCCTGGTGATATTGCTTACGGAGCCCAGGGAGCTGGCGGAGCAATTGGTCCCCATGCAGTTCTGCGATTTAAGGTTGAGTTAATAAAAGTTCAATAACGAAGTTAATATAGTCTATGCTTACACGCTCTGGATAGGGCGTGTAAGCATTTTTTTGGCGCTTATTTCCATTTTTTTTATTGAAGCACTAATCACAACTCGGGCCACATCAATCGATCAAAATAAGCCAACAAAATCATACATTAAGGCACAAAAACAACCCGCTGAGTTTGCTCTTGCTGACCTGCACGTACCCGAACAAGATAAACTCCGCCTGCCAGACGGTTGGGGAACTGCAAATCATAGGCCTGACCCGAAGCCATATTTTCACCAAGCACTCCTACCCTATGACCACGCAAATCAAATAACTCCACCGTGGCAGCGGGCAATCCGGCTGGCACTTCCAACCGCACATCGCCATTTGAATTCCCTGTCCGCAACCAACTCAAATCTCGTCCCGGTGCAACCGAACTCAATGGCGACTCCAGAGCAAAATCGAGAGTTTCCCAGGAATTGGAAACCGATACCGATTGCGTCTGAGACTCGTATCCATCACAACTGGCAGTAACGGTGTATGTTCCCGATCTGGTCAACCTGTGGTAAGCGCCATGGTTTTCTTCAGTCAGACGCGGCCCTACGGTGTCTTGATGCATCTGGTCAATTTTCACTTCAGCCACCAGGGGTTCACCCGTTGATGCATCCGTCACAACACCTCGAAGGCCTGGTCCATCCACCACTCGATCCAGCAAGGCATTCCCCCCGCGGGCCACACGGGTTCCGATGGTATCGACCATGGCTCCAGACCACCAGCAGTGGTCAGAAATTTCCATGATGAAAGACAAAATTCCGGTGTTTGCGTAAATCCAGTTCTGCTCTTTTGGTAATGTGCTATAGGCGTAAATCTCGTTGTACTGATTTCCGTTTTCATCGATTGTTGCTGCAGCCCAAAGTTCAGCCACATCATCAGAAACGTTATGGTCGGGACCCATTCCACCGCCCGCTGTGTCCATCCAGGGCCAGAAAATATATTTCCGCCAGCTGATGGTTACCGGTGAATGATAATCCACTACAACTACTGGCCGTTCCCGCAAAACCCAGTCCCTGACTGCCATAATTTCCGGTTCGCTGAACGGGTATGGGCCTTTGTATTTCAGGTCGGCTGGCTGGTCGTTTTCGTAGGCATCCCAGTTCCAGTCCCAGTTGCGGTTCAAATCCACACCGTCATCGGGAAAATCGGGCTGTCCGTTGCTGTTGTTATCGCGCATGGTTTTTCGCCAGTCGAACCAGTTCACGCCACCGCTGAAACTGTACAGGTGGCTGTCTACATTCAGAATGGGAACGTAAGTTACTTCCAGACTATCGACCCGGGCGGTCATTTTTGGGTCCACACCATAGCCGGTGAGCAGCATTTCCAGGGAAGCCATGATGGCTGTGGTACCGTTGGCTTCGTTGGTGTGTAAGGCACCGTGAAAAAGCATTCGGGGATCGTCGTTGGAGCCTGGTTCCTGATTGCAGATGGTGACCATGGGGATTTCAAGGCGGTTGCCGGTCTGGCCCAGCACTGATGGATGGAAAATGTCGGGGTATTCAGCTTCCCAGATGTCGAATTGAGCCTGAATTTCATCCAAACGCCAGTAATTTGGGTCGGGTTCGTCGGCTTGGACAAAGGGAGCTATGCTGACCAGGAGAATAACCAAAGTCAGAAAACTGTATTTTATGAAAGACAAAAGAGATCTCCGCTTGAAGTCAGTTTAATATGAATATAATGGCGGCAGGGAGTATTATAACACATATTGAGTTCGAAATTTGCAAAACATCTGAAGCTAAAGGAGCAATGAAGAGAGCTCTCGTTTTCTGTTCAATCCTGATCTTGTACAAAAACTTGAGGATTATTTCGGT
>JAAEOA010000343.1 GCA_024223715.1 bacterium | reverse complement strand
TTTTCTTCCAGGTCTGATCTTTTTTGCCAGTAGGTTGTGGAGAAGGTTTGTGTTGAGACGGTAACTTTGCATGACAGGCATTGGTATCGTTGTACATGCCGGTTGTCGGTTGTTCTGTAGTAGCGGGAATGGGGCCTGAATATACGGTTTTCTGCCAACTGCTTATGTGAAAGACAGTTGCTGTTTGGGCAATGCGGTGGGTGCCAATTTTTTGATGGGATAATAAAAGTGCACATGCTTCAGATATGCAGAATCAGGGCCTTTCACATTCTCTGCGGAATAATAAAAATTAAAAAACAGGATCAGTTGGAATGAAAACTCATACCCTTTTTCTTGATCTGGTCCAGATCAAACTGGCTCATGGGCGGACAATAAGACTCTTCCAATTGGAGACGATAAGGCTCCAACACCAGGGAAATTTCCTCAGGAACACTTGTGGTGGAAAAGGGAACAAAAACTTCATCCCAATCCTTGCGAGCTAAATCCTGCCGCCAAAGATCCGCCTCCACCGAACGGCCAGCTTCCTCCAGCCTTGCTGCGTGAGTTTCCATAAAATCTGCCATCAAAATTGCTGATCGCCCGGACAAACGACCTCCCTCATCCTCGACCCCGGTATTTGGTTTGTATTCCAACCAGGAATTGTACGTCAAAATATAGATCCAGGTATACTCGCCAAGACTCATTTGCTGTTGAAGAAGAGCCGTGTTGCGAATTTCCAACACGGCGCTCATTTCCATAACTATGCCTTTTACGGATCCCATCACCTTGCCCAAACCTTTGATTATTTCCCCGGCACTGGGTTCTTCATCGGAATCGTCCATTTTATCCATGGCAGAAAAACCCTCCTCAATGCCTTCAAATTCGCCGCAGGAAGGCATCAGTTGAGCCCGCACGGCAAGGAAAGCTTCAATTCGAGCAGCAGTTATTCCATCAACTTCTGGCTGGAAATCTCGCGCAGGTCCCAAGGCCTCGGTCAGAGCTTTTTGACTGTCTGCGGCTTTATTCATTGGACGGGTCATCATGACACCGAATCCTACAAACAAGAGAATATTCAACAAAATGGTGACACCACAGCCAACTCCGCAGCCAATCAGCCATTTTTTTCCCGTTCCAGCCATAATAATTCCTTTATCTGAGATTTGTTTATTGAGCAGTTCCTAGGACGATAATTAACCACGATAGTTTCATTGGCTACAAAAATTCACACGTGCGACCATACACGAGTATTGCTATCCTGTTGTCGATAAATATTCCACCATCATCTGACACCAACTCAGGAGCGTCCTATGCAGCTGCAAGTCTCTGATCAAATTGAGAGCAAAGTCACCGAAGGAAAAATATCCGCCGACGATGCCAGCCGATTTAATACTTTTGTCGCCACCTGCAATTCAGAATTCATGACTCACCCCATAATTAACGATAATAAATACTGCGCCTGGTTTGCCAAAGGCAACGTCAACCGCGAAAACATCAAACACTTTGTGATCCAGTTTTCTGTCTTTTCCAATCTTTTTCTTATTGCCCAACTGATGAAGGTCATAAACGCCGGCACCCTTGAAGGCATGCGCGCCAGTAAAGAAATTCTGGCCAACGAACTGGGTGTAATTTTTCATAAAGCCGGTGCCTGTATGGGTGAGGTAGCGGACACTGACCGTGAGGGGGATCCTGAAATTGTATCTCTGGAAGGCTCAGTCGATGGTGGCCGCTTTCGCTTCCGCGCCGCTCATTTTGAGTGGTTGGTCAAAATGGGTGAAGTTCTGGGCCTGGAATTTAACGACATGGGCAAACGACGTCACGGGACGCCTGCCACTTTGTTCTTTTGCGACCAGCTGAATGCCATTTACGGCAATGAAGACCCCAACATCGCTGAAGGTGCCAGCTTTGCAGTGGAGAACTGGGCCGCTGCCGGTTTCTGGAAAGAACTCATCACAGGGCTGGATGCTTTTAAAAAGAAATCTGAGCCAAAACTGCCGCTGGCTTTCTTTACCTGGCATGACAAAATTGAAGACCAACACGCGGGTCACGTCATGGACGAACTGGAAGAACTCTTTTTCACTGATGGTTTTGACGAAGAGAAATTCCTCGAAGGCGGGCGCAACATGCTCGATGGTGTTCAGGCTTTCTGGACCGGGCTGAATGAACAAAGAATTGCCGCCGCTCACACCGATTAACCAATGTTCAGACTAAAAGAGGTCCCCGTATTGGGGACCTCTTTTTATTTTAGCCTGAAGACTATTGGGTTTTTGTAAAAGGTTTTTTTAAATACTTTCGGGCATAATCCACGGCACCCCGAAAATTATTATTCATTTGTATTACGGCATTGTATTCCTCAAGAGCCATGTCCCGGTGATTCAACAAGTCATAACAATTACCCAAATAGTTGTGAGTCCAGACCAGAGCTTCCAGTTTTTCATTTCTTCGGGCAGCCGTTCCACGCATGGCCTTTTTGAAAGATGCCTCGGCTTTGTAGTACTCACCTTTGTGCATATAAACTTTTCCCATATTGATCCAGGGCTGCACACCGTCGGAGTATTTGTTCAAACTTTTTCGACAGCCCTCTTCCACAACATCAAACAGATCAACGTCGAAAAACGAATTAGCCAAACGCATGTGAGTCATTTTATGAGCTTCTTCATTGGATTCAATTTTTTGGCCAAAAACGAAGAACCCGCCATGAATTAAGTCTTTATTAAAACCATTAATTTCCACCGCTGACGGATAAGCTTTTTTGCCACCGGGACGCAAAACCTGAAAAGTCATTTTCTGGTCCAAAGTGGGTGAATGGAAAGAAATGTTATTGCCAACTGTTACCACAATTCGGCTGGAAAACAAGTTCCCCACGAACCATTGAGAATCGCCCAGAGGAACATCTCGCTCGGCCATAAAACTTTTAACTTCAGCTTCGGAAAATCCGGCACCACCGGGTTCCAGCATTTGAGCTAGAGAAATATCCAAAGGTACCCAGCCATAGCCGGTTAACAGGACTTCAGCAAACACATGAGTTCCGCCACCCAACCAGGCATTGGTCACACTGCGGGAAGGAATGCCAATGGACCGGCAAAGAGCCACAAAAAGACGGCTATACTGACCGCAATCACCTTTGCGATTCTGCAAAGTCGAGATTGCATCCCGATTTCCGTACCCTCCAGGAACAAAATTCAAGCTGCTCAGGCAGTAATCGAACAGAGCTTGGCTTTGCAGCCATGGGTTTTTTTCGCGTCCTATGATTTCCCGGGCAGCGTCCAGAATTACGCCATCGGTTTGAATCCAGGTTTCAGCTTTTGTGAAAGCTTTAAAATCAGCATCATTTCGGTCATAAGCACCGACCTTTTCAGGATCCACATCAAACGCAATTTCTTTTTGCTTCAATTTAAAATCATAATGAAAGAACTGATTCATGGGCAAAGATTCTTCACCGGGGCGATACAACCACTCAATGACCCGATTCCCGGTAGCTTTGTCTTCAAGAATAGCCACAGGTTCAGGATCAATGTTCGTGATTTCAATTTCCTGACCGTGCCAATCCGGAGGAAGAGTGACCCATACTATGGCTTCGGCGTTAACATCGGCAGAAGTCATGTGGTCAATGGCATACCAAAAGCTGCCTTCATCCTGCCCCGCCTGAGCCCCTGCCACACCCACCAGAATCAAAACCAAAGCTAATGCTGCGCATTTGAAATTGACCATCATTGGACACCTCTTACCCTTCAAGTTACAACCCCGGTTGCAAAATCGGGCAGGCCTGGAAGTAGGCCTGCCCAAAAAATCTAATGAACTCCAAACACCACCGCTACAATAATGGTGATAATCAGGCCCAGACCAATAGTCAGGGCCGTAAATCCGAACACTTTCATGGCGGTGACAAACGTATCGGGCAATGGATCGACCATATGTTCTTCCAGACGTCCTTCTTCCACCAGCTGAGCGTATTCGCGAGGCCGATCTTCCTTGAACTCCGCCAGAGTCATACGACCGGTGAAGATAACCGGATCCATGGGGAAGCGGTCCGGACGGAAGTGAGTATTGAAGAAGTGAATGGTAAAGATAAAGCCTGTGGCCAGCAACGCCTCATCGGAGTGGATGATGGTTGCGATGTTGATCATCTGACCAGGCAGGAACCGAGTGAACAACTCTGGGAACCACAAGATCAGGCCGCTAACGCCAATCATTGCCACACCCCAGAAGACTGCGAAGTAGTCGAATTTCTCCCAGTAAGTCCAACGCCCGTACTGAGGGCGTTCGCCCTTGTGAAGGAACCACTTCAAAGTTTCCACAAACTCCACACCATCGCGGGCATTGAACATCATACCCTCGGGGCCGAAGATAAACTGCCCCCAACTTTTGCCACTCATGCTGCGCTTGGCAAACAGGTTGATCACGTGACGCGTGAAGTAGAAGAAGGTCAGGAAGGCTGCCATGCGGTGAAGAGTTCCTGTTGACTGGAAGCCACCGAGGACTCCACTCAACCACTGAGCCCAGGGCTGGTAGCTGAACTTCAGAGTCATACCGGAGACAGCCAGGGTCAGGAACGAAACAATAACCATGACATGCAACGACCGTTCAAGACTGCCGAAGCGGCGGAATTGCTTTTCACCCTTTGCCATTTTGCGCAACTGACGGGAGTGCTTGATAGCTTCAAAGCTTCGAGGCATCCATAGCAGAGTGTGAATTCCAAAGACCACAAACGTACCGACCAGCAACGAGGTCATGAATAACCAGGTGTAATGAACGGCTGGGAATTTATCTTTATCGTGGTGAGTTGCATGAGTCAGGTATCCGGTGAATTGCCTGTGAGACCCAGTGTGACACTTTCCGCAAGTATCAACAATGTTCTCGTGAGAGAGTGTTGATTCAGGATTGTCCTTGGGCAGTACATTATGCTGGCCATGACAATCGCTACACTTGGCCGCATTGGTATTCCCCAACTGGAAAACTTTGCCGTGGAAGGTTTCAAAGTAAGTCTCTGTCACATGTTCATGACATTTTCCACAGGAGTTGGCTATGGTACTTTTGAAACCAGCCGCATCGGTACGGGCAATTTCGTGACTGCTGTGACAGTCGTTGCACATGGGCAGAGGAGTTTCCGGGGTTCCTTTACCGGTGAAGTGAATGCTCTCACGGAACACTTCATCAATACCCAAGTGACATTGAGCACAGGTGACATCAATTTTAGATCGGTTAATCGTGGAGTTTACGTCGGAGTGAGGCAAAATGGCGTGGCTACTATGACAGCTAACACAAGTGGCAGTAACCACCAGACCGGATTTATTCAAAGCCCGGCCGTGCACACTTTCTTTGTAGTTGGCCACCATGCTTTTTTCGGTGCCTTCATAGCGCACATCAGCCACTCCGCCTTCATCGTGACACTGCCCGCAAAGGTCGGGAATATTGCGCACATGGGTGGGCGCTTTTGTATTGTCATGGGGCAGGATGTTGTGGTTTCCGCCTTCACCAATATGACAATCGAGGCAATTGGGAGAATCGGGATCGCCTTGATCATCCATCTGGCCATGAATGCTTGAATTGAAGATTGCAACATCCTCAGCGTGACAAATGGCACAATCGACTTTATTGGGAATGGTATCACAGGGACGGTCGTGCCCGAGTGAAGCACCGGTATGGCACTGAATACAGGAAATATTCTCATGTGAGGAATGCCCCAGTTCGACGGTATCCACATACATACTTTCCCCATTGCTGCCTGGGGCTGAGGCAATCAGGTTTTCATCAGTATGACAACTCAGGCATTCTTGATCACTCATGCCTTCGTCATAATAAACCTGACGAACTTCGTGAGGCTGGTGACATTCAATACAGACCGGTATTTTGTCCGGTTCGCTCTCCCACAGCTCACCCTGAATAACCTTCTCGTGCACCTCTTCAATAAGACCGTGACACTGGGAACAGGTTGCAACCACGTTGTCCCGGTGAATGGTCGATTCGGGATCAATATGATTACGAACATTATGGCCGGTGTGGCAGCTGGTACAAACTGCGGTGGTGGTCAGACCCTTTTGGGTCAGACCGATGCCGTGAATAGACTGGGAATAGTGCGCGAGAACACTGTCTTGACTGGCTGAAGCGCTTTCGCCAACAGCCGCGCCTTCCCGGTGACAATTTCCACAAGTTTTTGGAATGTTGAAAACATTGGTCGTCGAGGCATGGTCCGATGGAGGCAAAACAAAGTGATAGCCATGACAGTCCCAGCATTGGGGAGCCAGAGGGTTGCCATCTGTCATTGCCTGGCCGTGCATACTGGCTTCATATTCTTCGGAATCATGACAATTCTCGCAGGAAACTGGTTCCAGTTCTTCGTCATGAGGGAAATCATCAAAACCGTCAAGGTCTTCGTGACAATCAATACAGGACATATCTTCCTGGCCGTGAATGGAATGTTCGAAGCGTTCCAGATCCACATACAGAGAGATAACCTCGCCATCAACGTTTTTGGTTTCTTCTTCGTCATCATGGCAATCCATGCAGTCATCATTGGACTGCGCACACACCTTGGGTGCGGAAACACCGATGGTCAAAATGGCCATCATGAGGAATGTCAGAAAAAATTGGCGTCGTTGGGGATGGGTCATGGCAGATTGCTCCCAGGACAAAACAGTTGATGAATTTCACAATACTATTGTATTGCCTGTTCTGTCTGTTGGTCAAACAACTTATGACATTGTAAGCAAACAGTTTACGACCCAATTATTTCAGTTGGTTTTTTCCTTTGCAAGACTCCATCAATCTTCTTTTAAGTATCGCATATAATATAACTTGGAACAGTACCCAAGAAGGCCCTGTTTGTATTGAAATCGGAAATCAATAGCCATAGATCAGAAAAAAAACTGACAAATTTGTGACATTCCTTTCCCGCAAAGGAAAACCACACTCACAAAGTAGGACTCACCGGGAGCTTTAGAATGACCGAAGTTCCATTTTTTTCCTGGTTGATGGCCCGGAGACTACCGCCGTGTCGTTCGGCAATACCTTGAGCGGCAATCATGCCCCAGTCCATGCGAACGGCCTGTGCGGTAACTGAAAAACCCGGGTTGAAAAGGGATTCCAACTCAGCAGGAGAGTAATTCTTTTCGGAATTTCTGAAAGTGATTTCAATTTGCCTGGCAGCCAAACGTGAGGTAATGAAAATGGTGCCGGCCTCCCCGATGGACTCCATGGCGTGTCGAAAAAGAACCAGGAAGAGCTGATGCAGCTGGGCCGGCCATCCCATTACGTCAGGAACTTCCAAGAGTTCCCTTTTGATTTCCACACCCGCTGGAATTTGGTGTTCCATCAGCATGAGAACAGTTTGTAAACCTTCGTTAACATCCACCAATCCCTTATCAGGACCATCAAGCTGGCTAAAAGACTTCAAACCGTCCACCAGTTCGGAAATTCGACCCGAGGCCGTCTGAACAGAGTTCGCGCTCTGCCGTAAAGCCACTACGGCCCTTGCAAAATGAGGGTCGTCTATCAACTCGGGTAATGAAGAACAGGTTTGGCACTTGTCCGTCAAAATTTCCCGACTTTTGTTAACCACAAACTACTGAATCAGTGCTGTTTAAGGCATCAATAATTTTTTTAAAAGATGGATCATTTTCTGATTCATTGCTGTTTTCCTGCGCATATTCCACAAGTTTTTTCAGCGCCTGTTGCCGGGTATTTAAAGTGCAGGCTAAAGCACTCAAAGGTGTGTTTAAATTGTGGGCCACACCTATCAGCAAACGCCCAAGAGTTGCCTCTTTATCCATTTCAGACAAACGGGTAAGTAGTCTTCCATTTTGAAGATTTTGATTGCGCAAACGTACCGATTGCCAGAGAAACAATCCCAAAATAATGACGAGGCTTCCAAAAAACAGAGTCATAACCATGCCTGAACCTCAACCAGATTTGGGTATTCAATTCGGATCAGGTCAAGTCTCTGATGGATTGAATTTCCCGGGAAGAAAGATCGCGCACATCGCCAGGTGCCAGATAACCCAGGCGAATATCACCGATACGAATTCGTCGCAGATAAAAAATCTTATGACGAAGGGTGGTAAACATTTTTCGCAGCTGGCGAACTTTACCATCGGTCAGAACAATGTTCAAAACCGTTCTGCCCTTCATGGATTCCACAATTTGAACCGAAACTGGCTTGAAAGAACCGAGTTTCGGCAGGTTAATACCCGCCTCAATAACGGTCACTTCCATAGCAGATAGCTCTCCTTCAACCTGCACCCGGTACTCGTGTTCCAGATTTTTGGCATCGGTCAGAAGGTTGTTCCAGTCTTTGTTGTTTGAGACCAGCAGCAAACCGGTGCTGCGGCTGTCCATACGGCCTACGGGGCGCAATCCGGGAATATCTGAAGGAAAGAACTCCATGGCCAGTTGACAATTGACTCCATCTGAGGGTACACAAACCACTCGCAAAGGTTTGTTCAGGGCCATAAAAACCGGTAGGACTTCTTTCAGCCGTTTGTTGTCCAAAAAGATTTCGCTCCCGGGCCCCACCATGGATTTGGGATCAACCTGTACCAGACCATCGACCTGAACCCGGCCGGAAATGACAATACCATCTGTGACTGCTCGGGTTCCGAAACCAGCTTTCTGCAAAGCACGACCCAATCCCATGGAACGTTTGGGAATCCATGGTTGCCCCAGATGCTTGTTTTGAGAATTTCCGGATCCGTCGAACATGAATGAATAATCCTTATCTACAGTGTTTTATAACCAGGCCACAGCCCGAACCGGTGAAGCTTCAGTTTTGTGTAATTTAAGAGGGACAGCCATAAAATTGACAACTGATTCGCTCAAAGATTTTAACCCCGTCAAATTCTCTATATTGATCATGCCTGCCGCAGCACATCGGTCGTGGGCTTCAGAATCACCGACTCGGTCGAGGCTGGGTGTATCGAGCCCCACCCCTTTGAGATCGTGCTCTGCCAAAAAAACGGCGAGCTGGCCATCAATCCATGGCCAGTGTCGGTAATAATTATCCTGCCCCCAGAAACGATCCCATCCAGTGTGAAAAAGAACAAAGTCTATGTCGGCAAGGCCCTGACCTGACAAAAGATCGACCAGCAGATGCGAAGGTTGAGAACTGTCTGCCCCGGAAGCAGTAGCATCCACAATCAGGGCTCTCCCGGCAAAACGATCAACTGAAATTTCGTGAAGGGCAGGCTGGCCATCAAGAAAATGCAGGGAGCCGTCAATATGAGTGCCCACATGGCAACCAAACTCAAGGCTGCTGGACATGTGCGAATCAGGACCATGCACACTGTGACGATGAATTTTCAGTGGTTGGTTGTCTCCTGGCCACTGAAACATATCGGGAATGATGGTGTGACTCAGATCGATCAACTTCAAGCGAATTTCTCCCGGGAAAGTAAAAAACCAAAAGAACTGGTTGGAAATATTTGCTTTGTTCCCTGAACCTATCGGAAAACATCTTAGCCTAAACTACCATCAAAGCCCTGAATTGTCAGGTTTTATGAAAGAGCACAAAAAAATGCCCCGCAGGAAACCCGCGGGGCATTTACTCTTATCGTACTACTTGGCCAGAGTCATTTTGACTGTGGCTTCGTAACCTACTGTACGTAAACGGGCCAGATACATGCCGGCGGCAACAATGTGGCCGTCGTCATTCTTTCCATCCCAATTCATACGCTGTGGGCCGGCAGTCATGTTGCCAACATACAGGGTGCGAACCACATGGCCACGAATGTCCAGAACCTGAACCGAAGTGCGGGCTTCGGCAGGCAAATTGAAACTGATCTGGGTCATGGGGTTAAACGGGTTCGGATAGTTGCCGTTCAGGGCAAATACTTCAGGAGTTCCCGCACCACTAACATCACCGGTCACTTCCATGGTTACAGGGACAATACCCTGAACACTGAATTCGCCATCATTGACAACAACCCAGGCTTCATGAACTTCAGAGGCCTGTCCTGTGGAATCAAAATCCAGAGCCAAATCTATATTTTGCCCTTGATTCAGAACACCACTGGCTGGATTAACAACCAACCAGGAAACAGGTTCGATGACATTGAATTCGGCATCAGAAATATCTTCAGAGGGGCTGCCGGTATCGCTAACACGAATCAGAGCATGGATGCTTCCAGCCACATTCACAATGGCATCCAGAGATCCGGTATTGGCCAGATCTTCAGCCAGAGAACTCCAGTTGTTGCCGCCATCGATGGAAATTGCAACGTCAACGTATTCGGCGGTACCATTTGTGGTCCAGGTAATGGTTTCGGTATCGCCTACGTAAAAGCTTTCGCCACCATTGGGGTGGGTAATAACAATTTCAGGGTTGGCTTCAGCAATTACAACGTTGGTATTAACGGTGTGAGGGTTTGACCCTGCATCGTCACCTTCAATAATGGAAGGAATAACCAAGTCACCACTGAAAGATTCACTCACGGTAATGCTAAACGTGGCATCGGCACTTTCACCGTCGAGGATACGACCGTAGTGCTGGGCACCCACATCGCCGTGCCATACAATAGTTGCGCCATCACCAGTGGCATTATCTGTTTCCAGAGGACCGTAGGATCCACCAATCATATCGGTGGATGAGTTAACTGTTACACCAAGAGGGAAATCCATAATCACATCGGTCAACCAGTTTTCATCGGTGCTGCCATTAAAAACCGTAACTTCCACTTCAAAGGTGGTACCAGGCAGATAAGTCATTACATCAGCAGTCAAAGTGCTTCCGGAAATGTCTTTATCGGCAACCACGTCCACAGGTGAGTTACCCCAAACCTGCACGCCATAGTTCAGAACCGATCCAGATTCACCATTGTTATTCAGATTCACATATTCAGTGGTCGACTGACCTTCTTCAAGGCTGACTGAAACTGAGGCCGTATCCAGTTCAATACCAGGTTCAGGCACAGCTTCAGTCTTGAGAAGAGTCATGCTGAAAGATACGCTATTGCCGCTCTTGGCTGCGTTACCCACAGTACAACCAGCCCAGGCGATGTCTTCCAAAGGAGTTTCCAATGCAAAATAACCATCGTTGTTTTCATCGAGAGTCATCACTTCGATGGCACCGGTGCCATCGGTAAGTTCGATGTGCAGGCTGACCACCAGAGGTCCGCCGCTGTCGGCTCCGTTGAAATCAATATCGAGAGTGCCTTCCATTTCGTCATCCAGGCCCAGCAAACGATAAGTTCGGGCCGCGAGGTGAGGCACGGAATTGCTGGTTGTGTACGGATAGCTGGTTGTGTAACCAGTGAAGTTCCCGTAAGGATAACGATCGGCTTCTTCGTAACCGACACCGGGAATGGCGCGGTAGTTAACACCGTAGTTCCAGGCAATAAAGTTTCCCCATCCTTCATCCAGGGTGGTGCCATAGTCTTCCATGATTGTTTCGAAAGAATCCATGACCTCTTCGGTGCGGTGGGTGCGTCGGTGCTCCCAGTAATCATAAATGAACTCCACACCCCAGGTTTCACTCATCCAGATTTCCCAGATGCAATCTTCGTAGGAACCGGTTCCGGTGGGACCGTTATCGAGTGGAGATTCAGGGTGACGGACCGGGCTGTCACCAGGCAGATAGTTGTAAAGGTCGTTCACATAATCGTAAACCAGATCTTCAGCCCATGTGGCGTCCACTTCATTCCATCCGTCTTCACTCCAGCGGCTGGTAGCGAACTGGGTGGCATGTTTGAATTCGTGAGCAGCAGTAACTTTGGCCGCGCCCCACACATCGCCTTCAGGATCGTCGTTGGGAGCAAATCCCACATAAGTGGGGTGCATGGTGATGCGGGTAGAGCCTTGGTTGTAGTTAACCACAGAGGTATAGCCATAACTTTGTTGATCGGCAAAAGAGATATAATAAGTGCCTGAACCGATGGGAGGAGCCTGAAAACCGTGTTGGTCAACTTCCACATCCCAGGTTGTCTCAAAGTACTCAGCAATTTTTTCAACAAAATCAGGAACACCGTTGGCAGGATCCACATCCAGGGGAGGAACGCCGTCGGAACCAGAGGTGGTATAAATAAGATGAAAGTGCCCACCGAGACTGTAATAAGTAGCCCTGCTACTGGTATCTTCAGCAAGAAAACCGTCAATTTTTTGAACGTGTTCCCGGGACATTTCACTCCGGATGGCGTCAAATTCCTGGATCAAGGGTGTCGCACACTTCAGAGGTGCAAAAGCTTCAACCTTGTAGGGCGCTGGAACCTGATCTTTGTCAAAAACATGGTTGAATTTGATCATCAGGGCTTCTTCTGAAGTAAGGATGCCATTTTTAACATCATTATCCACAGCCGTCAGGAATTCCTGAGCGTTTGTGGGCACAGCAGCCATGGCGGAACCTGCCAGCATCAAAATCAGGGTCATAGTTAGCAATAACGATCGAATCATTGGATTCCCCCGGGGAAAAAGCGAAGAATGGGGTCCAAAAGGCGATTTTGGACAGTAACTGACAAAAAGCCGCGAAGCATTGTTTCTAAGTAGAAAAACCTTTCAGACATACCTTTCTGGACATATCCAGAAAAATTCCGAAAGTACTTCTGAACATAGCGCCACCTCCATCCTAAAGACCGGGAAATAGCCTGTTCTTCCTTAGAATTTCTTCTCAGGGCGAATCGCGGAGAGTCATTATATCAAAATCTCAACATTTTTTCACTAAAAAAATGACATAACTGGACTGAAATATTTACCGGCACAAAAAGTTCATATTCTTAAGAACGACAACAATTTGCCGATAATATTGTCGGTATTCTGCTGACAGCTTCCATAACAACAAAGGAGCAGTCGCTTTTGAATTCTCCTGAAACTAAAGGAACAACTTTCCCGATCTGCCTGCAAGTTGACTTATTTAAGTACCTTGCAGGAGTTTAGACTTCTGTTGTACACTAAAATGATGAAGCGTCCTTTAAAATATTCTTTGTCCGGAGCTCTTATCTTGCTCTGGAGTTACTCAATACTGTTGAGCTTTTCCGGCTGTGGCCGTCGCCTTGATGATGCTCCGGTGGGACCTCAATCCTCCTTGCCATCCATCGAAAAACCCGCTGTCCAGAGGGATTGGCAGGAAATTGAATCTTCCGGGATTCTGCGCATGATCACCTATTACAACTCCCTGACCTATTTCATTCACCGTGGTGGCCAAGCGGGGTTCGATTTTGAATTGATTAAAAGATTTGCCATGGATTCCGGGCTGACTCTGGAAGTTGTCATCGCTCAACCTGGAGATGATCTTATTTCTCTGCTCAATTCCGGCCAGGGCGATGTTGTCTGTTCGGGACTTCCACTTCCTCTTACTGCCGCCCCCTATGTATTGGCAACGCGTCCCACAGGATACTCTCAAAAAGTTGTTCTGGTTTCGGAATCCAACCACAAGGGACAGAAAATAGAGAGCCTTGCTGGCCTCTCCATTACCGTGCCATGGGACTGCCCCGACCTGCCCCGCCTGCAGAAGATTCGTGAGGATAGCAATATCCCCTTCAGGCTTAACCAGGGGCCTTCGGGCATGGAAGCCGAAGAATTGATGAGCCTGGTAGCTGAAAAAAGATTGCAGGCCATCGTTGTGGATGATTTAGCCGCCAAAGCCGGAACCGCCTGGATTGACGGCCTGGTCCTTGGCCCCACTCTGGGCGAGGCTTTGCCCACTGCCTGGATGGTCCGCACCAATTCAACTGAATTAAAAATGGAACTGGACGGCTTTCTAAAAAAGCACCTTTACGTAAACGAAATGGGCCGCAAACGCAGAAGCCAAACCTACGGCATTATTTACGACCGGTACTTTGAAAATAAAAAGACCATTCAGGTTTTTCGTGAAGCCGAACACCGACCCGACATCAGTGGCAGAATTTCAGGTTACGACGAATTGGTGCGGCGTCATTGCGAACCTCTGGGCCTGGACTGGCGTATGGTCTCAGCCCTCATTTACCAGGAATCACGCTTTTACCCCCACGCCCGCAGCAAAGCCGATGCCCGGGGCCTTATGCAGGTCCTGCCGGCTTTTGCCGGTGCCCAGGCTGACAGCCTATACCACCCGGCCCCCAACCTGCGAGCTGGCTTGCGCCTCATGGCCAATACTTATAACAGTTTCGCCTATTTAGACAGTCTGGACCGTTGGCGCTTCACTTTGGCCACTTATCATGCAGGAATTGGCCATGTGACAGACGCCCGGCGCATGACCATGGATTTTGCCCGTGACCCCAACAGTTGGGAAAATGGACTGCTCCGGACCCTGCCTCTGCTCATGCAGAGCCGGCATTACCGCAGCACTCGTCACGGTTATTATGGTGGAGGAAAAACGGTTGATTATGTAGAGGAAATCATCAATAGATACCGCACGTATTGTCGATTGGTACCGTTGGACCCAGATGCCGCCGCTGCCGATACCGTATTTGTTGACCCTCTGGCCGGGTGGGATGAAAATGGTGGCGGAATCACTGATTTGGAATATGAAAGACCACCTCTTAAATAGTCTTTATAAAACCATTTTTATTTCAGGACGATCGGCCAGGGCCCTGAAAATTGTATTACGTTCTTCTTCAGATCTGACCTGCAGCTCCAGGCCCACACTCACATACTTACCGCCTCCACTGGATCGGCTGTTTCCCAAAACAACCGGGCGATCTTCACTGTTATTACCTTCAAATCCAGCCAGACATGTTTTGATGCAATCTTCTATGGCCACACGAACCACCTTCTCTTCAGTACCAATAACTTTAAAACCCCACTGGCAGGGATATTCAATTTTTGGCTTCTGATTGCTGGCATCGCTCATGGAAACTCCGTACCGTTTGTGGAGAGGCTGTCAAAACTCTTTGGTTCCGTATGCAGGCTATGGTAACGTTCATATTACCATTTTCCAACTCGAGACACAAACATGACAGGATTATTTTGAAAACTTTCAGTTTTACCCTGCTGGCAGTCATGATTTTAACTTCTGCGGCAGATGCCACCACCAGCCGAATCAACAGTCTGGGCGGCGGCGGAGATTATTTTGAAGATGACGCCAATGTTCTGCGCTGGTACGGCAGTTTGGTTGATTATCCCGACCAGGTTTTTGTGGAATCGGGTAATTTCAACCTTTCCAGCGGTTACTGGCAAAGCCCCTCTGAAAAAATCAGCGGGCCTGGATTAGGGGTACATGCCGCTCTCGGGACCAAGGGTCGTTGGGGAACAGTCGGGTTGTTTTATCATGATCAGGACGATGACCGCGATCCGTTCCTTTTGCAGGAACACCTGCGTCAGAATTTCAGTCTTCTATATGCAGCCAGTTTTGGAAGGATTACAGCCGGTGCCATTTTTCGCCGGGGTACCCGTGATGTTCAAACCGAAACCTTCTCTGTGGATTATTCAGCCAATACTTATGGCCTGGGAGTCCGGGTTAACCTGAGTAAAAATGCATACCTGGACCTTGCCCTGGAATCGCGCAAAACAAACCTCAAAGATTCATCATATCCCGATTTTATGACCACAAACTCGGATCAGGAAAACAATACCAATTTCCGTGGACGCGTCTTTTATGCCCTGAGTTCAACCATGGCCGCAGTGCCCCTTTTTGAATACGCCACCGAAGACCGCCTGACTCCTTTCGCTTTACCCCTGCGGGTAGACAATACCCTGTGGAGATTCGGCTGCGGACTCAATTATTATCCAGATACAGATCATATGTTTTTATTGAGTATTGATTATTTAGATGGCGATCAGAACCACAACTTGTACGACTCCCGTTCTTTCAGCCAAATGAAAACATGGAATTTCAGGACAGGGTTTGAATCCAGGGTTTTGTCATGGCTGACCACCCGAGGTGGGTTGGGAATTGTTCATTATGATGTGAACAAAGGTACGCATTCACCTCCGGATTATGGCTATTCAGTTTCCACTGATGGTCCGGAATTGAGGGTGAGCCTGGGATTTGCCCTGCACTTGGGACCGGCTGATCTGGATCTGGGTTTTGGGGAGCATTATCCAGAACGTTTCTATTCTGGACCGCCTGTTGAGCCCGGTAAGTCATGGATGAGTGCCACAGCCCGGATTGTGTTTTGATGGGAAATCGATTGGTGTTTGCAATGTCCTGAAAAGGTTGGGAAAACTCAAAAGAATTGAAGAAGTTTTATAGAAAGATGATTTGATTCACCTTGGTTGACTCCCCTCCCTTTTGAAAATAGAAAAAGTGCTCCCCGGGGAGCACTTTTTCATTCAAACCAATCAGAAACAAAACCCTATTTCATGCGATAACAAACCACCGCCATTGGCTCCGGTTCTTCGCCATCCTCATCAGCACCTGTTCCACCAAACTGACTAAGGGCTGCCTCCCAGAAACCAGTAACCACAAAGACCAGGTCGTCGCCACCAAAGAAAAGGAAATCTTTCCGGGAATCACCTTCGCACACAAAGTCCAGTTTCTTCTGATAAACACCATCAGCGGAGAATACATCGTAACTGGTGAAAATTCCGTCGGGTGAATCCCACATAGCCTGGCTGGTCAGCACCCAAATGGAACCATCTTTGCCCACACGCAGGAATTCAATATCCGGCTGAGTTTCTTCAATACGAATTTCCGCCCCTGGGGCTTGGTTGGTTTCAATGAAATCAAAAATATTCTGCCACAGTTTCATTGCTTGGTCGTCACGCTTCCACGATTCGTATTCCCGCGTGAATACTGTTTCCAGCTCACCGTCGGGACTAAAAATGCTCACTTCGTATCCATAGCGGGGAACACCGATGACGACTTTTCCGTCGTCGGAAATGTCAAACCGTCGGTCCGGGCTCTCAATAACTTCCAGTTCATCCAGTTTCAAATTAGACATATTCATAATATGTTCAGTCTCAGCAAAGTTGGATTTTATGGTTCCATCTTCATTAAGAGTGCCCACAAAATTTTTGCGTCTGATTTCACCTGTGGACTGATCGAATGATTGCTGGGTTCCACCGGCTGCAGTCACTCCTCCGGCAGATTTCAGAGCCCGTAAAATAAAGAACCCACCGCTGGCAGGATCTCCCAGGTTCCAAATTCCGGCAGGGGTATTGTCCATTCCAAGCTTGACCACTTTTCCGGGAAAAGCCTGCCCAATGCCAATATTGCCATCTGGTAAGAAACACATGTCCGTGGGAC
>JAAEOA010000342.1 GCA_024223715.1 bacterium | reverse complement strand
GGTCCAGGGGTCAAGGGGTCAAGTGTTTTAAACTAGCCTACCCGATCGCACAAAAACTATCATCGCTGCGCGAATGTTAAAAAACACTGGATCACGGTTTATTCTGTATCCGGCCATTCAAGATCGTAACTGACACTTCGACCTTTGCCGGGGTTCTGTTTCAACACATTTTTTTTAACCATGTCGAATATTTCCCGAAAAGCTGTTGCCCGGCTGACCTTTGCCATGGACACATACTTCCTAGTCGTCAGGCCGCCTTCAAAACCACCGTAGCCGGCATCCAGTAACCGGTTAGTTACCTTAAGCTGGCGCTCATTCAACAGTGTCTGCCCATGCCTCTGCCAGAAACGTGCCTTTGCCAAAACAATCGATATCAATGTTTCCGAATGTTCAATCGCCCTTTCAAAACATTCCAGAAACCACACCAGCCATTCGGTAATATCACCGTCTCCTTTCTGGCATCGCTCCAGCACCCGGTAATATTCATCCCGTTCGGCCATGATCCGTGTAGACAGGCTGTAAAACCTGGGTCCAAGCTTTTCATCCTGTGCCAGGGCCATATCTGTTAGGGCTCTGGCAATCCGCCCGTTACCGTCTTCAAAGGGATGAATGGTAACAAACCTGAAATGGGCGATGGCGGCTCGCAAAACTCCTTCGTCGTCTTTTGATCCCTCTTCCCACCAGCGGAGAAAATCTCTGACCTCTCCTTCCACGAGGTCAGCAGGCGGCGCCTCGAAGTGGACTTTTTCCCTTCCCACGGGGCCGGATACCACCTGCATGGGTTCCGGGCCTCTCCATTGGCCGGTTCGTATTTTACGGAGGCCGGAATAACCGGTAGGGAAGAGAGCGGCCTGCCAGGCCATCAACCGTTCTGCGGTAAGAGGTATGTCATAATTGGCGGTGGCATCCATTAACACATCCACCATACCATCTGTTGCCCGGTCCCCTGCTGGCAAGCCGGCTGTTGGTAATCCTAAACGCCTTGCCACCGAAGACCTTACCGAATCCCTTTCCAGAGTCTGCCCTTCAATGGCAGCAGTTTTAACGGTTTCTTCAATCAGAATTTCCGCTCTGGCTTCGCTACTGAATTTTAAGCCCAGGGCATCTACTTTACTCAGCAAACCGCCCTGACACAGGCGCGTTCGGCCAAGTGTCTGGGCCAGTTCATCGCTTTTCCATGTAAATTCCGTCCAATTTGTATTTTGCCACACATAAAGCATTGCGAGCCTCTTATCGATTCATATTTTGAAGCGATTATACCCCTTAATCGCTTCAAAAGCAAACATTTTAAACTTTAGTTCACGTCAGCCACTCATAAGAAAACATCATGGGCACATTTTAATAATTAAGGTTCTTCTCCAATTTGATTGGAAAAAAGGGGCCAAGATTTTCAGAGGTCATAGTTCAGGGGCCAGGGTTTTATGATTTTATTCACCACCCGCTCCCAGGCTCGCTCGAGACACCCCGGTTAAATGGTCTGCGAATTTAACAGGACAGGCAGAGAACACGGGATCTTCGCTGCGCTTCGCCCTCGCACGCAGACTGAAACAGACTCTTTGTACAGCCGACCTTGGTTGAACAAATGTTGGGACTTGCAGGATGCCCCTTAAATTATGGTTCTTCTCCAATTTTGTTGGAGAAGAGGGGTCAAGATTCCAGGGAACAGGGTTCGGGTTCAGGGTTCAGGGGCTGAGATTTCAAGGGTCAAGGATTCCCCAGTTAAATTCGCCTGGGCTATGCCCTCGCAAGCAGATTGCCAAAGGTGAGATTTGAGTTCTTGAAGAT
>JAAEOA010000341.1 GCA_024223715.1 bacterium | reverse complement strand
TGTTGGTGGCCCAGCAGTTTCAATCACCGCCTTCGGTAATTTTGCGTTCGGTTCCAACATCCCACAATACTGATTTTTGTTTATCCGAGGTGGCCTACTTTGGCATGGTTTTGCCTGAGCCTACCGAAAAGTCCGTCTGCCTTGTCTCCATTACAGTTGCATTCAGAAAAGTATACCATATTTGGTATTCCAGATTTAAATTTACCGCGTATTCCTCTCGAATTACCCTGGAATCTGACTATCTATTTTCAAGAATTTCTCTGATTATCTACAGGGCTTCACCATCGAATTACCGTCAAGCGGCCTAAAATGGACTTTTTGGAAGGGACAACGGAATAAACACTACTGTGTCTGCTAAATATTCCATTCGTGTTGGATTCTAACGACTCAGCCTATATGGTAGATAACATGATTTCCCCCACATTCATAAACACCCCCGCCACTCAAAGAGCAACGGGGCCATTTCAACCAAAGGGCTGAAATTGGCCTACAATCTCTTCGGATGGAATTAATGGTAGCGACAGGGTAAAAAAATCAAGATGATCGTTATCACTCAGAAATACGGGACTGCCAATTATACTGGCGGTAATCGTTGCATTCGATTCGGTTCCGTTGATGTCCAGGATGAGTTCATCTGTCCGTACCAAATATTCCATCCAGTGAAAATCCCATGATGAAATTTCAACTTCCCAACTTATAGGAGATCACAGCAAGGCTGGATTCTTCGTCATCCTCTCCCGAAGCAGTGGTTCCCGATCCGAATTGTGCCGCCAACGATTCCATGTATCCCTTGACCACAACAAGGCGATCTTTGCCAACGAAGAATATGCCATCTTTGAGAGGGTCACCGGGACCACGAATTTCCACCTGCTTGACGAAATTACCCTTGCGGTCAAAAACATCAAAAACAGCCAGCACACCGGTGGGTAAATTGCGAATTCCGCGGCCGCTGAGAGCCCAGATGGTTCCATCATCCCGAATACGCAAACCGCGCTGCAGGAAGGCAACTGCCGAGGCCTGACGTTCAACAATTAATTTGTAGTCAACGGGAAGGGAGGTAAGGGCGGTTTCATAGATGGCTCTTGTATCGTCATACTCCTGGTCGCTGCGGTCAATGGGTTGGTATTCGCGCTCAATGATCATCTCCAGTTTGCCGTCCGGGGCAAAGACCTGGATGGAGTATTGGTCCCGATCAGGGGCTACACAGGTCCGTCCATCGGCACCGGCGGCAAAGGTGAACCAGAAGGGGGGCGTGTGTTCGCGCTCACTGAATTTAAAGGCTTGAAAATCATAGACCCCCAGGCTTTCACAATAGCGTTGAGTTTCCACGCCCTTATCGTCGAAGTGAGATAGGAAGTATTGCCGGTTGGAAGTACCAGGACTTTCTCCAGGGGATTGAGTATTGCCTGACATGATGAAGTGATCACCGGCAGCATCGCAACCAGTGAGGCTGAAAATTCCACCATCGGTGCCGCCAATTTTTACTCGTCCTGCGGGGGTACCGTCATTTTCCACGAAAATCACCATACCTGGAAATTCCTGCACCACAGCAACCCGACCGTTACCCAGAACCATCATATCTCTGGGCTCCCGGATTTCGCCAGGACCTTCGCCCTCGCGGAAAAGTGAGCGTATCATTTCTCCTTCAGGGTTGAAGACAAACACTTGGTTCAACTGCGAATCCAGCACATAAACATTACCGGCGGCATCGCTGCAGGTTCGGGGGATGAGTCCGAATAGAACGTCTTCATCGTCCTCGCCGCCTACCCGCCATTGTTCCTGCATTATCAGAGTCTGAACTCCACCACTGGCTTTGGCCGGGTTTTTGACATGAAGAACACCGTCAATTGTTTCACGTACTGGAACACCGGCGAGCAAAGAATTGGGCAGAACAACAAGTACCAGTAACAATGCAGTTAATTTGCAAAATTGGGATGAAAATTTTTTCATGTCTATTAGACTTTCTGGAGTGGGGGTCTGGTGGAAAAACACCTGTATCATCAGCGAAATATTACGGGCGAATACTACAGAAGGTTGCATGAATTCTTTGGTGTTCGTTGTTGCCTGACTCTTTGTGCATACCATTTAAAACATCCGAGCCCCAATCGAAATAATATACATATTCTAGTGCGGAGACCGATAGAATGGAAGGTGTTGCCCTTGCTTATTGAACTTACGGTAGCCACAGTTTCAGCATAATAAGACGTATCGTCAGCAATGGCTAAATCGATAAATATCAATACGGACGGGATAAACGGTAACCAGTGCCCGGCAAAACACCCGTCAGTTCTTTTTTGCAATGATCAGCGCACCCGTTTCTTCCGTTCATCAAAAATGGCGCGCAACCCAAAGTTGAACACAGTATTGCCATCTTCGCTTCTGGCCACATCAAAGCGCAGACTATCCAGGCCGGGCACCAGAAGACGCACTCCAACTCCGCCACCACTGCGGGAACGATCGGTATTGAAATCATGAGGGTCGCTCCAGGCCACACCTACATCACCAAAAGCGGCCAATTCCAGACCCAGGCTGAAAGTCCATTTGAAAATTTTCACCGGGCGGGTGGGAATAGCCAGAAAACGATATTCCAAAGTGTAGAGGAATTGGTTTTTACCAAAAATTTCCTTACCCAGATCTTCCAGTTCATAACCACGAACACTGTTGGCGCCACCAATAAAATACTGCAGGTAATAAGGGACATCTTCACCAACGGTACCGGATTGCAAACCAAGAAAAGGGCCAGTGGCAATGGTGTGCCGTTCTCCCATTGGTTGGTATCGACGGACATCAAAACCCCAGGTCCAGGTATTGGCGTCGCCCCCGATGTAAAGCAAGCTGCTTTCGTTGTGCCAACCTTCATGGGGGGAACGCCAGGAATCGCGACCATCATAACCCAGGGAAATGGCTCCAAACCACAGCTCGTCAAAATTGTCGGAATCCAAAGTAATGTTGGGTTGATCGCTGCCCACACCGTAATAACCGCCATATATTTTCAGGCGACCATTTTCCCCTATATACTTGCCTGTATTCAAATTCACCATGTCGGAAGTCTGATCGAATTCCAGCAGTTCATTGCGGCGGGTTTGATGAAAAGCCAACACACCTGCTGAAACATGGTTGCCTGTGATCCAGGGATTGGATGCTGAAATTTTGTACGTAGTGGCTCCACCAAAAACTGCAGCACCGGAGAGCATGATATCGCGGCCGGCAAAATTGGGAGAAGCCACTCCCACTCCCACAGAAAAACCGTTTTCCTCAGTGTAGGTCATGGCCGGGTAAGGAATAATCCAGGGCATTTCGGTGAATGAATAGTTGAGGGTCACTCCTCCTTCAACCACCACCGGCGTCACTATTACTTCACCAAAAATAGCCAGGTTTTCGAGGCGGGTAATATCTTCTTCGATGACTTCGGGGTCGACAACAGTTCCTTCGGCACTCCACACTTCCCGGGCAATAACCCAATCCTTGGTTACATGATTTCCGGCGAGTCTTATTTCGACGATCATTTGGCCGCGGAAAGGTTCCAAATCAATCTGGGACAATTCTTCCCGAGGTTCTTCTGCAGCGACACAAGAGGGAGTCAATTCCAGAATGCTCAGAAGAGACCCGAAGGCTGTCAGAAGAAACACACCAAATATTTTTAAAAGCTGTAGTTTCATAGGCTAACATCCTCCATTTGGACGATCGAGCTTTGGCCGTGAACCGCCAAAATCAAAAAATAGCCGTCTCAATGCCCGGAAATACACTACAACGCATTTTGAGCCAACCCGCCAACTATTAAGCCTAAATACATAGCCACGATTGAAATTTTCCTTGAAATGCATGCAATAAACCCCGAAGTGAAAGTTGATCTCTGCGGCGGAAGTTCTCATCTCAACACCTTCCGGCCAGACAATAGCAGCCTTTTTGAGATGTCGGAAATTGGCAGGCAAGTACAGTTTATTAACGGCAAATGAGATCATGCCCCTGGCTGGGGGAGAATGCCACTCTGTTTTCAATGTTGGTATGTGGGGTAAGGACGCCATGCCCCCCAATGCCTATCCTCTTACACGAGTTCTTCTTTAAAGCTCACTCTGCAACTTAACCTTACTCCACTATCATGATCAGGTAGCGCAACTGGCCACCGCGTTCAACTTGCACCACATTACCGGAACCGTAATCCAGATCACGAACCAGATTCTTCAGGGAGCGCATGCCCTTGACCGGTTGACCATTCAGGGCGTAAATGATGTCACCGGGAAGGAAAGCTTCACCCAGCAGGCTGACGTTGGCCGCCAGAGCAGCTACGATGACACCTTCATGGCGCCGCGGTGAGGTGCCCAGCATCTGTTCGGCTTCTTTGTCCAGGTCCAATCCCAGTACACCCAGCCGGGATATGAGATTCCTCTCCGTTGTGATGCGGTCAAAGAAGTGGTAGTTGGGTTCGTGGCGTTCGAAGACTTCGACTTCCTTGGTCAGGGTCTGGCTGCCTCTTTTGACCTCGACTTTCACCTTTGATCCGATTTCCCGAAGGTAAACATCCACGATAAACTGGCGGGCATTTTCCATTTTTTTGCCGTCCAGGGAGAGAACGATGTCGCCGATCTTCAGACCGGCTTTGTCTGCCGATCCTTCTGGATGGACATCGCCCAGGATGACACCCCATTGTTCTTCATAGCCAAGAGGTTTGGCAATGAGCGGGTTCAGGGTCTGGGGAAGGACGTGAATGACGCCGCGCCTGACTCGACCGAAAGTGCGGATGCGATCGTAAACAGCTTTGACAATGTTGCTCGGCACACTGAAGCTGAGGCCTTCGCTGCCGCCGCTTTGGCTCATGATCAAGGTGTTAATGCCCACAACCTTGCCTTCGGTGTTGATCAACGGGCCGCCGCTGTTGCCGGGGTTGACGGCCACATCGGTCTGAATGTAGACCATGGGGGCATCGCGTTCCAGTTGGCGCGCCACGGTGCTGACCACGCCGAAGCTGACAGAGTTGGCCAGTCCCAGGGGGCTGCCAACGGCAAAGACCATCTGTCCCTGGAAAAGGTCATCGGAAGTGGTCAGCTCAAGGAAGGGCAATCCGGTTTTGTTGATCTTCAACACGGCCAGGTCGGCTTCGTGATCAACACCAATCACTTGGGCGCCAACCAGGTCACCGCCGGTCGACAGGATGCTCTGACCCTGGGGCACACCCATGGTCTCGGGCGACAGGCGGACCAGGACGCGTTTGGCGCCATTGACCACATGATTGTTGGTGACGATGTATCCGTCTTCGGAAAGGATGACCCCGGAACCTGTGGCCTGCTGCTGGCCGAATACTGCTGAACCTTGTGGGGCTTGAGGCGTGAGTTGGCCGAAAGATGAAGTATAGATTTGTACCACCGCCGGGCTGACCTGGGCGGTCAGGGCGCGCAACTCATTGCCGAGGTTGTCCAGATGCCGGCTACCAGTAGTATCATCGGCACCGGCGGCCACCAGCGGTAAGGCCAAAGTTGCCAAAAAAGTCAAGACAATCAAAAATCTGTGGCTGCTCACGGCGGCCCCTTTCTTAAAAAGCGATGGGTTCGCATAATTGATAATTGCAGGATCAGAATAGATCATAACTGGAATTTTGCCACAAAATTAGGCCCCGTGTGTTTATACGTTTTATCCATCCGAGCCCCAAGCACCATAATTGAGGCAATTTCTGAAATCAATTTCTCTCAGACAAAAGCTCCTTATTCCGTCCCCACGTGGGAGCCAGGTTTTTGGCAGGAACTTTTGAAAATTGCTCCAAATTCTTGCTCTTAGTCTTGGATTTTGTCTCAAATAGTTTTATGGTAACAGCGATCAGGACCTGTTGTTGCAATATCTGGACAGTCTTCCAGAAATTCTAAGTCCCAAATTTCAACGCGGACGGAATAAACAGAATGGACAGCCCCCTGAAATGGCTAAGCCGTTAGGTTTCGAAGCGGACGGGATATTTGGAAGGCACAACACCCTGATCTGAAAGGTTTACAAGATTTATGAAAATGTTGATTTCGAGTTCAGTCCTCCTGGTGGGGCTCTGCATGCTGGCCGGCTGTTCAAATACTCCCAAGTCCGTAACGACCCCTTCGGGGCTTGTTTATTCTGTTGTCCAGGAGGGAGCGGGGCCGGTCGCCGTGGCTGGCCAGTACGTGGTCATTCATGAAACCACCACCTTCACCGACGGTACTGTTCTCTTCAGCTCTCACACCAGCGGAGAACCCATACGGTTTTTACTTGGCAGCAAAATGGTGATCAAGGGAGTTGACGAAGGGGTAACCGGAATGAAGGCTGGAGAGCGCAGGACAATGATTGTTCCCCCAAAATTGAGCCAGCGGAGTTATTACCCCGAAGGGTTGTCACCCGATGATACGCTGTTTTACGAAGTGGAACTGGTGGAAATCGAATCCCAGTAGGTTGAAGCCAAACAGCAGGGCGAAAGTGGTGATTTACCCGTGACGGTCAGGGTTCGATGGACGTATCACCGTTGTTGTGACTTCCGTTAATTCCATCCGAGCCCCAATCGACATAAAAGAAGAAATTTTTGAAATCTATTCTTCTAGGAGAATAGTTCTTTTTTCCGTCTCAGGTGAGGGCCAATTCTTTCAAATAGGGAATAATTGTAAAGAATCGACAGGTCAGTTGGCCGGTCTTTTTTTGTGCGAATAAGTCGTTAGGTATCAATGCGAACGGAATAAATCGTATGCACAACCGGAGACTGTGAGAAAATGACCACGTGAACGTCGATCTATCTTCCCTTGCCGGCCCAGATTCCCAATTCCTTACTCCGGGCTTCGCGCTCAAGGTCGAAAAAATGCTTAAGATCATTCGGTAAGTATTTTTTATCCACGCGAGCGTAGCCCTTCTTCAGTAGCACTTCGTTGAAACTGGTCAACATCCCTTCTCCAAAGTAAATCTGGACAAACGGAAGATTATTTTCGTCGCGTACGATTCCGGCGGCTGTGTTGTCTCTTGTAAAAGTGAACAGTTTTACACGCCTGCCCATCAACTCCAGTTTCGTAAAATCGTGAATCATGCATCCGATGGGCGTCGTAGTATCAGGAACGGAAAGGCCGGTGAACCGGGCCACAAAAGAATCACCGATGCGAATCGTACCACCGTCGATGACCTTTTCCACAACCCCTGTGTTGGCCGACGCGGATTCCGCCATCGTGATAATCACTGCCAAGGCAATCGATATAATCGCTATTTTATTCCGATTCATGACATCCTCCCCTGTTTTCCTTGCATCACCGTGTCGCGGGCATCGCGGCATCCTTTACTATAGACGCTTGTAGAGACAAAAATGTTTACGCGTATTATCGCAACCCTCCGAGTTTTATTTCCAATACGGGACACGGTAGGCATAATGTATCCCGTCAGCAACGGTCACAACCACTTAATCAATCTGAGCGCCAAGCGTATTATTGGGCTCCTGGTTAACGGCGATCAGGCCCTTTTGGGAAAAGTTGGGTTATCTACCTAAAATGCTAAATCGCCAGTTTTCAATGAGGACAGATTACATGGTATGCACAACAGGACGGAAAAAACGGTAGGCATAGGATCAGGGAGCCTGAATCTCGAACCTGCTCGTACTGGTGCCCACGATGGCGTTGCTGTTCTTGATGAACTGACGCAGGCTACCCTGCTGGCTGCGCAGGGCATCGGCCAGGCCGTCGTCCGCCGTGGTCACGACGAGCT